>NZ_JBFTZQ010000007.1:0-295369 GCF_056406715.1 Arthrobacter sp. P1_B11
GGGGCCGTTGGCGGCGGTGGTGTGGAGGCGGTTCAGGAGGTCCTGGTAGCTGATGGTGACCATGACCTGGGGCCGGAGTCCGCCGGTGGCTGGCAGGGTGTTGGTGGCGAGGGCTGTTTTGCAGGCGCCGACGAGGCCGTCGAGGAGTTGTTGGGGTCGGGTGCGGCGTTCGAGGTGGGCGTCCGCGGCCGCGGCTTCGGCCGCGGCGCCGAATCCCGGCCCGGTATGCGCGCCCGCGTCACCGCCGGCACAGTTCTCCCCGGTGGCCGCGCCGGCGCCGGTGCCTGTTCCCGAGCCTGTTCCGTCCGCGGTGGTGGTGGGTTGGGTGCGGGGGTTGGTGGCGGTGTTCATGGCGGTGAGGAGGTGTTCGTATTGGTCGGTGGTGGCGAAGATTTCCAGGTGGTGGAGGCCGCGGCGGGGGCGGCGGGTGAAGGCGCCTTGGCGGTGGCGGAGTTCTTCTTCGCTGGGTTCGGTGCCGTCCTGGTCGATGGCGTCGGTCCAGCGGTGGGCGATGCGGAGCAGGAAGTCGTGGTCGTTGTCCAGGGCGGTGCGGTTCAGGGCGGCCTCCATGGTGTGGAGGGTGGCGGGGTCGGTGATGGGGCGGGCCTTGTCCAGGGCGGTGGTGATGATGGTTCCGGCGCGGGAGGCGATGGTCCCGGCGGCGAGGTTCGCGGCGGTCTGTTCGCAGGCGGGGGGCATGGGGTGGGCGTTGAGGCCGGTGCGGGGCAGCACGGCCGCGGCGAGGGCGAGCCGGCGGCGGGCTTCGCCGATGCTGATCCGGAGCCGGACCCGGAGGAATTCGGCGGTGTTCCGGCACCCGTCATCGGCAGGCACAGACCGCACCCGCGCCGGCCCCGGCGCTGTTCCCGGCGCCGCGGCTGCGGACATCGCTCCGGATCCGGAGACGTCCCCCGCGGTGTCGGTGCTCCAGCCGGTGGTCCAGCCGGTGGCTTTTGCCGCGGGTCCGGCGGCGTTGACCGCCTCGGTGCGGGTCCGTTCCACCGCGGCCGCGGCGAGCAGCTGAAGGTGCTCGGCCCGGCGGGAGAGCTCCTCGGTCAGGTCCGCGAAATCCGCCGCCTCCCGGAAGGAAGCCAGCCCGAGYTCRTTGTCCGCGGCGTCGACYGCCGATGCCAGCGCCTCCAGACACTGCTCCAGGGCCTCAGCCGCCCCGCCACCGAACGCGGTGCCAGCAAACGTCACGCCGGTGACAGACCCGCTGGTGACAGCACCGCTGGTGACAGACCCGCCGGCGGCAGCACCGCCGTCGGACGCCCGGCTATCCACGAGGGGCGCCGAAGCGGGAACGCTGCGAAGCGCGCGGCCCCGCAGCAGGGCAGCCGCGCTAAGGCCCGGCGTTACCGCCTGGCCCGCGGTGTGATCCGCTGCGTGTTCCCCCATGGCTTCCATAGGAAAACTCTGTCAGAGGGGTCCGACATTCTTGGCGGTGACCGGGTTCACCTAAAGATCGTCAGCCAAGTACCTATCCGACTGCCCACGCGACCACCAGCAGGGCCCCGACACTCAGGACGGTGGTGCACAGGATGACGTCCCGTGCCACGGTCATGCCCCTGCCGTATGGGGAAGCGAACAGAAAGACATTCTGGGCTGTGGGGAGGGCGGCCATGATCACGCTGGCCAGGAGGTGCTGGCCCTCCAGTCCGAAAACAAATCGGCCCAGTGTCCAGACGATCAGTGGCATTCCTGCGATTTTCAGGAAGGTCGCTACGAGAGTTTCGGTGCGGCCGCCGTCCTTTTGCAGCGGCGCCCTGCCGGCAAGGGAGAGGCCAAAGGCGAGCAGCACCATCGGCACGGCACCCCCGGCCAGCATGTCGACCGGCTTCTGCAGCAGGTCCGGGGCGGTCCAGCCTGTGAGTGCCACGACGGCGCCCAGCCCGGAGGCGATGATCATCGGGTTGGCGAATGGCTGGACGAGCAGCCGCTTCCACGAAATTTTCGAACCGGAGGCGAGTCCCAGCACCGTCAGGTAGAACGGCGCCATGACAAGGATTTGGACAAGTAGCACCGGCGCTACGTGCTGGGCCGTTCCCACTGCGTAGAGCGAGACCGGAATACCAATGTTGTTGGCGTTGGCATAGCTGCTGGCCATGGCGCCGACGGCGGTTTCTGCCACGGGCCGGCGGAAGAAAAGCAAGCTCAGCACGCTATAGAGAAGCCCCACTATCGCTGCGGACAGCAGCGCCAGCGGGGCGTCGGTTCCGAGGGCGGCCCGGATGTCGCTGCCGGCCACCACGGTGAACAGAAGGGCCGGATTGGTGACGTAGAAAGCCGTGCGGGTGAGGGCACCCTGGACCTCGGGCCCCAGGATCCGCAGCCTGGCAGCGAAATAGCCCACGGCGATGACGGCGGAGACAATGAGGATTCCGGAAACAACGCCGCCCACTCTGCGCCCTTCTATTTAGATGTACCTATCTAGATGTATGGGTTCCGCACGGCCGTCTCCTGTTGCGGGAGGAGGTCCGGCCGTGCGGAAGCCTGTGTTGCTTGCCTAGCGAACGGACTCTACCGCACCAGGCACGGCCGCTTCGGGTCGAAGGACCACCCGTCGATGTAGTACTGCATGCCGACGCTGTCATCGCGGGCATCGAGGCCGTGCTCCAGGTACAGCTGGTGCGCCTTGTCCAGGGCATCGCGGTCCAGTTCGATCCCGAGGCCCGGGGCGTCCGGAACGGCGATGGCCCCGTCCTTGATCTGCGGAGGGTTCTTGGTGAGGCCCTGTCCGTCCTGCCAGATCCAGTGCGTGTCCAGTGCCGTGATCTCGCCCGGAGCAGCCGCGCCGGTGTGCGTGAACATGGCCAGAGAGATGTCGAAATGGTTATTGGAGTGGGATCCCCACGTGAGGCCGAACTCGTTGCACAGCTGCGCCACCCGGACAGACCCGTGCATGGTCCAGAAGTGCGGGTCCGCCAAAGGAATATCGACGGCGTTGCTCCGGATGGCATGGGACATTTCGCGCCAGTCCGTGGCGATCATGTTGGTGGCGGTCTTGAGCCCGGTGGCACGGCGGAATTCCGCCATGACTTCGCGCCCGGAGAACCGGCCTTCCGCACCGCATGGATCTTCCGCGTAGGCCACAACGCCCTGCATCCGCTTGCCGAGCCGGATGGCTTCCTCGAGCAGCCAGCCGCCGTTGGGATCGAGGGTCACCCGGGCTTCGGGGAAGCGCTTGGCCAGGGCGGTGACCACGTCAACCTCGTCGTCGCCGGACAGCACGCCGCCCTTGAGCTTGAAGTCGCTGAAGCCGTAGCGCTCCTGCGCGGCTTCGGCCAGCGCCACCACAGCTTCGGGGGTCATAGCCTCCTGCCGGCGCAGTCTTTCCCAGCGGTCAGCGGGCGCATCCTCTACCAGGTAGGGCAGATTCGTCCTGCGGCGGTCACCGATGAAAAAGAGGTAACCGAGCATCGGCACCGAGGCCCGCTGCTGCCCGTCGCCCAGGAGTTCCGCGGCTGGCACGCCCAAGAACTGGCCGTGAAGGTCCAGCAGCGCGGATTCGACGGCGGTGACCGCGTGGACGGTGGTGCGGAGGTCGAAGGTCTGCAAGCCGCGGCCGCCGGCGTCGCGGTCGGCGAATTCCGCCGCGATCTCGCGCAGCAGCGACCGGTAGCGGGCCACGGATTTGCCAGTGATGAAGGCTCCGGCCTCCTCGATGGTGGTGCGGATCTTCTCACCGCCGGGAACCTCGCCGAGACCGGTGCGGCCGTCAGAGTCGGTCACGATGACCACGTTGCGGGTGAAGAACGGCCCGTGGGCGCCGCTGAGGTTCATCAGCATGCTGTCGTGCCCCGCGACGGGTACGACTTCCACTCGGGCAACGGTTGGCTGGGCGGTCATGCGTTGACCTCGTCCTTCTCGTTAGCTGCCTCGGCAACGATCCCGTCGACCCGGCGGTTCAGCTGCCAAGGGTTGGCGTCCAGCAGCGGCGCGGGCAGCAGTTCCTGCGGCAGGCTCTGGTACGCGACCGGGCGCAGGAAACGGTTGATCGCCAGGGTTCCGACCGAAGTGGTGCGGGTATCGGACGTGGCCGGGAACGGCCCGCCGTGGACCATGGCGTGGCCGACTTCGACGCCGGTGGGCCAGCCGTTGACGATGATGCGCCCCACCTTCTGTTCCAGCGCCGGAATCAGGCGCGCCGCCGTCGGGTAGTCCTGTTCGGTGAGCTGCAGCGACGCGGTGAGCTGCCCTTCAAGCCGGTTGGTCGCTTCAATCAGTTCCTCGGCGGAGGAGTAGCGGATCACCAGGCTGGCCGCGCCGAAGATTTCAGCGTGTAGCACGGGGTTGGCCACGAAGTCGGCGATGTCGGTGCCAAAGATCGTGGGCGCCGGCGCGTTTTCGGTGGGGCCAACGGTGCCCTCACCGATGATGTCCACGTTCTCGGCGGCGCCGAGCGCCCCGGCCCCTGAGTTCCAAGACGCTGCAATCCCTTCGGTCAGCATGGTCTGGCCGGCGCACGCCGAAACGGCACGGCCGACGGCGGCAGCGAGTTTGTCGCCATCCTCCCCAACGGGGGCGAACAGCAGGCCGGGAGATGTGCACAGCTGTCCGGAGCTTCCGGTGACGGCTGCGACGTACTGCTGCGCCAGCGCGTCCACGTCACCCTTGAGGGCGCCGGAGAAGACGAAAACGGGGTTGAGCGAGGACATTTCCGCGTAGACGGGGATGGGTTCGGACCGCGCGGCGGCGGTGCGCATCAGGGCGATGCCGGCGGACTGTGAGCCGGTGAAGCCGACTGCCTTGATGGCGGGGTCCGCGACCAGGGCCTGGCCAATGCTGCTGCCGGGGCCGTAGATGAGGGAGAAGACCCCGGGGTGCAGCCCGGCGTCCGAGACGGCCTTCGCGATGGCCTGGCCAACGAGTTCGCTGGTGCCAGGGTGCGCATTGTGGGCTTTGAAGACCACCGGGCAGCCGGCGGCGAGGGCCGAAGCGGTGTCTCCTCCCGCCGTCGAGAATGCCAGCGGGAAGTTGCTGGCACCGAAAACCGCGACGGGTCCCAAGGGGATCTGGCGCTGGCGGATGTCAGCGCGCGGCAGCGGAGCGCGATCCGGAAGGGCCGGATCGATCCGGACGCCGCGGAAATCGCCTTGGCGGACCACGCTCGCGAACAGACGGAGTTGGCCCGTGGTGCGGGCCCGCTCGCCCTGCAACCGGGCTGCGGGTAGGCCGGTCTCCTGGCCCGCGCGGATGATCAGGTCGTCGCCGATGGCCTCGATGTTATCCGCGATGGCTTCCAGGAAACCGGCATGGGTCTCGGGGTCCAGCGTGCTGAAGGAGGCGTAGGCTTCGGCAGCCGCGGATGTGGCGGCCTGGAGCTGGTCTTCGGTGATCAGCGTGTAAGCGGGTTCGAGCTGTTCGTTCGTGGCGGGGTTCAGGCCGAAGGTGGTCTTGCCTTCGCCTGCGACGGCCTGCCCTGCGATCAGGGAGTGTCCGGTGAGCGTCATGGTATTTCCTCCTAGGAGACGGTGGATCAGGAGACGGTGGCGATGAGTTCTTTGAGGTCTGCGAAATCCTGCGGCGCCAGGTTCTGCAGCGGCGGACGGACACCGCCGGCTGAGCGGCCGATTGCGTCGAGGCCGCCCTTGACGATCGAGACGGAGTATCCCTTGACCCTGTCACGGATGTCCAGGTACGGGATCACGAACTCGTTGAGCTTCTTGTTGACGGCGACCCGGTCCTGGTTGCGCACGTCCTGGTAGAAGTCCAGGGCGAACTGCGGGACGAAGTTATACATGGCGCTGGAGTAGGTGCTCATGCCAAGCTGCAGCAGCGGGAGGGCGAAGGTCTCTGCGGTGGGGAGACCGCCGAGGTAGAACAAGCGGTCGCCGAGTTTCGCGTAGACGCGGGCGTCGTGCTCAAGGTCACCCACGCCGTCTTTGAAGCCGATGAGGTTCTCGTGCCGGTCCGCCAGGGCGGCGACAGTGGTGTCCTTGTAGATGGCATTGGCGCGGTTGTAGATGATCACGCCGAGGGACGTGGCGTTGCAGATCGCGCTCACGTGGTCGATCAGGCCGCCCTGATCAGCCTCCGTGAGGTACGGCGGCAGGAGCAGGATGCCCTCGGCTCCGGCGGCTTCGGCAGCCTTGGCGTTTTCGATGGCCTGGGCGGTGGACCCGCCCGCGGACGCCAGGACCGGGACAACGTTGCCCACTTCTTCGACGGCGGCACGCACCACGCGCTCGGACTCCGCCGGCGTGAGCGAGAACCCTTCGCCAGTGCCTCCCGCTGCGAACAGGCCGGCTACCGGAAAGCTGGCCTGCCACGCGAGGTGCTTGCGGTAGTTTTCCTCGTCGAACTGCAGCTGCGCGTCGAACGACGTTACCGGGAAGGAGAGCAGCCCGTCCTTGAGGGTATTGGCAAGTTCCTGGGGTGAGTATTTGGCCACGGTATGGTCCTCCATGTCGGCGCCGCGTCGCTGCGGCGTGTGAGTGCTTCCCTTCCACCCTAGGGAGGCATTCGATGCCTGTCTAAGTTCATTTTTGTATGCATTGATGCGCTTTCAGCATCACTGCCGTGGCTGGGGACGCTTCAGTGCTCCCGGAACTCCAGCGACTTCAGGACCCTGGCGAGGGCGGGATTCCTGATGGTCCGGTTCCAGATGGCATGCAGTTCAACGGGGTCGTTGACGCTGCTCTGTAGAGGAAGGAAGTGCACCGACTGGATACCCAGCAGCGTGGCTGAGTGCGGGACGAAAGCGACGCCCCGTTTCGCGGCAACAAGGGAAACCATCGTGAGGATCTGGCTGACGGTGTGGACCACGTTTGCGTGCTGAATCGGGATCATCCGAACCACAAGGTCGTAAAAGTACCGGGCCTGGGTGGGTGAGTGCATGATGAGGGGCTCATCCTTGAGATCCTCGTTGGTGATTTCGCGGTCGAGCCCGGCCAGCCGGTGGCCCGACGGAACGGCCAGCACCATGGCTTCGCGATACAAGAGGTGCGAGTCGAAGATTTTGTTGTCGAAGGGGGGCCTGGCAAGACCGAGGTCCAGTTCGCCGGTCTGGAGCCCCATGATCTGCTCGCCCGTGACGAGTTCCTGGAGGTCTATGTCGACGTCGGGCAGGATCTCGGCGATCTCCTCCAGCAGCGGGCCAAGGATGCTGAAGCCGCTGGCCGCGGTAAATCCAATGCGGAGGAGGCCCGAGCGGCCGGACGCAATCCGCCTGGCCGTAACGGGCGCCCGCTCTGCCAGCGCCATCAGACGGCGGGCCTCGTCCAGAAAAGCACGGCCGGCTGGAGTCAGCTCCACTTTGCGGTTGTCGCGTTCCAGCAGTTCGGCGCCTACGGTCTTCTCGAGTTTCTGGATCTGCCGGCTCAGGGGCGGCTGTGTCATGTTGAGCCGTTCCGCTGCGCGTCCGAAATGAAGTTCTTCCGCGACGGCGACGAAACCGGCCAGCTGGTCGAAAGTGAACATGATGCCTTCCTGGTATCACCCGATGCACATTTGGGCTTAGACATGCATCATAGCGGCTCCCTACACTCGAAAAAGCGAACCGGCAGTGACCCGGTTCACAACCACTTCAAGGGCTCAGGCCCTGCAGTGCCAACGAGGAGTTTCAATGACGCACTTCCCATCACGCCGCACCATCATCGGAACGGCATCCGCCGTCGCGCTTTTGGCCCTGACCGCCTGTGGCAACGTTGCCGGCGGCAGCGCCGACTCATCCAAGTACCCCAGCGGTCCCGTAAACCTGACCGTGGGTCAGGCGCCCGGAGGCAGCACCGACCTCATCGCGCGCGCCATCTCCGAAGGCGCATCCAAGACGCTCGGCACTCCAATGCCCGTGGTGAACAAGCCCGGTGCCAACGGCGCCCTGGCCACCAAGGAGGTGGCGGGAAAGCCTGCCGACGGGCAGAATCTGCTCCTTATCAACGCTTCGCTGATCACCATTACGCCGCTGGCGGTATCTGCCGACGAGGCAGTGAACATCGATGACCTTGATATCATCGCGGGCCTTTCCCAGGACGACTACGTTCTGGTGGCCAGCGAGAAGTCCGGGTTCAAGTCGATCAAGGACGTGACCGCGGCGGGGCGAAACATCACTTTCGGCACCACGGGCGTCGGCACCGGCAGCCAGTTGGCGCAGACAGTGCTCTTCAAGCAGGCGAACGTGAAGGGCACCGACGTCCCCTTCGACAGCGGCAAGCCGGCATTGACTGCGGTACTGGGCAACCAGGTGGAACTGGCAACCATCCAGCTCGGCGAAGCGATGCCGCAGATCAAGGCCGGCAAGGTGGCCCCTCTGCTGGTCTTCTCCGAGGACCGCAATACCTTCCTGCCGGACACGCCCACTGCCAAGGAATCCGGCTATGACGTCCCGGTAGCGCAGTACCGGGCCGTCGCTGCTCCCAAGGGAACCCCCAAGGAAGTGAAGGATAAGCTGCTCGCGGCCTTCCAGGAGACCTTCAAGTCGGACGCCTACAAGCAATTCAACGAAAAGAACATGCTGACGCCTAAGGAAATCTCCGGCGAGGAAGTTGTCACGCAGTGGAAGGAATACGCCGCGAAGTACAAGGGACTGATCGAGAAGTACAGCATCAGCCTCAGCGGAACGAAGTGATCCCTGTGAACGTAACACCACCAGTGCCCGCCGGAGGGGGCAGCCATGCGGTTGCGCCTTCCGGCGGGGACGCCTCCGGCCCGCTTCCCGACGGCGACCTCGACGAACTTACGCCCGAACAGCTCGCCGCGCAGTGGGAAGAGGAAAAGCCGCCGGCTGCCGGGGCGCTGGCCAACATGGCCTCCTCCCTTGTGGTTCTTGGCCTCGGCATCGGATCCCTCGTCCTGTCCGTCGCGATGGGCCTGGGTACCCCGGCAGCGCCGCAGCCTGGCCTGTGGCCGTTCATCATCAGTTGCGTGATGGTGGCCCTGGGACTGTTCCAGCTGATCATCGGCCGGCACAACCGCGACGCCGAAAAGTTCACCCGCATGTCGATGGCCCCGCTGACGGGCCTGGTAACCCTGGCCCTCATGGTGGCACTGATGCCGGCCATCGGATTCGAACTGCCGGCGCTGGCGCTGTGCATTGTCTGGATGCGGTTCCTGGGCGGCGAAACGTGGCGGTCCACCCTCCTTGTCAGCGCCATCGTGGTTGCGTCGTTCTACGGCATCTTTGTCCTGGCGCTCAACGCCTCCATTCCCCACCTCTTCTAGGAGACCCCCGTGGATTTTCTAAATCCCGTGATCAACGGATTTGCGGTTGTCCTGGAGCCGATGAATCTCCTGTACTGCCTGATCGGCGTCGTCATCGGCATGCTGATCGGTGTGCTGCCGGGCCTGGGTCCCGCTGCCACCATCGCCATCCTCCTTCCGCTGACCTACAACGTGGAGCCCGTGACCGCCATCATCATGCTGGCCGGCATCTTCTACGGCGCCCAGTACGGCGGCACCATCACCTCGGTGCTCCTGAAGCTCCCGGGCGAGGCTTCCTCGGTAGTCACAGTCTTTGACGGCTACCAGATGGCCAAACAGGGCAAGGCAGGCACCGCACTGGGCCTGGCCGCCATCGGCTCGTTCATCGGCGGCACCGCCTCCATCATCGGCCTGACCTTCCTCGCGCCCCTCGTCGCCAGCTTCGCCCTGGACTTCGGCCCGGCCGAATACTCTGCCCTGGCCCTGCTCGGCATCCTGCTCGTCGCCACAATCAGCAGCGGATCCAAAACCAAGGCACTCATCGCTGCGGCCATCGGATTGCTGCTGGCCACCGTCGGCCGTGACGTCTTCACCGGCGAAAGCCGCTTTACCTTCGGCAGCCTGGAACTGGCCGACGGCATCGACTTCGTGCCGATTGCCATGGGCATCTTTGGCCTCGGCGAAATCCTCTACAACCTTGAGGAGCGCCATCGTGCCGCCAAGGCACCCTCCACGGTCTCCAACGTCTGGCCGTCGCGCGGCGACCTGAAGCAGGCCTCAGGAGCGATCGGACGCGGCTCTGTGCTGGGCTTCTTCCTGGGCATCCTCCCCGGCGGCGGAGCAACGATAGCGTCCATGGCCTCCTACGCCATGGAAAAGAAGAGGGCCAAGCAGCCGGAGCGCTTCGGAAAAGGCGCGCCCGAAGGCGTTGCCGGACCCGAGACCGCAAACAACGCGGCCGCCACCTCCTCCTTTATTCCGCTGCTCACGCTCGGAATTCCCGCCAACGCCACCATGGCGCTGATGTTCGGCGCACTCCTTATCCAGGGAGTCACCCCCGGTCCCCAGCTCGTGGATGAAAACCCGGACCTCTTCTGGGGCGTGGTGAACTCAATGTATATCGGCAACATCCTGTTGCTGATCATGAGCCTTCCCCTCGTAGGCATCTTCGTGAAGATCCTCCGCGTCCGGGCCGCCATCCTTGCCCCTGTCACTGCGCTGATCACCCTGCTGGGTGCCTACACGATCAACAACAGCATGTTCGACGTCACCCTCGTGGTGGTCTTCGGCATCGTCGGCTACGTCATGAAGAAGTTCGGCTTTGAGCCGGGCCCTCTGGTGCTGGCCTTCGTCCTCGGATCGCTGCTGGAAAGCTCCCTGCGCCGTTCGCTGCTGGTGTTCAACGGCGATCCCCTGGGCTTCTTCAGCCGACCGATCTCGGCAACGCTGCTCATCGTGTTTGTCCTGGTAGCCGTGCTTCCGGGAATCCGGAGCATGCTGGCCAAACGCAAGGGTTCTTCTCTCGAAGAGACCGCCCCAGTACAACTCAAGGAGAAGGTATGAGCATCATCGTCGGATTCGTTCCCACGCCCGCCGGTGAGGCGGCACTGACCGCAGGTATCGCGGAAGCGCAGCTCCGGAAGCAGGATCTGGTCATTGTGAACTCCGCACGCGAGGGGGCCTTGGTCGATAAGTCCGTGGCGCCGTCGGACGTCCTGGAACGCGCAGCCCGCCGCGCAACGGATGCCGGCGTCAGCGCCTCCGTCATCCAGCCGCCGTATCAGCACGACCTCGCGGACGAGTTCCTCGATGTGGCGCGGGAGGCCAATGCGTCGCTGATTGTCATCGGGCTGCGGCACAGGACCCAGGTTGGCAAGTTCATCCTGGGCAGCCACGCCCAGCGGATCCTCATGCAGGCGGACCGTCCGGTCCTCGCCGTTAAGGCGGACGGGGCGCAGTTCTAGCTTCACCACGAGGCGGGCCGTCACCCAAGCGGGGTTTCGGCCCGCCTCAGCTGTACCCGTGTCTCTTATCTGAGGAAACCCATGTCCACTCTGTTGTACTCGCACAAATCCAGCCGCGCCGCGGCCCCGATCCACACCGCGCCCCTTGCGCTGGAGCCCGTCCCAAACTGGAACAGGCTTTCCCGGGGAGACGAGGTGGCCATCCACCGCGGTGCCGAAAGATTAGCCTCGGGCCGCATCGACATGACCGCCCTGGACGGCAGCGTCTTCTGGATCATCCAGAACGACGGAATGGGCCGGACAATGTTTTGTCACGATGACGGATTAACGGTGTTCCGGAAGGCCGACGGCGGGGTGCGGCGGCCTGGCTTCTACCGGGCCTGAGGTGCCCGGCCGCGTTCTGAGTTTGGCCTGCTGTAGCTTTTACAAGTCTGTACCTTGGCGAAGGATGGATCAGTCGTTCACGCGGTGGTGCGCGGCTGGATTCACTTTTGCAGGCGGATCGGCGCAGAACGACTGAAGTTCCGAAATCAAGTGGAAGTAGCGGTCGGATTCGAGGGCAGCGAGTGCACTCTTGTAGGCGTTCTCGTATGCGTTTCCCGGTTCGTTTTCGACCGATGCAAAACCTAAGCCGAGCATGTTCAGCATGTTCAGCATGGGCAGTTGTTGGGCAGGCACGCGGGCCTGCTCGTCGCCGACAGTGGCGTGCCGCAGCGGACCCACGGACTTGGCTAGCCACTTTAGCTCGGCCCGGAGACGCTTGACGGCAGACTTGCGGAAGCATTTGCGGTGGATTTCCAGGATGGACCGGGAGCAACGGGCAGCCGCCCTCATTTTGCGGGCAGCTTCCTGCGTTCCTGAACGCACACCCGGGTCATGGGCCAGCAGCGCGGCGAGCTGCTCCATGAGGAAGGATGTTGTTGACTCAATTTCCGGCGTCGTCGCGCTATTGGGGATCCCATGTTGGCGCGGGCCCTTTTCGGAGGATGCCGTCCGGTCTTCCTGCGGCCGATCTGCTGCATCTGGCTTTTGAATGTCCGACATGTTGAACATCCCTTCGAGCGAGGTTTACGCTCATCGTCCGCGCCTGCCGAGCGGGAACAGGTAGCCGCCAATACGGGGCGTAATAGCGGAAAGTTGCATCGATACCCATGCCGTCAGGCCGCCTCATGACCTCAGGCCGCGGGCGCCTCCGTGTCCGTGCTCTCTGCAAGAGTCGTTGACGGTGCGTGGCTGATGGTCAGTTCGGCGGTGTCCACTAGCCGGCGCCCGCCCGTCAGGAAGTCCATGATCCACAGGAGCCCGAGGTGCGGTGCGACGTCCGTTACGGTTCCCCGATGACGCACGTGTCCGTCTCGTCCCGCTTCGATTGTGTCGCCGGGATTCACGTCGTCAATTGCCACGCGGGGAGTCAACTGTTCGCATACGCAGGCAACGCGTTCTCCGTTGGTTGTCATGACTGCATCCTCTCCAAGGCCCTCCCTACCCGCCAGTCTGCGCTGCGAAGGTTTCTGCACAGTGTCCGCAGGATGACATTTATGGGGTGGGGAAGCGTCGCGGATCGCGCCAAAACGGGTCCCGAAAGTGTCAGGACCGGTGGCGGCGCCAAAAAGTAGCCAGGGTACCGGCCAGGACCAACCCGGCAGCGCCGAACGCAGCAGCCAGCCATGGAGGACCCTGGCCCTCGGGAGCGCCGGCGGCCTGAGCGGAGGCTGGTGGTGAAGGAACGGCGGTTGGTGACGCCGCGTCAGACCCGGTGGCGGCCGGCGCCAGGACCGTCAGGGCGGCACTGGCCCGGTTCGCGACGATGACGGTCCCGTCCGGCGTCACCGCTAGGCGTCCTGGATCCTTGCCCGTCGCGACAGTACGCGTTGCTTCTGCAGCTCCAGGTGGAATGATCGACAGGGTCTGGTCCGCACTGTTCGTGACGTATGCGGTGCCGTCAGGAGCGACGGCGACCTCCTGTGGCCCGTGGCCTACCCAGACACTGCGGGCCACTGTTGTGGCGCCTGGTTCGATCACCGCGACTTCGTCGCGCTTGATGATCACGACGTAGAGAGTGCCGTCCGGCCCGGTGGCTATTCCATGCGGGTTAGCGGTAGCGCCGACGTCGATAGTGCGGGCGGCGCGTACCGCGCCGGGCGGGATGACAGAAACGGTGCCCGCGTACTGGTTCGTGACGAACGCCGTCCCGTCCTCCGCCACGGCCACCTGGCTGGCGCCGGAGCCAACAGGGATGTTCCGGTCCACTGAAGTGCCCCGCGGGAGGATTACGGACAAGGTGCGCTCCGACGGGTTTACGACATAGAGCGAACCGTCCGGCCCGACAGTCAACCGATGCTCTCCGGGCGAAACGGGGATGGTCTTCGTTACGGCATCCGCGTCCTTGGCTATGACGCCGATCTCCATTCCGCCCGGGCCGCCCTGCAAGACATAGAGGGTTCCGTCCGGAGCTGCCGCAAGCGAGGACGGATAACGGCCAGTGCTAATAGTCCGCGATGGTTCCCGTGCACCTTGCCGAAGTACCTGGATGCCGCCAGGAAGTCCGTAGTTCGATACATAAACCGTGCCAGCGGAGTCCGTGGCAACACCTAGGGGAACGCCACCGACATCAATGACCGAGCCTTCATCGGCCCCGACCGGCGCAGCACCGAGCAGTAGGAGAGCGCCGACCGCAGCGGCCGCCGACACCTTGACAAATTTCACGACTCTTTCCCCCAATACACGCTTGACCGGCAAGATATCCGGTGCGCCCCTTGAGCCTACAGGCCACAACAATGTCCAGATCCACGGGGGTCCAGCGGGGAGCAGAGCGGCGCTTCTGGTGCCAATCAGTGCAAGCTCCTGGGCCGCATTTGCCGGGGGCGTAGGATGCCGGTATGGGACTAATAATTGCACTTCTGGTCATCTGGCTTGTTCTTTCAATCGTTGGCTTTGCTGTGAAGGGCCTGATTTGGCTGGCCATCATCGCCCTCATCTTGTTTGTCGCTACGGGCGTGTGGGGCTGGGTGAAGCGGAAGGCTAACGCCTGATCCGCGACTTGGTCTGCCTCAGGGGCTGCACCGGGATGGCGCGGGCACCGCTTTCGTTTGCCACCCAAACTCACAAAACACGTAGAAGCGGACTGACTAGCCGCTCTTGCCGCAGGTCAAGTAGCCGGACCTTGAACGCTCCGGCTACGAAGTAGCGCCAGCCGCCAGAAGCCTCACCCGCGAGCTACAGCGAGATGGTGCCGCCGGGCCCAACATTGATTGATGGGGACAGGGTCCGGCGGCTTGGTCGGTCAGTTCATGGGGTGCGCCTCCCGACCAGATACTGAGAGTCTGCTGCGAGGACCCTAGAGATAGCCAGTAAACCTTGGGGAGATCGACGGGCCGGACTCCTGCAGTGTCATCTCTGGCCTGGTCAGTGGCGCTGGTGCAAGCGAACCGCCCCTGCAACGTTCGGTGATGAGCCGCGCCGGCACGCAGACGGGCCCGATTGCTGCGGTGTCCTTCTTTAGCGGTGCCGGGATGGGGGCGGAGGGGGGACGGAACTTGCTGTGCCCGACTGGGTCGCTGTGACAAAGCGCTTTGCCCGGCGCGGCCATGCAGGAGGTTTCGTGCCGAAGGGTCTCAGGTCCTGGTCTCGCTGAGATCTCAGATTTCCGTGGCCTGAGCGGAGAACTCGCGGTCGAGTTTGTTTCTGGCACCGCGCTCGACCAGGGTCGGGATGTAGGTCCGGATCCTGCCGGCATCCAGTGTTTCGTATTCTTCCGTGACGAGCTGGGTGACCAGGGGCCGGGGCGCGTCCGGATAGCGTGCGGCAAGCCGGTCAGTGACTTTTGCGATCGTGTCGTGCTTTTCCGTGTCGTCCATGCACCCAGTCTGAGGCCGGTGGACCATGGAATCCATCAGCTTCCTTACAGTCCGCGGAAGGGGCTGGACGTTTTTCCGGTCCGAACCGGCCACGTTGGCCGGTCGTGCTTCAGACGCGGCTTCTCCGGCCGGCAACGGCTCCGTAGATGAGCAGCACGATGACGGCTCCGAGTATTGACAGCAGCCAGGTCCTGAGGTCGAAGAAGTCGGCCAGACCGCCGCCGAAGATCAGGGAACCGATCCATCCGCCGAGTATTGCCCCGACAACTCCCAGAATGAGGGTGAGTATCCATCCGCCGCCCTGTCTGCCGGGCAGGATGGCTTTGGCTATTGCTCCTGCGATGAGGCCCAGCAGAAGAAATCCTAGAATTCCCATGACGTCGTGTCCTTTCGATGTGAACAATGCCGTGCAATTCCCGATACCCAAGGTTAGTCAGCATACTTACTAATACACAAGGCTTTGGGCCCCACTCGCTCCTGTATGTTGTCTCGCAGAGACCGGAAGAACGGTTTGCGCAGGCGGCGTCGCTGGGGTCCGGGTGGCTGGGGTTAGTGCGGTATTTCCATTTGGAAGCCGCACCGGCACCGCAGTACCCGGGTCCGGAGGTAGGCCCGGAGGAAGTCTGCTGGCCGCGGCTGGGTGGAGAGTGGTGTGTGGGAATTTCTCAGGTCCGGATCGGTGGGGGACATGGGTTCCCCGCAGTGGATGTACTGGGCGCCCAGGTGCACGACGTCATCGGTGTTGGTTGACCGGGTCAGGATTGCGGCGACGAAGTGTGCGGTGGTGGACAGGACGCGGGAGCCGCCGCAGTTGGCGCAGTTGAAGGCGACGGCGAGGGTTTCCCTGCGGCGGTCCATGACGGTGATGGAGTCCACGGCGAGGTGCAGGTCGGTGTCGCAGGTGGCGCACCAGGGGCGGCTCCCGCGGGGCTGGTGGGCGTCCCGGGGGAGGTAGGTGTTGGCGGTGGTGCTCAAGGGCTCAGACCAGGCCGGGGTAGCTGGCCAGGATGTAGTCGGCGGCGGCCGGGCCCCTCATGCGGAGGCCGCTGTGGCCGGGGCGGACGCGCCTCTTGCGCATCGCGGCCCAGAACTCGCTCTCCGGCCGCGGCACGCACTGGTTGAGGAAACACCAGCTGGTGTACAGGCCGTAGAGGCAGTCCCGTCCGAGGGCGGCCTCGGAGCGGTCGTCGGTGGTGATGGTGGCTTCTGCAAGGAATTGGTCGAACTGCGTATTTGCCATGGGGGTGGCCCTTTTCGCGGGGTGCGCTGTGTGCCGCCATGTGGCTATAGCAGCTGAGCCTCGGTGCGTGCACACGGCACTGAGGCGGTCGCCCGGTTCTTTGGAACTCTGCGGTACGGACGGGCTGTGCGTGGTGCGCAGTCACGGGCATCTGAGGCGGAGTGAACGGCCGGTGGGCCGTGCGCTGGAGTCCGCTTCGTAGGACCTGTATTAGACCTTGTCTACGATGTAGACTTTACCCGTAGACTAGGCAGGAAGCAAGCTTCCTTGCCTCGTGGAAACCAGCGATTATCCGATCAGATCAGGATGGAAACCCGTGCCGCCCTCAAACACTCCGATCGACGGTTCACCTGCCGGCGGGAAAGCCGCCGGGAAGCCTGCCGGGGAGAAGCCCAGGCTGAGCCGGGACCTCGTGCTCTCCACCGCACTGGCACTGGTGGACGCGGAAGGACTCGACGCGCTCACCATGCGCCGGCTGGGGCAGGACCTTGGCCGGGACCCGATGAGCCTGTACCGCTACGCCGCCAATCGTGCCGCGCTGCTGGACGGGGTGACAGAGCTTGTCCTGAAGGAGCTCTCCATCTTCCCGGACCGCCCGGACCGCCCGGACTGGCAGGCGCAGCTCCGGCAGATCGCCCATGACCTGCGCCTCCTGGCGCTGCGGCATCCGAACGTCGTGCCGTTGCTCGTGACCCGGCCGCTGTCCACGCCCTTGGGCCTGCGCCCGCTGGGGACGCTGCGCCCGCTGGAGCAGATCCTCTCGTTGCTGATCGACGCCGGGTTCGCCCCTGCCGACGCGCTGCACGTCTACCGGGCCTACTACGGGTTCCTGTACGGCCACATCCTCAATGAACTGCAGGAATTCATCGTCGATCCGGACGAAAACGAAGCGCTCCTGCGCCTCGGCCTGCACCGCCTGCCGGCGAAGGAATTCCCCCGCCTCCGCGCCCTGGGACCGGTGCTCACGGACTACGACGGGGCAGCCGAACTGGACCAGGGCCTCAGCATCCTGCTCTCCGGCCTGACAGCGCACCTCCCGACRCCGGGAGAACCAACCACCGCATGAGCGGTCACTATGACGTTTTTGAAAGGTACAAACAATGCTTCTGCTCTTTGGTCTCAAAACCGTCCTGCGCTCCTTGCCGGGCCGGGTTGCCACCTGCCAGTCCTGCGGGCTCTCCGTCCACCACCACCTCGAAGAACGCGCCACCAAATTCACGCTGTTCTTCATACCCCTCTTCACCACGTCCAGGTCCTACCGCATCACCTGCTCGAACTGCGGACAGATGTCAACGATCAACTCCCGCCAGAAAAACGCGCTGACCCGCTGACAGCGGCGCCCCGACTTGCAGGCTCATGCCCGGTAATATGCGTAAGCGGCGGCGGCCACTGGTCAGGCGCCTTGCCCATCCGTGGGAGATGTCATTTGCGCAGATAAGTAGCCAGGCACTCACAAAGACAGGTATTCGCCACTGGTGCCTAGTCCGGACGACAAGTGTTGACTTAAAGCCGAAGCAGCCTTGCTTGCCCCGCCGCGGGGGCTCAGCGGCTGCTTCGCCATTTTCCGCTCGCACTGCGTTCGGCGTATGACGGGGCCGGCGACGAAGACGAACTGAAGCCTTCTGAACCCGGGGCTTTGGCACCGGCACTCCTTCGCTCGAATTTCCCAGGCCTGTAGCCCGGACGATCCGTAGTGGGCGGGGCAGGTCGTGAATCCTAGTTGGAAAGCGTCGAAGGGGTTGCCATGAAGCGCCGGCCGCTGCCGTCCTTTGTATTGATCGGTGTTTTGGCGCTCACGGGATGCAGTGGTCTTGCTGCGCGTCAGGCCGGTCCCGGTCCCGTTACCTCGACGGCGAGCCCCTTTGATTGCAGCGAAGCCAAGTACCGCGAGAGCGTGAACCGTGATCCTTTCGAGTGCAAGAACTTTACTTCGACGGCAGGCACCGACTACCGCCACAACCTGACCTGGCTCGCCACGAATCCTCTTCGCATGAGCTTCAGCCGAGTGAACGGGACGCTGACCATGACGGTCCGGATGCCTTGCGGCACGCTGAACGTACCCTCGGCAGTCACTGCCCGCACGCTCACTACTGACCCGGAACGGCTGGCTGAAACAGCCAATGGGTGCTCCGGCACCACGGGGGACATCCGGCGGTGGACGGTCAGCTTCCTGAAGTCGCCCCTGACGTACTCCCTCACGGAGCGGGCCCTCGTGCTCACCAACGACCTGGGCCAGATCGAATTTAAACAGCCTTAGTGTCGTGCAGTGCCCGAGCACGCGGGCGTTTCAAGGGGTCATGTCCTTGGCCGTCAGGCAGCCACTGGAACCCTTGATTTTTCCGCTGCGCCAAGGCCGGCAGCGGCCCAAGCGTGAGCGCGAACCTTCCTACCGAACGTGCAGTCGTCGCACCATCTCGGTGATCCAGATGGGCGCGAACGGGGACGTGCAGCCCGGGGGAGTCGGGTAATCCTTGAGCACCTCCAGGCGCTCACCGATGTCGATTGCACGGGCTCGGTACTCGGCGTGCCCGATCCCGATCTGAGCCAGGCAGTGGTTCATCGCCCACTGCAGGCGAGCCGGCGCGTCTCTCATCTCCGCCTCGATGACATCGAGCAGTCCAGCGAGGTCGAGGCCATCGGGCATTTTCGCCACGCGTTCGGCGGTCAGCGCCCAGCCGGCACTCGCGGCCACTGGATCCACATCGGCGAACCAGGCCAGGCGCAGCTCTTCTGAGTGCGGGTTCTTCTTCACCACGTAGTTCACGAGCCAGTCGTGCACCTTGGGAGTGCGTGCCTCGCGCAACATGAGGTCCAACTCGTCACGCTCGAACGCCTTCGGCCGGCAGATCAGGATCGCCAGCAGTTTCGCTGAAGTGTCACCCGTCTCCCAGAGCTGGCGCGCTAGATCCTGCTGCGTCTTCAGCCGCTTCGCGAGCGTGCGCAGTTTGCTGAGGTTCACACCGTGATCGTCACCGTGTCTCTCGTTCACCTCGCGGGCCCTCGGGTCCTCGAGCGCGGCCAACTCGGCCATCACCTCGGCCATCGCAGTCTCGGCCATTTCAGCCTCCTGTCCGTCACGTGTGAGGTTCAGCCTAGTAGAAAAGCGGAGCCAACCAGCTGATCAGCGAGGGCATAGTCCAGAAGCAGAAGCCCTCTACACAATTGCCCGCCGACGCCGCCGTCGGGTAGTAGGCGGCCGGACCGAGCGGGCTCGAGGGGTCGCCAACCGAACGTCACAGACGAAGCCTCCTTCCGGAACGTCTTGCAATATGAGTTTAATCCCATAATATGGGTTGAGCGATGTGGCCCTCCTCACGGCGCCCATCTGCTCCCAAGCCTTCAATGTGGAAGGCCTCACGATCGGATTCCCCATGTCAGACATAGCTGTACTGATCAATACGGCAGTGGCGGTTTTAGCCGCCGTCGTGCTGATCGTCCGTTTCAGAGTCAATCCCGTCATCGCCCTGGTCATCGGCTCGGTGTACCTGGGCCTCGCCGCCGGCCTCGGCGTCGAGAAAACAGTCAAGACCATCACCTCCGGTTTCGGTGACATCATGGTGGATGTGGGCTTGCTCATCGCCTTCGGTGTGCTGATGGGCTCCATCCTCAACCGGAGCGGCGCGATCCGGCGCCTCGTGGAGCACTTGCTGAATACGTTCGGCCCCAAGCGCCTGCCCTACACCATGGGCCTCGCGATCGGAACGGTCCTGCAATCCATTTTCCTGGACGTGCTCCTCGTCATCTCCGCTCCCTTGGCACGCAAGCTGGCACCGAAGATCGGCAAACTCGGCACCGCCCGGATGGCAACCGCCATGGCCATCGCCCTCGAATGCGGCATCGTCTTCACGGTTCCCGGCGTCGCCTCCCTGGCCCTTGCCGGCCTGCTCAATGTGCCGCTCGGAAAAATGCTGTTCTTCGGCCTGCTCCTGGTCATCCCGACCATCATCATTTCCATTGCCATCATGACGTTCCTCTTCCGCCGCGGTTTCTGGAACGAAGCGAAGGATGAGGACCACACCTTCGTGGAGGAGGACGACCAGGAAGGTGAAGAGGAAGCGTACGACGGCGGCACCAAGGCTTCCGCTTCAGCGTCACCTGGCGGACGCACCCCCGGCTCCGACGGTCCTGGTGCCCGACTGGCCGGCGCGGCCGTTGCCGTGGCGGACGCGAAGAAAAGCAGGCGCCGCTCATCCTGCTTTTCGCGCCGCTCCTGACCTCACTGCTCCTCATCGGAGCCGGCGCTATTCTGCAGATTCTCAAGCTCGACCTGCCCTGGCTTCAGCTCCTCGGCGAGCCGGTCATTGCCCTGCTTATCGGCGTGATCGGCACCTGCCTCGTCACCCGTTCTGCCATCGGCCAGCAACGCGTCGAGCAGGCCATCACTGTCGGCTTTAAGGAAAGCGGACAGATCCTGATCCTCACCGGCGTAGGAGGGTCACTGGCTGCAACAGTCGCCGCTGCCGGCCTCGGTCACATCCTGGGCGGCTTCTTCTCGGCGAGCACCGTCGCCCCGCTCCTCGTCGTCTGGGCCATCGCGGCGGTGCTGCACATCGCCGTCGGCTCCGTCACGTTGTCCGCCATCACCGCAGCCGGGTTGCTGGCTCCGATTGCTCCTGCCATCGGACTGGATCCTGTCCTCCTCGCCCTGTCGGCCGGCGCTGGATCTCTGTTCATGGTCCACGTCACCAGCAACACCTTCTGGCTCCTGCAGTCACTGCTGGGGCAGAGCGTGCGGGGTGCGCTGAAGTCGGTGACCGTCGGGGTGTCGGTGGCCTCCGTCGTCGCCATCCTGCTGATCATGTCCATGAGCCTGCTCTTCTGACCGGGCGCACGTCCCCGGTAAGAACCTGCACGAAAGAAGAACGACATGACACAGACACGCATCGCACCCCTGGAGGGAGTCCGGGTTCTTGAGCTCGGCAACTACATAGCAGCGCCCACTGCAGGCAGGCTCCTTGCCGACTTCGGTGCCGAAGTGATCAAGGTCGAGCGGCCCGGAACCGGCGACGAGCTGCGCAACTGGCGCCTGCACAAGGGTGACACTTCCATGCTGTATCGGACGATCAACCGGAACAAGAAGTCCGTGGTGCTGGACCTCCGAACCGAAGCAGGCCAACAGGCAGTACTGGCGCTCGTTGCAAAGTCGGACATCCTGCTGGAAAACTTCCGGCCAGGCACGCTCGAGAAGTGGGGCCTTGGCCCCGAAGTCCTCAACGAAGCCAACCCGGACCTGATCATCACCCGCATCTCGGCCTTCGGGCAGACGGGCCCGCTGTCCGCGCGGCCCGGCTTTGCCGCCGTCGCCGAAGCGTACGGAGGCTTCCGCAACCTGGTGGGCGACCCGGACCGCGCACCGGTCCGGGTGGGCGTCTCCATCGGAGACTCAATCGCGGGACTTTACGCAGCCTTCGGCTCCATGATGAGCCTGTACCAAAGGGAAGCACGACGCCGGGACGCGGCCGGCGCTGCGCCGCTCACCGAGCGCGTCATCGACGTCGCGCTCAACGAAGCCATGTTCTCCATGATGGAATCGCTCATTCCGGACTACCAGGCGTACGGCGTGGACCGGCAGCGGGTCGGCGGCCGGATGGAAGGGATAGCCCCTTCCAACGCGTACCTCTGCGGGGACGGCGCAAGCATCGTCGTGGCCGGCAACGGAGACTCGATTTACCAGCGGTACATGCACACCATCGGACGTCCTGATCTGGCCACGGATCCGTCGTTGCAGACCAACGCCGRCCGCTGGGGGCGGCGCGAAGAACTGGACCAGGCCATCGGGACATGGGCGGGGGAGCTGGACGCTGCCGACGCACTCGCAGCGCTCGATGCCGCCGGCGTGCCTGCCGGCCCCATCTACACGGCGGCCGATATCAGCACCGACAGCCAGTACGCAGCCCGCAACATGATCCAGAAATTCGACGTTTCCACCGGGGACGAAATCCTGCCCGGCGTCGGGTTCCCCGGCATTGTCCCCGTCATCGGAGAACAGTCTCTCCCCATCCGGAACCTCGGCCCTGACCTGGGCGAAAACACCGAAGAAATTCTCAGCGGGCTCCTCAACATGGACCCCGCAGAAATCAGTGCGGCCTCCGGCCGCGAGGAGGCCCTCCAGCCATGAACCGCCACGAAACCAGCCTTGCTGCAACGCTGGGCAACACCATCCTCAGGGACGTGACCCTGCGGGACGGGCTCCAGCTCACCGGAAAAGTTCTCCCCACCGAACGCAAAGTCGACACGGTCCGGGAACTGCTGCGCCTGGGCGTGCCCGCCATTGAACTTGGATCCATGGCCCGCCCGGACCTCGTCCCCACCATGGCCAACACGCTGGAAGTCGTCCAGGCCCTCACGCCCGGGGAACTGGAAAAGTGCTGGATCTGGGTAGCCACCCCAGGCCATGTAGCCAAGGCCGCCGCCGCCGGGGCGAGGAATTTCCAGTACTGCCTGTCGGCGTCGGACTCGCACAACAAGGCGAACATCGGCCGCACCACGGAGGAAAGCCTCGCTGCCCTGCCTGAGGCGGTCGCGTACGCCAAGGCCGTTGGCGGGCAGATCCAGCTCTGCATCGCCACGTCATTCACCTGCCCGTTCGAGGGAATGGTGCCCGAGGAACGAGTCCTGGCCATCGCCAACGACCCCCACGCCGAGGGCACCACGGACATCGTTCTCTGCGACACCCTCGGGCAGGCCGTCCCGGCCCAGGTGTTGGGGCTGATCGCCCGGGTCCGGGAAGAATCCCCGGCCCGGCGGATCGTCTACCACGGCCACGACACCTGGGGCCTGGGCGTGGCCAACACCCTTGCCGCCATCCAGGCCGGCGCCGCCATGGTGGATGGCGCGCTCGGCGGCCTGGGCGGCTGCCCCTTTGCCCCGGGCGCCAGTGGCAACACGTCGAGCGAGGACATCCTCTTCGCCACCCGGCCCGGATGGCTGACCACGGAAATTTTCGGGGAACTGGTGGTCCTTTCCGAGAAGCTGCTTGCCGAACTGGGCGAGCCCAACCGCTCCAAAGCTGCCCAAGGCGCCCGGTCCAACGCCCCAGCCTTCGACTGGGTCCTCCCGTCAGACAGCACAACTCCCACACCCTGCACCTCAGGAGGCAACTAAGCGTGGGCAACAGTTTCCTGGTCACCACCGCCATTCCGGAACCCGGACTCCAACTGCTGTCCGACGCCGGCCGGGTTACCGTTCTACCCGACCCGCCTGACTACGATGCCTTGGCGACGCTGTGCGCCTCAGGCGATTTCGACGTCGTCCTCACCCAGCTGCGCGATGTCATCGACGCGCCGCTGCTGGCCGGCGCCCGCCTGCGGGGCGTGTCCAACTTCGCCGTCGGGTACAACAACATCGACGTTGAGGCCGCCACCCGGCACGGCATCCTGGTCGGCAACACCCCCGGCGTGCTGACGGACGCGACGGCCGACATCGCCATGCTGCTCATCCTGGGCACGGCGCGCCGCGTGGTCGAGGCCGACCGGCTGGTCCGCGACGGAAAGTTCCTGGGCTGGGAACCGGAGCTCCTGCTGGGCCGCGACGTCTCCGGCGCGGTGCTGGGTCTGGCCGGCTTCGGACGGATTGCCCGCGCCACGGCCCGGCGCGCGCTGGGGTTCGGCATGCAGGTGCTCTTCTCGCCCCGGCCTCCGGGTGACCGTCCCGTCAGCGCGGCGGAACTCGGCGAGTTTGCGGGCAACGTCCGGCAGGCGCCGTGGGACGAGCTGGTGGAGCGCAGCGACTTCCTCTCCCTGCACGTCCCACTCAGCGATCAGACCCGGCATCTGGTGGACGCAGACGTGCTGGAGCGCATGAAGCCCGATGCCATCCTGATCAACACCGCCCGCGGCCGATCGTAGACGAGGCGGCCCTCGTGGATGCCCTCCGCAGCGGCGTCATCGCCGGCGCCGGACTGGACGTATTCGAGGACGAACCGAAGCTGGCTCCCGGCCTGGCTGAGCTGCCGAACACGGTCCTCCTCCCGCATGTCGGCAGCGCCACAGTTCCCGTCCGTAGCGAAATGGCCCGCCTCAGCGCGCTGAATGCGGTGGCCATCGCCGAAGGACGCACCCCGCCCCATGCGGTCAACTACCTCGCCAGCGCATGACGGGCCCGCGTTTCCTTGCGAGCGTTAGGTCTCGCCAGGAAACCGGCCACCAATTAGTCTCGTCATGTGCTCTGCTGTGGCAAGCAGGGGCTCCAGCCAGGATTCACAGGTCTCCAGCGGCATCCGCAGGGTGGGCCCGCTGATGGTTACTGCCCCCACCAGTCCGGCTGCCGAATCGAATACGGGAGCCGAAAGACCCGAGGCTCCGTCTTCGCGCTCACCCACGGTTATGGCAAACCCGTCCACCCGCGTCTTCTTAACCGCGGCTTCCAAATCCTCGGAGCTGGTGATTGTGGATTCCGTGATGGACTCCAAAGGGTCCCGCAGGACGGCGTCCATCAGATCCTGATCCCACGCCAAAAGTACGCGTCCGGCGGAGCCCGCGTGCAGTGGAAGAACCTTGCCAAGGTGCATCTCGCGCCGAAGCGCATGGCGCGTGTCTGCCATGGCCACGCAAACGCGGTAATGCTGCTCTGCCTTGAAGAAACACGCAGTCTCACCCGTGGTGTCACGCAGCGTCTTGAGCAGCGGACTCAGGATGTCTATGACTTCCATTCCGCGAGTTGCCGGAGCCGCCCAGAAGGCCATGCGCATTCCGATGCGGTAGGCATCGTCCTCCCGGTCAAGGAATCCCTGGGACATCAGATTCGTGACAAGCCGCTGGACAGTGGAGGTCGGCATCCCCGTGTGCTCGCGGATGTCACTCAGCGACAAGACCGGCTTGGACAGGGAGAAAGCATCCAGGATGGAGGATATTTTTCCGAGAACAAGCAATGGGTTGCTGCTGGACTTCGTAAGAGCATCGGACGTGGACATAGAACTCACGCTAGACGCTGGCGGCAGCCGAATCCACTCGCCTCCCCGCAGTGGGCGGCGCCCCTAGGCGACCAGGTTGTCGGCCGCGGTGTCCATGTGTTCGCGGATGGTCTTGCGTGCCAGGGAGGCGTCGCCGGTTTCAATGGCGGCCACGATGTCGTGGTGCCGGTCCACGCTCATGTTCGAAACACCCTTTTCCAGGCCGGCGAACATGATGGACATCCGGATAGACCCCTCCAAGGCTTCCCAGGAGTGGAGCAGGGTCTCGTTGCCGGTGAGGCGGCACAGGGTGCGGTGGAAGTCCATGTCGGTTTCGATGCGCTCTTCGAGGGTGCCCTTTGTCGCGGCCGCCATTACTTCGATGGCGGTACGCAGTGATGCGATGACGTGCTGGCGGTCCGGCAGTTCGCACAGCGTGCGGGCGGCCAAGGATTCGAGGGCGGCACGTACGGAGAAGATGTCGCGGATTTCCTTGGCATCCAGGTGGCGGACCGACAGGCGTCCCCGCGGGCCGGCGGACAGCAAACCTTCCTGCTCCAACTGGCGCAGGGCCTCGCGGAGGGTACCGCGGCTGATCTGCAGCATGTCGGACAGTTCCGTTTCCACCAAGTGCTTGCCCGGTTCCAGCTCGCCGCTGGTGATGGCGGTGCGCAGCGCGGAAAGCGCCTGCTCGCGGAGGCTTTTCTTTTGCAGTCCCAGCAGGGTTGCGGGTGCTCCGGCGGCCATCATCGTTCCTCAATGTCAGGGGTCGACTGTTTACAGTCGTGTGTTTTGATCTTACGGCAGCAGCGCGGGGCGGGTATGGGGCCCGCCCCGCGCTGCTGCGGCTTTCAGTCCTAGCCGAGTTCGGCGAGGACCTTGGCCACGATGCGCTGCACGGACAGCCCGTAGCGCTCGTGCAGTGTGGGCAGGGCGCCGGCGTCGAGGAACTCGTCCGGCAGCGCCACAGGCACTACGCGCTTGCCGAGTCCGGCCGTGACGACCGCGGAGGCGACTGTTTCGAACAGCCCGCCTATGACGCTGTGGTTTTCCAGCGTCACTGCCAGCCGGTCCGTGTTCAGTTCGGCCAGGACCGTAGCGGCGTCGAACGGCTTGATGGTGGGTGCATGGACGACGGCGACATCGACGTTGTGTGCTGCCAGGGCCTTGGCAGCCTGAAGTGCTCGCATGGTCATCAGCCCGCTGGAGATGAAGACGACGTCATTGCCGCCGCGCAGGACTTTGGCTTTGCCGAGTTCGAACGTGTAGCCGTATTCGTCCAGGACGGTGGGGACATTGCCGCGAAGCAGCCGCAGGTAGGTGGGGCCTTCACTGGCCGCCAGTTGGGGGACCGCCTGTTCTATGTCGATTGAGTCGCAAGGGTCCACGATGGTCAGGTTGGGCATGCCGCGGAAGATGGCCATGTCCTCGGTGGCCTGGTGGCTGGGGCCATAGCCGGTGGTCAGGCCGGGGAGGCCGCCCACGATGTTCACGTTGAGGTTTGGTTCGGCGCTGTCCAGGCAGAGGAAGTCGTAGGCGCGGCGGGCAGCGAAAACGGAGTAGGTGGAGGCGAACGGCACCAGGCCGGTCTCCGCAAATCCGGCGGCGGCGCCGAAGAGCAGCTGTTCGGCCATTCCCATCTGGAAGAACCGTTCCGGGAAGGCCTGGGCGAAGATGTGCATGTCCGTGTACTTGCCCAGGTCCGCGGTGAGGCCGACGATCCGATCGTTTTCCTGTGCGGCCTTGACCAGCGCGTGTCCGAACGGGGCGGAAGCGGTCTTTTGGCCGGGATCGGCGAAGGACGCGATCATGGCCGAGGTCTTCAGCTTCGGTGCGGTGGCCTTCACTGCGGTGGTCTTGACTGCGGCGGTGCTCATCGGGTGGCCTTTCCTTCGTATCCTGCGGTCAGTTGCTCTCGGCAGAGCTGCCATTCGTGTTCTTCGATGCGCATGAAGTGCGCCTTCTCGCGGTCCTCGAGCAGCGGCACGCCGCGGCCCACTTTCGTGTCGCAGAGGATCACGGAAGGACGTCCGACGGCGGCGGCCTGGGCTGCTGCGTTGTCGAAGGCGTGCAGGACGTCGGCCATGTTGTTGCCGTCCACGCGCTGGGTGTACCAGCCGAAGGCTTCCCACTTTTCCGTCACGGGTTCGGTGCGCAGCACCGTGTCCGTCTTGCCGTCGGCCTGCAGTGCGTTGATGTCGACCATGGCGGTGAGGTTGCCCAACTGGTGGTGGTGTGCGCCCATGGCAGCCTCCCACGTGGAGCCCTCGTCCAGTTCGCCGTCGGAGAGGAAGTTGTAGACCCTGGCCGTGGAGCCCTGGTGGCGCAGGCCCAGGGCCATGCCGACGGCGATGGTGAGGCCGTGGCCGAGGGAGCCGCCGGAAATTTCCATGCCGGGCGTGTAGGTGGACATGCCGGACATGGGAAGCCGTGAATCATCGGATCCGTAGGTTTCGAGCTCCTGGACGGGGATAACGCCGGCCTCAGCCAGCGCAGCGTAGTGGCCGATGGCGTAGTGCCCGGTGGACAGCAGGAACCTGTCCCGCTCGACCCAGTGAGGATCGTCGGCGCGGAAGCGGAGCTGGTCCGCGTACACCGCGGCCAGCATGTCCGCCGCGCCGAGTGCCTGGCCCACGTAGCCTTGGCCCTGCACCTCGCCCATGTTGAGGGCGTGGTGCCGGATCCTGTAGGCCGCGGCGGCTACCCGCCCGAGGCGTTCTCCGCTTCCTTCGGGTGACTTGCTCAGGGATGTTGTTTCCTGCGTGAGAACCACAGTTCTGCCTTTCGAAAGTGGTGGATGCGTTCTGAGGGATGCCGTCGATGGCGTCCAATTCGGCGCGTGTCGCGTGTGTCCTATGCGCTCACGTGTGCGGGGGTGCTTTTCGTAGCCTCGTCGGCAAGCCGGCGCTCCCGCTTGCCCCAGGTCTCGCGGGTGGCAATGGCTGCCCAGAGGCCGATGGCGGCGTAGAGGCCGAAGAGCAACGCCGGGCCTATCCAGCCGAAGCTGACGAAGAGCAGCGTGGTGATGAACGGTGTGAAGCCGGAGACCATGGCGGAGATCTGGTAGGCAAGCGATGCACCGGAGGCGCGGGTTTTGGCCTGGAAGAGCTCGGGGAACCAGGCACCCTGGGCTCCGGCGAGGGAGTTCTGGCACACGGCGTAGGAGATGACGATCGTCGCGATGATGAAGATGAACAGCCCGGTGTTGACGAGCAGGAACATAGGGATGGCGAACAGCGCGGCGAAGGCGCAGGACCAGATGTACACGGGCCGCCGGCCGATCCTGTCGGTCAGCCGCGCCCAGACCTGGGTGGCAAAGATGCCGATCGCGGAGGCGATGCAAAGGGCGACGAGAGTCTGCGTCTTGTCGGCCAGGTGCTGGCTGTTGAGGTAGGAAATCATGTAGGTGATGGAGACGGCGTAGCCGGCGGTCTCGGCGATGCGGAGGCCGATGCCCTTGACGATGTTGCGCCAGTCGGTCTTGATGACCTCGACGATGGGGGACTTCACGATGTCGCCGCTGTCCTTGACCTCGTCAAAGACGGGGGACTCGGGGACCTTTGAGCGGATGACCAGGCCGACGATGACGAGGACGATGCTGGCGAGGAAGGGAATGCGCCAGGTGAGTTCGCCGCCGAGCTGGACGCTGACCAGAAACACAAGGTTTGCGAGCAGGAGGCCGACGGGGAAGCCGGCCTGGACGATTCCGGTGTACTTGCCCTTGGCCTTCCAGGGTGCGTGTTCGTAGCTCATCAGGATGGCTCCGCCCCATTCAGCGCCGAAGGCCAGGCCCTGGACAACGCGGACAAAGACCAGAAGGGCAGGCGCCAACAGTCCTACCTGGCTGTAGGTCGGAAGGAGGCCGATCATGAAGGTCGCAATACCCATAAGAATCAGCGAAGCCACGAGGACCGGCTTGCGGCCCAGCTTGTCACCGAGGTGGCCGCCGATGATGCCGCCAATCGGGCGGGCGGCAAAGCCGACGCCAAGAGTGGCGAAAGCGGCAAGGGTGCCGGTGACCGGATCGCCGGTGGGGAAGAAGGCCGTTCCAAAGTAAAGAGCCGCGGCGGTGCCGAAACCGATGAAGTCATAGGTTTCGATGACTGCGCCGACGCCGGAGCCGATGGCGACCCGCCTGGCGTCCTTGGTGCCGTGAACCGGGCCGCGCATGGCCAGAGCTTCTTTGCTCATTGGTGATTCCCTTTCGAAAAGCAACCGCCGCCGCGGCGGAGGTCACGGTCGACTGTTAACAACGGATGATCCAGTGTGATCTGCATCATGCCGGTCTGTCAACTGCCAACGTCAGAGGTTGACTGTCAACAGTATTCGCCGTAGCGTGGTGCTCGTCACTTCTACGTAAGCAATGAGGATCAACGAAGATGTTCAACTCCCGACTCGGCTGCTCGTCCATCAGCTTTCGCCACCAGGACCTGGGCACGGCACTGCAGACCATCAGCGGACTGGGGTTTGAGGAAATCGACCTGGGTGCCCTGCCCGGCGTCTGCGACCACGTCCCGTATGAACTTGATGCGGACGCCGTCACGGCCGTCACCGCGGAGGTTACAGCATCCGGTTTGCGGGTCCGTTCGATTAACGGTGACATCGGGGATCTCAACGCAGTGCTCGACGGCGGCCGGCAGGCGGCGCGGGACCGGCACCTTGACGCGCTGCTCACCCTCACCGCGGACACAGGCGCCAGGGCGCTGGTCCTTCCCTGCGGGGCCCCGAGCCACGAGCCGGTCCGGAGTGTCGACGAGGACCTGGACGAAATAACCGCCCAACTGATCCACGCGGGGCAGCGCGCGGCGGAGTTCGGCGTCGAACTCTGGACCGAATCCCTGCACTTCCTGAGGTTCTGCTGGAACCTGGAGCGCGCGGAACAGCTGGCCGCGCGGCTGGCAGGTTCCGGCGTGGGGATCGTCATGGATTTCAGCCACATCGTCGCCGCCGGCGAGGACCCGCTGGAATACGTCGAACACCATGCCGGCCGGATCGCGCACGTGCATCTCAGGGACGCCGTCCCGGGCAACATCAACCTCAGCATCGGCAACGGGCAGGCAGACTTCTCCGCCGGACTGGGTTCACTGGCGTCCCACGGCTACACCGGCCACTTCTCACTGGAACTGGAAACCCGGGACGTCACCCACGACGAGCGCCCGGCCGCCGCGGCCAAAGCAGCCAGCTACATCAGCGACCTCATCTGACCGTCGATTGCTCCGTAACGGCCCTTATCAGCCCTCAAAACGGCGTTTACGGAGCACTCGATTCCACTCAACCGACACACCAAGCAAACCCAAGGAGCATCATGACCACCACCATCCAGCGCACCGCCGTCCTCACCGGGGCAACCTCGGACCGGGGCATCGGCATCACCACCGCACGCCGCTACGCCAGCCAGGGCTGGGCTGTGGTGATCCTGGACCTCGACGGCGAGAAATCCGCCAAGGTCGCAACGGAAATCGGCAACGAGTTCAACGTCGCCGCCTTCGGCCATGAGATTGACGTCGCCAGAGAGGTTTCCGTCAACGCCGCCTACAAGGCGGTGGCCGCGGAGATCAGCGCCGGCAACCTTCCCGCAGTCGGCGCCCTCGCCAACATCGCCGGCATCACCTCGCCGGTGCCGTTTTTGGAGACCACGCTGGAACTGTGGAACAAGGTCATGGCCGTGAACTCCACGGGCACCTACCTGGTCACCAAGGCGTTCCTGCCGGATATGATCGCCAACGGCTGGGGCAGGATCGTCAACATGTCCTCCGTCTCCGCCCAGCGCGGCGGCGGCGTGTTCGGCAAGGTCCCCTACTCCGCAGCGAAGGCTGCCATCTTGGGCTTCACTAAGGCCTTGGCCCGCGAAATAGGCGCCACCGGCGTGACTGTCAACGCCATCACCCCCGGCGCCGTGGATACGGACATCCGGGTGGGGAGCACCGAGGAACAGGAAGCCGCCATCAACGCAGGTATCCCGCTGGGCCGCAACGCCACCACCGAGGAGATCGCCGCCGTCATCACCTTTCTCTCCTCAGAGGATTCGGCATATCTCACGGGCACCACCATTGACATCAACGGCGGCAGCCACATCCACTAAGAACCACAGAACGCCCTGCGGGAACGGCTGCCGGCGCGTGGGGCGCCGGCAAAACTCCTTGAAATACTCGAGGGGAGTCAATGGTCGTGAAACCAAAGAACATTGGCAAGGAGCAGGGGAAGGTCTGCTGTGGAACAGCGCCTGGACGACTTTTCACAAGTGAAATGCTTATGGCACGACAATGTTTGTAAGTTCTGATCGACTGCCGGTTTCCAAGTCCTCAGTAAGAACCAGCGAACTGACCTTGGGGCAGTAGTACTTGTGCTCTCTCGACTTTTTCTCAAGCGGCGTCCAGTCGTAGACCTTAACGCAGTCGGAGTATGTCCCAAGCTTCGTTGCCACGGTCAGGCCCGTGGCAACGGTGTCCCGCATATCTTCGGCCTTTCCTACGTAATATTCCTGCCTGTAGGAGTCGTTCACCCGCTGCTCGGCCTTCATCCAAATGCCAGCTCGTGCACCGTCTTGCCCATGAATGAAGCTGCCCGAATGACTGAGCAATACTCCATTTAGAAAGTTGTTCACGTCCTCGCCAAAGTACCAGACGTCTCCATTTTTGTGTTGCGCCAGGTAATCTCTGGTTTCCTCGACCAGCTGTCCGTTTTTATACTCCCTGTCTAGATAGATGGCCGTCTCGACGCCCTCAATGATCTTCCGTTCAGCGAGGATCTCAATCTCGACTCGCTCTGTGGCTCCGCCTTGGGCCGTACCCTCATAGGTCATTTTCTTGCCTACGGGAAGGGCGAAATACTTGTTGGTAATTTTCGCAGTGAAATCCGCCGGCTTGATCTGTGGATTGTAGTCACTGGCCTGATGTTGCAAGTTGTTCACGAGCAATAATGCTCCGCCGGCGACAATCAGCAGTAGGACAATGACGCCGCCGAGCATTTTGGTTTTTGAGTTCATAACGTTTGCCGCCCCTTCCGAGTAGACCTTCTATCGACGATCGACGGTTCGCCACCGGTCACATCGGCCACCGATGGTGCAACCGCCCCGGAACTATAGGAAAAAGGTAGTCCAGACGGCCTCAATAGAGAATGCCCTGCGGATTAGGCGGGTGTTGGCCGATACCTCTGAGAGTTGGGTGCGAACGAAAACGTCCGCCCGGGCTACCCCCGGGCGGACGAATCTGTTCCTGCAGCAGGTCAGCTACAGGATGCTTGTACCGATGTCTTGAGGGTCCGCACGGATTTCGGGGCGGTTGCGCGGTGCATGTCAGACGGTTTCCGAGTAGGCGTGACGGCGGACGTCGGCGGAGGGAGCGGCGTCGCCAAGGGCTCCTGCGTGCCTGGCACCGGTTTCCTTGGGCGCGTGGTGACCGTATTCGGTGAGGTCATCGTCGATGTCGGTGACCTCGTCGAGGTGGATAGGGTCCTCCGCCGGCATAGGCTCAACGGTTTCACCGGCGAAAACGCGGCGGACGCGATCGGCATCCAGCGTGCGGTCCCACCAGGCGATGAACAGGGTGGCGACGGCGTTGCCAGTGAAGTTCACCAGCGCCCGGCATTCGGACATGAACTTATCGATGCCGAAGATGAGCATGATGCCGGCGGCAGGGATCGTGCCGATGGTGGTCAGGGTGGCGGTCAGCGCGATGAAGCCGCCGCCTGCAACGCCTGCTGCGCCCTTGGAGGTGAGTAGCATGACGGCCAGCAGGCCCAGTTGCTGGCCGATGGTCAGGTCCGTGTTGGTGGCCTGGGCGATGTACAGGGCGGCCAAAGACAGGTAAATTGCGGCACCGTCGAGGTTGAAGCTGTAGCCCGTGGGAACGACGAGGCCGACGGTTTCCTTCTTCACGCCTGCGTGCTCAAGCTTGCGCATCAGGCCGGGCAGAGCCGGTTCGGCGGTCGAGGTGCCCAGGATGAGCATGTATTCCTCTTTGAGGTGCCGGATCATCGTGAAGATGTTCAGCTTCAGGAAGGCCATGACAGATCCGAGGACCACGACGACGAACAGGATCGAGGTTGCGTAGAAGAGGGCGATCAGTCCGCCCATGCTGGTGAGGGAGGAGACGCCGTACTTGCCGACGGCGAAGGCCATGGCACCGAAGGCGCCGATGGGGGCGGCCTTCATGATGAAGCTCAGGATCTTGAACATGACACCTGTCAGGCGCTGCACGCCGTCCAGAACGGGCGCACCGACCTTGCCCATGGCGTTCAGGGCGATGCCGAAGACGACGGCGATGAAGATGATCTGAAGGATGTCGCCCTCAACGAAGGGCCCAACGATGCTGTTGGGAATGATGTGGGTGAGGAACTGCCACCATTCCTGGTGCTGGCCGGCGTCGATGAGCTTGGCTGCGGAGTCGGAGGTCTTGATGGAGCCGGCATCGGCGTTGACGCCGTCACCGAGGCGGAAGATGTTGATGGCGACCAGGCCGAAGATCATGGCGAAGATCGTGCCGATCTGGAAGTAGGTCAGGGCCTTCAGCCCCGTCATGCCGACCTTTTTCAGGTCCGCAACACTGGCGATGCCGCCAACGATGGTCAGGAACACAATCGGGCCGATGAGCATCTTCATTGAGTTGACGAAGGTGGTGCCGATAGGTTCCATGGCAATGCCCACGGCCGGTGCGAGCCAGCCGACCAGGATGCCTATGAGAATGGCGGTCAGTACCCAGAAGTACAGCTGCTTGTACCAACGTGTCTTGGGGGCCGGCGTTGCCGGCCCGGCGGTGGTGATGTGATCCATGATTCCTACCTCGTTGTGGAAAGTCGCTGGAGTGAAGCTTGAAGGGTAAGCGGCGTCCCGAGGGCCCCGACACGAGCTTTCGAGTGTTGGGGAGGGGCTTCCGCGCAAGCGGCCGACGGCGGCGGGTCGGCCGCCGTCGGCCGCTTCAGAAAGCGGTCTGGTTAGACGGCGGCAAGGGTGTGACTGAGGGCCTTGATGATGGCGTCGGTGACGTCGTCGGTGTTGGCTTCGCCGCCGACGTCGCGGGTCAAGTACCCGGCGGCGGTGGTCTGCTCGATGGCGGCCTCGACCAGGCGGGCTTCTTCGTGCAGGCCGAAGTGGTCAAGCATCAGGGCGGCGCTGGCGATCGCGCCGATCGGGTTGCTGATGCCCTTGCCGGCGATGTCCGGAGCGGAGCCGTGGACCGGTTCAAACATGGACGGGAAACGGCGCTCCGGATTCAGGTTCGCGCTGGCTGCCAGGCCGAGGCTTCCGGCCAGTGCTGACCCCAGGTCCGAGAGGATGTCAGCGTTCAGGTTCGAGGCGACGACGACGGAGAGGTCCTCAGGCTTGAGGATGAACTTGGCGCTCATCGCGTCAACGAGGACGCTTTCGGTCTGGACATCCGGGTAGTCGAGAGCCACGCGCTGGAAGGTTTCGTCCCAAAGGACCATGCCGTACTGCTGGGCGTTGGACTTGGTCACGGAGGAGACTTTTTTCACCGTGCGGGTCCGGGCCAGATCGAAGGCGAAGCGCATGATGCGCTCACAGCCCTTTTCGGTGAACAGTGCCGTCTGCAGTGCGACCTCGTTGCCGGGGCCGCGGCCGCTGAGGTTGCGCCCGCCGAGGCCGGCGTACTCGCCTTCGCTGTTTTCGCGGACAACGATCCAATCGAGTTCGGTGTTGTCGGCCTTGCGCAGCGGCGACTCGATGCCGGGGAGGAACTTCACCGGGCGGATGTTGGCCCACTGGTCAAAGTTCTGGGTGATGTTCAGGCGCAGGCCCCAGAGGCTGATGTGGTCCGGGACGTTTTCCCAGCCGACGGCGCCGAAGTAGATGGCATCGAAGTCCTTCAGGGTCTCAAGTCCCTTGGGGTCCATCATCTGGCCGGTCTTTTCGTAGTAGCCGCAACCCCAAGGGAACTCGGTCCACTCGAAGGCGAACTTGCCGCCGGAGTTTTCTGCCAGGGCGTCCAGGACGCGGCGGCCTGCGGAGACGACTTCCTTGCCGACACCGTCTGCGGGGATTGAAGCGATGCTGAATTTCTGGGTGGCGCTCATGTGCCTACCTCCTCATTGAGTCTGTTAGCAGCGTCACACTGCCCTTCCTCTTCAAGTAGAGGGCCTGTTCCCACGGGGCGTCCAAGACCAAGATTCGATACGGTAAATAGGTTCAGCCTATTGATCGACCTGCGGCGCCCCCGGTCAGATCGGGGGAGCCACGTGCAGTTCCGCGACCTTCAGGAACGCCCGCGCCGCCGGAGTCAGGTCTTCCTTCCGGCTCAGAATGGCCACATCCAGGTGGGACACCGGTTCAATAAGCAAAGTCCGCAGCCCTGACCTGTGCGCCAGCGGCGCCCACGAGGACGGCATGACGGCGTGCCCGACGCCGGCCAGCACCAAAGGCAAAATCGAGGTCCTGTGCGCGACCTCGACGACGATTTCGGTCTTGACGCCATGCGCCAACGCATCGTCGACGAGCCAGCGCATCAGCGATCCCCGCTGACTGGCGATCAGCCGGTGGCCGCCCAGGTCTTCCCGTTGGATGGTCGTCCCAGGGCTGAAGGTGTCTGCGTGGGGATTGACTATGAGGATCAGCGGCTGGCGCTCCAGCTCCAGAACCTGGACGCCCGGCACCCGGATCGGCGTGGGTGATCCTGCCAGGCCAATCTCCGTGCTGCCGGTGCGGACGGACTCGATGACTTCCTCGGGCGTGAAGGCGGCGCTGACGTTGAGCCGCACCGAGGGGTGCTGCTGGGTGAAGCCGGCGATCATCGACGTCAGCGGCTCGATCCCAGGGGAGGGCATGGTGGTGATGTCGAGCCTGCCGCTGCGCACACCCCGGAGTGCCTGGACCGCTGACTGGGCGGCATCGAGGTCCCGCATCACGAGCCGGGCGGGTCCCACGAGCTCCTTGCCGGCCTCGCTGAGGACAGCCCTCCGGCCGATACGGTGGAAGAGCGGTACGCCCAGTTCCTTCTCCAGCCCGGCAATTGTCTGGGAGAGTGAGGGCTGCGCGATGAGCAGGTGCTCGGCGGCCCGGTTGAACCCGTCATGGTCAACTACGGCCAGAAAATACTTCAGCTTTCGGGTGTCCACGTCTGCTCCTTCGCCGCTGCGGCCTGTCGGCTTCCACGGCGGTCAAAATGCCGGTCCCAAGGGATCGAGCGCGTCGCGCCGAAGCATAGATAGCCTACGCCTATCACACGCACTGCTTCCGGGAGGTACCCGGGCAATGGGCTCGGCTAACCGTGGCCGAGGTGGCAGACTTCGGCCATGAGCATGGAGCAATGGTGGCCGAAGCTGAAGCCTTCCACGCGGGAATGGCTGATTGAGAACAATGGCGACGCGGTGCCGGCGGAGGTGGTCCTCGAGATTACGAAGGCTGGCGGAGTGGTCTCTTCCGGTGCCTGGTGGGTTGGTGAGAGCGGCCCCTCGGGCTTCTACTTCTCAGACGAGGCGGTCGACTGGATCGATGAGGTCGGGAACGGTGAAATACCCAAACCACGCTGATAGCTGCGCGCCCCCGGCAGGCCCGCAGCAATCCTGCGGCTCAACCAACGCTTGCAGCAGGCACCCAAGTGCCCTTCAAGAAACTCCAAGGTTTTTCCAAGTTTGTGGGTCAAGCATTAGCGCGGGGAGTGCTACCAAGATTGCTCCAGGGCACAAACGGGCTCAATGGTCTGCTTCCGGGCGAATAGCCGGGAAGGCTGCAGTGGGGCAGAGATACGACTCCGCGTGTGGTGTGAGGACAATGACCGTTGCAGACGTTTTGTTGAGGCTAAGGCCCGAAGCTGCCGCCCCTGTTCGGTTGCCGTCTGCCGGCACGATGATCACACCTTCAAATGAGGCGCTGAAACTTTCGCGCGTCGTTCCTGGCTATTCACGCCCGCTCTCCGCGCATCGGCGGGACTTCGAATGCAGCGAAGCAAGACCCGGAAAAGACAGTGAGGTTATGCCATGAGCAATTTAAGGAAACTGGGTACGATCGGAAGCCTCGGGTTGCTGGTGTCGAGCACCCTCCTCTTCGGTTCCGCGAACGCCGCCATGGCGGCGACCTGCCGCACCGGCGTGGCAACCCCAACGAGCACACTGACGGGCACGGTGGTGGCCGCTACGAATTTCGAGCGGAACACGCTCTCTCCGTTCGTTGCCAGCACGTCGGGGAATGGAACGGCGGCCGTTACCAGCCCGACGGCCCACTCCGGAACGTGCTCGGCCAGGCTGATTGCCACGGCGGATCCCGGATCTGTGGCAAGGATGAGCGTGTCGCTGGCCTCAGGAACCAAGCGGGCCAACGCTGACGCATGGGTAAACATCAGGACTCCCGGACTCGCGGGGAACAACGTGCCCTTCGTGCGGTTCTTCTCCGGCAGCACCCGGATCGTGGATGTATTCCGCAACAACAGCAATGGCCAGCTCTGGCTGCGAATCACGAATCCGAACGGGACGTTTTCGTACCTGAAGCTGAGGCCATCGAGCGTTTCGTTGAGCACGTGGCACCGAGTCCAGATGCAGGTCAGGGCGAATGGCAGCACCTCGACTGTCCAGGTGTGGTTTGACGGCGCATCGGTATTGTCACGCAGCGTAAGTCTTGGGGCCACCAGCTTGAGCAAAGTGCAATTTGGAGCCGAGCACCCCCGCCAGATGGGTGAGAGCTACATCGATGACGTCGTAGTCAAGCGGGCCACCTCATAGCGACGCAGATGAGCCGGGTAGGCCGCGCCCACCGCCCCGTCAACCCACTACTACCCTCCCGGTCACACCACGCGTCGCACGGAGTTTACCTACGGTTTACAGGACCGGTCTTGTTAGCCCCTGCGGCCCTGCGGAAGACTCGAAACCACTCGATGAACGGTCAACCGCGATCGTTCGGACCAGACCAGACGAATGCAGTGATGCATTCCGGCCCGCACTGCGATGATAACGCTGCGGGCAGGACACCTAAGACCGGGAGGCCCATCATGGCTGGCACGTTTGAAGTGTTTGTTGACGCCGAGACCCATTTCCGATTCCGCCTCAAGGCAAAGGACGGAACTGAGATGGCCGTGTCCGGAGCCTTCGACAGCAAGGCAGCGGCGGTTGCCGGGATCGCCGCTGTGCGTGAGTGCGCCGGGATGGGGCTGATCACCGATCTTTGCCCCACTGGCGCGGTCCATGCCGGCGCGGTGCCTCAGGGGCAAGTGCAGGAATCGCCGACGGCGGCGCCCCAGGCCGGCCTTCTGCCCGCCTGGCACCACCGCACAAAACCGGCCGGCGGCTTCCGCGTCCCCGCGAAGACACTTCGGCGCTTCGCCCCGGCGCCCCGGTGGACCGGGGCAGCCTAAACCGCCTGCGCCGCACGGCCCGTCCCCACACAGTCCGTCCCCACACAGTCCGTCCCCACACAGCCGCCACGACTTACCGAACGCCTACATTGCCTGCACCGCCACGGGCTCGCCCGGCGGGTCAGCCGCAACCGGCACCGCACCCACCGACCCGCGGCGAACCAGCGTCGCGCTGAACTCCGGTGCCGGGGCCAGGGGCGGGCGGCCCTCAATCTGGCGGATCAGGGCTTCCGCGGCGGCTACGCCCATGTCATACACCGGCTGCGCGATCACGGTCAGCGGTGGTGTGGTCAGGCGCGTCCACGCGAAATCGTCGTACATGAGGAACGAGACTTCCGCCGGGACTGACAGGCCCAGTTCCTGGATGGCCTCCACGACGCTAAGCGCGATGAGTCCGTCGGAAGCGACGACGGCGGTGGCCGGGTCCCGCATGAGCAGAACCTCGCGCGTGATGCGCCGAACCGATTCGGCGTCGCCGGCGTTGAGCCGCACGAGGTCCTCGGCAAATGCCAGCCCGGATTCCGCAAACGCGCGCCGCATGCCGTCCAGGCGGTCCGAGATCTGCGAGGAATCCAACTGGATCCCCTCGCCGTACGGGGCCTCCGCCTTCAGCGTGGAGATGAACGCGATCCGCCGGTGCCCTGCTTCGAGGAGGTAAAGGGTGGACTCATACGAGATCCGGGCCATGTCCACGGCGATCGTCTCGACGTCGAGACCGCCGGCCGTCCGGTCTAGAAGGACCAGGGGACGGCCGGAATCGTGAACGCGCTGTAAATGTTCTGTTTCCACCGATGACGCGGGGGCCACGATGAGGCCGTCCACGCGCTTGTCCAGCAGCACCCGGACGGCCTCCACTTCCGCCGCCGTATTCTCATCGGTGTTGACCAGGATGACATTGAAGCCGCTCTTCTTGGCGGTGTCCGTGATCCCCCTGGTGGCCAGGCCGAAGTGAGGGTTCTCGATGTCCCCCACCACCACGCCTATCGTGTTCGATTTGCCCGTGTTCATGCTGCGGGCGAGCTCGTTGGGGCGGTAGGAAAGCTCCTCCGCTGCCGCCAAAACGCGCTCCCGCACGTCCTCGCTCACCGCCCCGTAATTTCCCAGTGCCCGTGCGGCCTGGGCTTTGGACACCTGGGCAGCTTTTGCGACGTCGGCAACCGTTACGTCGCGCCGTCTGGAACCGTCACTGCTCATGTTCACCTTTCCGGTGGGCTATTGACGCCGATTGTGGCGTGGGCTACATTTCAATCAATCGATGTGAGTCCGGTCTCAATCCTAGAGACTGAGACCGGACTCAGCAAGAGGTTCATCGAGAAACCCTTTGGCGGCCCTGACAGCACCGCTTTCCCTCCAACGATTGGACAACGCTGTGATCAAACTGAACTTCCGCCCGGCCGCAGTGGCCGCGGCAGCCCTGGCAGCGGTCCTCGCGCTTTCCGCCTGCGGCGGATCGACCCCTGCCTCCTCCACCGGCTCGCAGGAAAACCCCTATGGCCTGATTCAGCCGGGCACGATCCGGGTGGCCAGCCTGGGGGATTCGAAGCCCTACACGTTCGCTGACGCCCAGGGTAACTTCACGGGCTTCGACGTTGAGCTCTTCAAGGACGTGGCCCACCGGGCCGGGGTGGACAATGTTGTCTTCACCGGGCAGGACTTCTCCGGTCTGCTTGCGGCCGTGGCTAACGGCCAGTTCGACGTCGGGGTGGCCGCCATCGGCATCACGGACAAGCGCAAGGAAACCGTTGATTTCTCCGAGGGATACCTCGCCGGGTACCTGACAGTCATCACCACCAAGACCTCGGGCATCAAGGACGTCAACGGCCTGTCCGGCAAGCGCCTGGGCGTGGTCCAGGGAACGCTCCAGGAAGCCTACGCGGTCAAGAACTTCACCTCCGCCAACCTGGTCCGCTTCCCGGATAACAACACCGCGATTGCCGCCGTGAACAGCGGCACCGTGGACGCCCACTTCCTGGACTACGAGGCCGCCAAGGCCTACGAGAAGCAGCACGGCCTCGTCAGCGCCGCGGACATCCCGTCCTTCGACGCCCCGGCCGGGTTCGCCCTGGCGAAGGGCAAGACGGCCTTCAAGGATGCCCTGAACAAGGGACTGGCCGCAGCGATGGATGACGGCACCTGGAAGAAGCTCTACCAGAAGTGGTTCCCGGGCTCCCCGATGCCCGAGCAGTACTTGCCCAAGGCCGAGCAGAAAGCCACCCCGACCCCGAGCAAGTAGGCGGCCCGCCATCTACGCCGGGCAATGGGCCCGGCTGCAAAATGACCGGGCGGACCGCGGTACGCGGTCCGCCCGGGACACACCAGCTAACTACGTCTGAGAGCAACCATGGACTGGCTCAACACCATCATCCGTACCTTTTTCGACTTCGGCGCAATGGCCGAAGTCATGCCCCAACTCCTCGCAGTGGGGCTCCTGAACACGCTGATCATTTCCATCGCGGCGACCATCCTGGGCGTAGTGCTGGGCATGGTGGTCGCGGTCATGGGCATTTCACCGTCCAGGTGGCTGCGTGTCCCGGCCCGGATCTACACCGATCTCTTCCGCGGCCTTCCGGCTATCCTGACCATCCTGCTGATCGGCCAGGGCTTCGCCCGGCTCAGCCAGTCGATCTTCGGGCCCTCGCCGTACCCGCTGGGGATCATCGCGCTGAGCCTGATCGCCAGCGCCTACATCGGTGAAATCTTCCGCGCCGGCATCCAAAGCGTGGACAAGGGCCAGGGCGAAGCCTGCCGCGCGCTGGGCATGAGCTACGCCAAGTCCATGGCCCTGGTGGTCATCCCGCAGGGCATCCGCCGGGTCCTGCCGGCCCTGGTGAACCAGTTCATCGCCATCGTCAAGGACTCCTCCCTGGTGTACTTCCTGGGCCTGCTGGTCAGCGAACGTGAACTCTTCCGCGTCGGCCAGGACGCCGCCGTACTCTCCGGAAACCTCTCTCCGCTGGTCATGGCAGGGATCTTCTACCTGGTCATCACGGTGCCCCTGACCCACCTGGTCAACTACTTCGACAACCGCTTCCGGACCGGCCGGCGCCGCCCCGCCGCACCGAGCAGCGGACTGAAGGAAGTCACAGAACTCGACGCGGCCTCGCCGCTGATCACCGGGAGCAACACATGAGCACCAGCACCAGCAACACCAGCAACACCGCCGCAGACATCGAGACCTTCCACGGCTCCAGCCTGGAACTCCAGAACCTGACCATGGCCTACGGCGACATCGAGGTCCTCCGCAACGTCAGCCTCACCGTGGCCCCCGGAACCACCACCTGCATCATCGGGCCCTCCGGCTCGGGCAAATCCACGCTGCTTCGCGGCGTCAACCGCCTGCACGAACCCAAGAGCGGAGACGTGCTCCTCGCCGGTGAAAGCGCCCTGACGGTCAAACCCGACATCCTGCGGGCCCGCATCGGCATGGTCTTCCAGCACTTCAACCTCTTCCCGGACCACACCGCCCTGGAAAACGTGGCCCTGGCGCTCTGGAGCGTCAAGGGAATGTCCAAGGCCGAGGCACGGGAACGCGCCGGCCGCCGCCTCGCCGAAGTGGGCCTCGCGGAACGGGCCGACCACCGGCCACGGGACCTCTCCGGCGGACAGCAGCAGCGCGTCGCCATCGCCCGGGCCCTGGCCATGGAACCCGAAGTCATGCTCTTCGACGAAGCCACCAGCGCACTGGATCCCGAGCTGGTCAAGGGCGTGCTGAACCTGATGGCGGGCCTCGGCAAACGCGGCATGACCATGCTCGTCGTCACCCACGAAATGGGCTTCGCCCGCAAAGTCGCCGACCAGGTCGTCTTCATGGACGAAGGCGAAGTCGTCGAATCCGGCACCCCCGCCGAAATCTTCGACAACCCCCGCAGCGAACGCCTCCAGCGCTTCCTCTCGGAGGTGCTCTGATGGGCAACACGGCAGCGGCACCCATTCGGACCGGCGTCGTCGGTTTCGGGATCTCCGGCAGGGTCTTCCACGCCCCGCTGATCGAGGCGGATCCTGACTACTCGCTGGACGTCATCGTGACGGCCGATCCGGAGCGCGCCGCGGAAGCGGCGAGGCTCCATCCGCGGGCCCGGATCGTCCCGACGCCGGAGGCGCTGTTCGCCCTGGCCGCGGACCTTGACCTCGTCATTCTCGGAACGCCTCCGGTGACCCACCTCGACCTTGCCGGAACGGCAATCGCCCTCGGCCTTCAGGTGGTGGTGGACAAGCCGTTCGTCACCACATCTGCTCACGGTGAAGAGCTCATCACCAGGGCGTCCGACGGCGGTGTTCAGCTAACGGTCTTCCAGAACCGCCGGTGGGACGCCGACTTCCTCACGCTCCAGAAGCTCATCCGGGAGGGTGCCCTGGGTGAAATCCGAACCTTCGAGTCGCGCTTTGAGTGGTGGCGGCCGGAAGGCTTCGGGAACTGGCGCGACACCGCCGCCCTGACCGAAGGCGGGGGCATTCTGCACGACCTCGGGGCGCACCTAATTGATCAGGCCATCCAGCTGTTCGGGCCCGTCGCGGAAAGCTACGGGGAGACCGCCAACCACGGACATCCCGACGGCGCCGACACAGAAGCGTTCGTGTCCCTGCTTCATGAATCCGGGGTCCGGTCCAGGTTGTGGATGAACGGCGCGGCCGCCCAGGTGGGTCCGCGGTTTCACGTCCTGGGTTCCGAGGCCGGCTACACCAAGTGGGGCCTGGACAGCCAGGAACCCGCCCTCGCGGCCGGCATGACGCCGTCGGATCCCGCCTATGGCGCTGACTCCCAGGACTCATGGGGGGTCCTCGGGGTTGATGGGGCCACCGTACCCGTGCCCGCCGAGAAGGGCTCCTACCCGCGGTTCTACGCGCAGCTCGCCGCAGCCCTCCGAGGCGAGGGGCCGCTGCCGGTCGACCCCGCCGAGTCGCTCGAAGTCCTCAAAGTCATCGAAAAAATTCACGCCTTCGCGTAGGCGCAACACCAAACCCCGCTCAGCTGCAGCACGGCAAACCGTGCGGCCAAGGCATCCCACACACCATTAGAAAGGGAGACGCATGTCCTCCACAGCCTCAACCAAACGCGTCGCCGTCATCGGCGGCGGCATCCTCGGAGTCTCCACCGCGGTGCATCTGCTCCGGGAAGGTGCGTCCGTGGTCCTGCTGACCGAACGCGGCCTTGCCAGTGAGGCCACCGGCCGCTCGCTCTCCTGGCTGAATTCCGCCGGGGAGCGGTCAACGCCCTACCACCAGCTGCGCCTCGCCGGCGTTGACCGCTACCGCACGCTCTTCGCCGCCGACCCGGACCGTGAGTGGCTGCAGTTCGGCGGTGGCCTCATGTGGAACGCCGCCGGCCAGCACGCCGTCACGGAGGCCCGCCACGCGTACGAGAAGTCTGTGGGCTATGACTCCAGGCTGCTGGCCCCGGAAGGGATCGCGGCAACCACGCCCGGCATCGACTCCAGTGCGGTGCCGGAAAACGCCATCTTTAATCCCGGCGAGGGCTGGGTCAGCCTGCCGGACCTGGTGGATTTTCTGATGCAGGAATTCCACGCCCGGGGCGGCGAGCTGGTGCTCAACGCCGGAAAGGCGTCCGTCACGGTCGACGGCGGCCGCGCCACCGGCGTCCAGACGGCAGCCGGGGTGACCTACGAAGCTGATCTGGTGCTGGTGGCCTGCGGTGCCGGAACGCCCGCTGTCGTCGCTCCGCTCGGCGTCGAGATCCCGAACGGTTCCCCGGTGTCCATGCTGGTGGTCACCAAGCCGGTAGACCACGACGTGAAGGTCGTGATGAACACCCCCCGGGCCGCCGTCCGCCCCAACCCCGGAAGCACCTTTGCCCTGGATCACGACTGGTACGAAGGGCACATTACCGAGCACCCGGACGGCTCGTTCAGCATCCCCGAAGACGTGGTCCAGGAACTCGCCGACGAAGCATCCAAGCTCATCGCCGGCAACCCCGAACTCAAGCCGGCGTCCTGGAAGATCGGTTACAAGCCGATCCCCGGCGACGGCGAACCCGTCTTCGGCGAACTCGGCCAGGTACCGGGCTGCTTCGTGGCGTTCACGCACTCCGGCGCCACGCTCGGTCTCATCGCAGGCGAACTCCTCGCAGGCGAAATCCTCACCGGAAACCGGCATCCGATGCTGGCAACCTTCCGCCCCGGGCGCTTCTCCTAGCCGACTACACGAGAGGCAGGGGCCCGGACCTCGGGGTCTGGCCCCTGCCTCTCGCCGGATTGGGGTCTTAGGCCAGGTTTTCCTTGAGCAGTGCGCGGTGTTCGACGGCGGCTTGCTGGTGGAGTTCACGGCCGGCGTCGGTAAGTTCCAGAAACAAGGAGCGCCGGTCATCTTCGCAGGAGTGGCGTGAGATGAGTCCGGCTTTTTCGAGTCTGTCCACCACTTTGGACATCGCACTTTGGGTCATCGGCGTGCGCTCACCGAGCTGCTTCATCCTGCATGCCGCCTCTGCGGTTTCGGCCACAAGGTCCAGGATTTCAAACTCGGTCAGGCCGATGCTGAACCTCGACTCCAGCGCGCGGTCGATCGCCCCTGCGGTGCGGAAATAAGTGCTCTGGATGCTGCGCCATTGCTCAACCAGCTGACGGTCCTGCGGTGTTGCCATGCAGAGATTCTAATTCATGACGGATTAAAAGTCCACGTCATAATATTCCTTGTCATTCAATGACGTGTCATATAAATTGATGTCATGACTTCACCTTCCACCCTCCAAAGAACCGCCGGAGAACGGCTCACACCAGTCCAGTGGACCCGCACGCAGTGGATGCTGCTGCTGGTGCTGTGCACCGTTCTGGCCCTTGACGCGCTGGACGTCTCCATGGTCGGCGTGGCACTGCCCTCGATCGGCACCGAGCTCCACCTGGGAACCGAATCCCTCCAATGGATCGTCTCCGCCTACGTGCTCGGCTACGGAAGTCTGCTCCTGCTGGGCGGCCGGATGGCGGACCTTCTCGGCCGGCGTCGCATCTTCCTCATTGCGCTCAGTGTCTTCGCCGCCGCTTCCCTGCTCGGCGGCCTGGTGGATGACCCTGCCCTGCTGATTGCCACCCGCTTCGTCAAGGGACTGGCCGCGGCGTTCACGGCTCCTGCCGGTTTCTCCATCATCACCACCAATTTCGCCGAAGGCCGGGAACGGAACCGCGCCGTCTCCATCTTCACCACCTTTGGTGCAAGCGGCTTCTCGCTGGGACTGGTCGTCGGAGGCCTCATGACTGCCATGAGCTGGCGCTGGACCTTCCTGGTCTCGGTGCCGGTGGCGGTCGCCGTCGTGATTCTTGGCCTGAAGTACATCCCCCGGGACGCTGCCGCCGGCAAGGGCGAAGGCACAGAGCAGGACAGCGGGCACGACGTCTGGGGCGCCGTGACACTCGCGGCCGGCATGCTGGGACTGGTCTACACGCTGGTATCGGCACCCGGGAATGGCTGGGGATCTGTGGCAACTATCGCCGGATTCGTGGCCTCCGCAGCGGTGCTGGGAGCGTTCGCCGTGATCGAAAACCGCGTCAAACACCCCCTGATCCGGTTCAGCATCCTCAAGGAAGGCTGGGTGGCCCGGGCCAACCTCAGTGCCGTGGGGCTGTTCGGCTCGTATTTGAGTTTCCAGTTCATCCTCACGCTTTACCTGCAGTCCGTGCTGGGCTGGAGCCCTCTGGGCATGGCGCTGGCACTACTGCCGACCGGGCTTCTCGTGGCCTCCAGCGCACCCTTCGCGGACCGGCTCATCGACAGGTTTGGGGCTCCGCGGCTGATCCTGACCGGACTGGCGTCGCTGGCGCTTGGCTACGTGCTGTTCCTGCGCGTGGGCACCACACCCAACTACGTGACGGATATCCTGCCGTCGGTCCTGCTGCTGGGCGTCGGCTTCGCCCTGGCATTCCCGTCCATCAACGTCCAGGCCACGGCGGGCATCCGGAATTCCGAGCAGGGCCTGGCGGCCGGCCTGATCCAGACCAGTACGCAGGTGGGGGCCGCCCTGGTGCTGGCCGTCACCACGGCGATGGTCAGCGGTCATGGCGACGAATCCACCGGCGGCGCCGGCGTAAATGCGGCCGCAATGCTGGAGCAATACCGCCCCGGCCTCATCCTGAGCGCGGCCGTGGCCATAGCTGCCCTGCTCATCGCGGCATCGCCGGCGCGCCGCCGCTCCGCCGGAAAACGTAGCTGAAGACTAGGCCAGAAGAACATCAAGTAAGGCAGATGGTCTGACACCGTCTGCCTTACTTGGCTGTTCTGCCTTGGCTCACAGCGCCAACGTCTGTCCCGTTACTGCCGCAGCGCACCCAGCCCCGAGATCAGCGCCTCGAGGCCCAGGCTGAAGGCGACGTCGGCCGGCCGCTCATGGCCCTGCGCCGCCAGGCTGCGTACGGCCCCTGTGAAGCTCGGTGTCGCTTCGGCCATGCTGCCGGCGTCGAAGATGTCCGCGGGCGCGGTGACGTCGTAGGCCGAGCCGAAGATGAACGACTCCAGCGCCACGATGGAGGAGACAATCCGCTCCTCCGGGAAATCTGCATCGCGGAAGCCCGCGCTCACGGTCTCGTACATCGCCAATGTCTGCGGGGCATCGGTGACGGGCAGAACGGCAATGACCGGAATCAGTGGCGTGTGCTGCGAAAACACGTCGCGGTAGCTCCATGCCCACTTCCGCACCGCATCCTCCCACGGCTCCGCACCGAATGCTGACACGTCCACCAGCGCGGCAAGGTGGTCCTCCACGAGGAGTAGCACGTCGCCCTTGGAACTCACGTGGTTGTACAGCGCCGACGGCGCCACGTTCAGGGAGCGGGCCAGCGCGGCCATGGTGAGGCCGTCGTAGCCCTTCTTTTCAATGAGCTGCAGAGCCGCGGCAGTGATGCCGGCCTTGTCCAGGACCGCGCCCACGGGCCGGCCGGCGCGACGCCGTCCGTTCTCGGTTTTCGCCTCCGGCTCGGCGGGGTCTCCCAGGGAGGTGTGTCCTGGGGCGGCGGGTGGTGCCGGCATGGCTGGCCTTTCTGCGGGCGGTCTCTCAAACACTATTCCATCAGCCTCTTCCGGTACTCCGGCAGAACAGCTATAGTTCTCGTAAATGAATACCATTCATTTAGTGGTTCGCATCACCCGGGCGGCCACAGAGAGAGGACATCATGCTGAATTTTGACCGCGACGTCGTGATCGTGGGTGCGGGCCCTTCCGGGCTCACCGCAGCCCGTGAACTGAAGAAGGCCGGCTTCAGTGTCGCAGTGCTCGAGGCCCGCGACCGCGTGGGCGGGCGCACCTGGACCGACACCGTTGACGGCGCGGTGCTGGAAATCGGCGGGCAGTGGGTCTCGCCGGACCAGACCGCCCTGCTGGCGCTGCTCGACCAGCTCGGCCTGACCACGTATTCCCGCTACCGCGACGGCGAGTCCGTCTACATCGGCACCGACGGAACCCCCGTCCGCTACACCGGTGATTCCTTCCCGGTCAGCGCTACCACCGGAGCCGAAATGGACAAGCTCATCGGGCTGCTTGACGCCCTGGCCGCCGAGATCGGGCCGACCGAACCGTGGGCGCACCCGAAGGCCCGCGAGCTGGACACCATCTCCTTCCACCACTGGCTCCGCCAGCACTCCCCGGACGAGGAAGCCTGCAACAACATCGGCCTCTTCATCGCCGGCGGCATGCTCACCAAGCCCGCCCACGCCTTCTCGGCGCTGCAGGCTGTACTCATGGCCGCCTCGGCCGGATCCTTCACCCACCTCACCGATGAGGACTTCATCCTGGACAAGCGGGTTGTCGGCGGGATGCAGCAGGTCTCCCTGCTGCAGGCAGCGGAACTGGGGGGCGACGTCGTCCTCAATAGCCCTGTGCGCACCATCAACTGGGAGGAAGACGCGGACGGCGGCCACCGCGTCACCGCCGTTTCCGAGCGGGCCACCGTGAAGGCACGCTTCGTGATCATGGCCGTGCCGCCCAACCTCTACTCGCGCGTTTCCTTCAACCCGCCGCTGCCGCGCCGCCAGCACCAGATGCACCAGCATCAGTCGCTCGGCCTCGTGATCAAGGTGCACGCCGTGTACAGCACGCCGTTCTGGCGGGAAGCCGGACTCTCTGGCACCGGTTTCGGCGCCGGATCGCTCGTCCAGGAGGTATACGACAACACCAACCACGGCGACACCCGCGGCACTCTGGTGGGATTCATCTCCGACGAAAAGGCGGACGCCGTCTTCGAGTTGAGTGCCGCAGACCGCAAGCGGGCCGTCCTGGAATCAATCGCCGGTTTCCTGGGGGAGCAGGCGCTGGAACCGGAGGTGTACTTCGAGTCCGACTGGGGCTCGGAGGAATGGACACGCGGCGCCTACGCGTCCAGCTACGACCTTGGCGGCCTGCACCGCTACGGCAAGGACCAGCACGCACCGGTGGGCCCGATCTACTGGTCCTCCTCCGACCTTGCCGCCGAGGGCTACCAGCACGTGGACGGCGCCGTGCGCATGGGCCAGTCCACCGCGGCCCGCATCGCCGCAGCAGCGGGCGCAGCCGGCGCAACCGCAGCGGCCCGTACCGCAGCCCGTACCCAAGAATCCGGTGAGGCCGCGCTGACCGGGGCCCCGGCCGCCGTCGGCTGACCTGGCCGCCCCCACCTCCATTCAAAGACGAATGAATTTTCCGGAGAGGCAATCCCATGAGTACTACTAAGGCCACGGCCGCCCAGGACTCGCACAAGAAACTGAGTGACAAGGGCCTGAAGGCCGGGTCTGTGGGGCTGATCGGCGCGGTGGTGATCGGGGTGTCCTGCATCGCCCCGGCGTACACGCTGACGGCGGCCCTCGGGCCCACCGTCTCCGAGGTGGGCGTGCACCTGCCGGCCATCTTCCTGGTGGGATTCATCCCCATGCTGCTGGTGGCGCTCGGGTACCGCGAACTCAACAACGCAATGCCCGACGCCGGAACCTCCTTCACCTGGGCAACGCGGGCCTTTGGCCCGTGGATCGGCTGGATGGGCGGCTGGGGGCTCATCGCCGCTACCATCATCGTGCTGTCCAACCTCGCGGCGGTGGCGGTCGACTTCTTCTACCTCATGCTGTCGCAGCTCCTGGGCAACCCCGGCCTCGCGGAGCTGACCGCCAACCTGCCGCTGAACATCGCCACCACTCTGGTGTTCATCGCACTGGCCTGCTGGATCTCCTACCGGGGCATGGAAACCACCAAGGGCGTCCAGTACGTCCTGGTGGGCTTCCAGCTGCTGGTGCTCGGCTGGTTCGCGACGTCGGCCTTCCTGCACGTGGCCAACGGCTCGGCCTTCGACGCCACGGCCATCTCGCCGGACTGGTTCAACCCGTTTGCGGTGGACTCGTTCTCGTCCTTCGCCGCCGGCGTATCGCTCTCCATCTTCATCTACTGGGGGTGGGACGTGACGCTCACGATGAACGAGGAGACCCGGAACCCCGAAAAGACTCCCGGGCGCGCGGCAACGGTCACCGTCGTGGTGATCATGGCCATCTACATGACTGCCGCCCTCGCCACTCTGTCTTTCGCCGGCGTGGGTGAAACCGGGCTGGGCACGGGCAACCCGGAGAACCAGTCCAGTATTTTTGCCGTCCTCTCCGGGCCGGTGATGGGGCCGTTCGCCATCCTGATGTCCCTGGCCATTCTCAGCAGCTCGGCGGCATCGCTGCAGTCCACGTTCGTTTCACCGGCGCGGACACTGCTGGCCATGGGGCACTACAAGGCACTGCCGGCGACGTTCGGCAAGGTCAGCCCGGCGTTCAAGTCGCCGAGCTACGCCACGATTGCCGCGGCCATCGCTGCGGCAGCCTTCTACGTCATCACCCGGACCACTTCGGAGAACGCCCTCTGGGACACCATCACGGCGCTGGGCATGATGATCTGTTTCTACTACGGCATCACGGCGCTGGCCTGCGTCTGGTTCTTCCGGGCCGTGGCGTTCAGCAACGCCCGCGCATTCTTCTTCAAATTCCTCGCTCCTCTCCTGGGCGGCGTCATCCTGCTGGTCATGTTCTTCAAGACCGCCTACGACTCCATGGATCCCGAGTACGGTTCCGGCTCCTCCGTGGGCGGAGTGGGCATGGTGTTCATCCTCGGCATGGGCGTGATCCTGCTCGGTGTGGTGGTCATGCTGGTGATGGCCAGGATCCGGCCGGAGTTCTTCCGCGGCCAGGTGCTGGCGCGCGGACGGTAACCTTCCCGGGTGTCCTCACGGGTGGAAAGTAAGCACGCTTACCAATACGCTGGTCCGAGGGGAAGATTTCCCAGACTGAACAGAACGAGGTGACAGCATGCCGGAAAATGAAAACATCAGCAAAGTCACGGACATCATCAACGATTCCCACATCGGAATGTTCACCACCGTCAACGAAGAAGGCACTCTGGTCAGCCGGCCGCTGGCCGTCCAGGACGTCAAGAGCGACGGCGACATGTGGTTCTTCACCGGGGAGGGAACCTCCCAGGTGGCCCACATCGGTGCGGACCCGCGGGTCAACGTGTCCTTCGGCAAGAACACCGAATGGGTGTCCGTGGCCGGAACGGCGGAAGTGGTCAGGGACCGGGCGACGATCCGCGAGATGTGGAACCAGACGGTTGAAGCGTGGTTCCCCGACGGGCCGGACACCCCTGAGGTGGTCCTGCTGCGCGTCGACTCTGACTCGGCTGAGTACTGGACCAGCCCGGGAGGCACCGCGGCCACCGTCCTGCAGTGGGTCAAGTCCAAGGTGACCCACAGCCGCATGAGCGTGGGCGAAAGCGGGACTGTGGAGCTGTAGCTCCTCCAGATAGCAGCAACGCGGGGTCACTTACCGCCCATCCGGAGGTCTGGATCGGGCGGCAAGTGACCCCGCGTTGCTGTTTATTGCAGCTAGGCGACGGGCGCCGGAGCCTTGACCTTGAGTGGCTCGATCTTGCCCATCACGAACAGGTAGTTGGCGGCACCGACAAGGGAGACCCCGCCGATCACGGCCAGCGGCGCCACGAATGAGCCGGTCTGGTCGACGAGCACGCCGATCAGGATCGGGGTGAAGATGCCGGCCAGGTTGGAGGCGAAGTTCTGCAGTCCGCCGATGGAGCCGACGTGCCGCGAGCTGGGGGCGACGTCGGCCGGCAGCGACCAGATTCCCGTGGCCGCCACGGTGAGGCTCGAGTACGCCACCGACAGGAGGGCCAGGGCCATCCAGGCTTCGGGAACCAGTGCAGCGAACATGATGACCGAGCCGCCCGCCAGGCCGCCGGAGACGGCGGTTTTGCGCACCTTGGTCACGGATACGCCATTCCGGACTGCGCGGTCGGCCAGGTAGCCGCCGAGCCAGCCGCACAGCACGGCGCAGATACCGGGGATGGCTCCGAAGAAGCCGAGCTTCAGGAGGTCGAAGCCGCGCTCCTTCACGAGGTAGCTCGGGAAGAAGGTGATGAAGAAGTAGATGGCGCTGTTCAGGCAGAAGAAGCCGAACATCATGCTGAGGATGGTGCGGTACTTGAAGAGTGAACGCCACGGCAGCTTGGCGGCGCCGGCGTCATCACTGGCTTCGCTCCGGGCGCCGCCTTCTTCGATGTAGCTGACTTCGGCGGCATTGGCTCCCGGGTGCTCCTGCGGGCTGCGGTACACCTTCCACCAGATGGCGGCCCAGATGAGTCCGGCGACTCCGATGATGATGAAGACCGCGTGCCAGGAGGTGAGGGCCACGATCAGGGTGACGATTGGCAGCGCGATGACGGCGCCAACCCGCGATCCGGAGTCCCAGATGCTCGTGGCGAAGGCCCGCTCCCGGACCGGGAACCAGGTGGCCACCACCTTGGCGGCGGTGCTGGGAGCCGGGCTTTCGCCGACGCCGAGGAGGAACCTGGCGGCGAAAAGCGACCAGAAGCTCGTCGCGGCCGCGGTCACCATGGTGAAAACGGACCACCATACGGCGGCCAGCGAGAATGAGCGGCGCGGTCCCACCTTGTCCACGTACCAGCCGGCTGCGAGCTGGCAGAAGTCGTAGGCCCAGAAGAAGGCGGCAAAGATGAGTCCCTGCTGCGTGGCCGTGAGCTCGAAGTCCTTGCCCATGAACGGCAGGGCGACGCTCAGGCTTGAGCGGTCAAGGTAGTTGATGCTGAGCCCGATGAAGGCGAGCCAGATGATGACCCAGCGTTTTCGGGTCATCAGGCGCGGCGGTGTGGGGGATGATTTGGTGGCGGTCTTGCTTCCGAGCGCAGTCATGCGGTCTCCTTCGACGTGAACATGGCTTCGGGTGCCTGAGGCACCGGCGGGAGGGAAGACGCCGAAGATGTCGGCGCCAAAATCATATAGGAATCTGGTTAATCATATAGATAATGTGATCCGGATCAAGTCCCGTTTCAGAAAAAAGCTTCTGGAGTCCTCGGCGGCCGGCTGTGGCTTATGATTCCCGAAGCGACTTCCGCCAGTTCTGAACCAAGAGGTAAACGCGTGCCCCCACGTCAACCGTCCGATGTTTCCCGAAGCAAGGCAGCCGTCACCGACGTCTATTCGTCCATGCGCGCCTCGATCCTGGAGGGTGAAATTGCGCCGGGAACGCGGATTAATATCGATGCCGTGGCGCGCAGCCTTGGGGTGTCCCAGACGCCGGTCCGCGAGGTCCTGCAGCGCCTCGAGGGTGACAATCTCGTGGTTTACAGCCCCGGCCGCGGGTACAGCACTACGCCACTGCTTGAGCTGGCGGAGCTGCGTTCACTGTTTGAGTTCCGGCTGCTGGTGGAGCCGTGGGCGGCGCGCTCGGCCGCCGTGGACCGGCTGGCCAACCCTGCCGCTGCCCTTGAGCAGGAGCTCGCGGGCTTCCGGAACACCATGAAGAGCAGCATGGACCTGCGCCAGGATCTGGTGGCCCATGACACGCGCTTCCACGACACCATCCTGGCGGCCTCGGGAAACCCCGTGGTGCGCCACGCGTTTGCGCAGACCCACTGCCACCTCCACACCTTCCGGCTCTACCCGGCCGACGTCGACGGTGCCATCACGGTGGCCGAACACTCGGCCGTCAGGGAGGCTATCGAGGCTTGCGAACCCGAGCGCGCCGAGGCTGCAATGGCCAGCCATATTCGCAATTCCTTCGAAAGGTTTGCGCAGGCCTTTCAGGGGCATGCCGAACTGTCGCCGCTGGAGGACAGTGGCCCGCCCCGTAAGAGGATCATCAGGTAAGCGGATCACCAGTTCAAAAAAGCCCCAGCCCGCAGGGCCGGGGCTTTTTCGCGCCCGAAAACCACCATCCCGCGCACGAAATCCGTCCGGCGCCGAACCCGGGGGCTTGATCGGGAACAGGATTCCTATATGATTATCGAAATTCATATAGGAAATCATGACCGCCCCTCCAGAACTGCCCCGAGAGAAGAGATCCATGCCTTCCATTACCTCCATCAAGACCCAAGACGTGCGGTTTCCGACGTCCCTGGAACTCGACGGCTCCGACGCGGTCAACGTTGACCCGGACTACTCCGCCGCGTACGTGGTCATCCGCACCGACGCGGGCGATGAAGGCCACGGCTTCGTGTTCAGCTGCGGCCGCGGCAACGAGATACTGACGGCCGCGATCGACGCCTACGCCCGCCTGCTGGTAGGCCGGGACATCGATGAACTGATCTATGACCTCGGCGGCGCGTCCAAGCGGCTCGTCCATGACTCCCAGCTCCGCTGGCTTGGGCCTGAGAAGGGCGTGACACAGATGGCGTGCGGCGCCCTGGTGAGCGCCTTGTGGGACATCCGCGCCCGCCGCGAGAACAAGCCGCTCTGGCTCCTGCTGAGCGAGATGGCCCCCGAAGAGCTCGTGGACGTGGTGGACTTCACCCACATCCGGGACGCCCTCAACCCCCAGCAGGCGCTGGACATCCTGCGCGCTGGCCAGGACGGAAAGGCCGCCCGCATTGCGGCGCTCATGGCTGACGGGTTCCCGGCCTACACCACCTCGCCGGGCTGGCTGGGCTACAGCGACGAGAAGCTGGTGCGTCTGAGCAAGGAAGCGGCTGCCGACGGCTTCTCAATGATCAAGCTCAAGGTGGGCGGCGACATCAACGATGACCGCCGACGCATGGCCCTGGCCCGCCAGGCAGTGGGCGACCTCCCGATAGCCATCGACGCCAACCAGCGGTGGGAAGTGTTCGAGGCCGTCGAATGGGTCAACCAGCTCGCGGAATTCAACCCGTACTGGATCGAAGAACCGACCAGCACGGACGACATCCTGGGCCACGCCGAAATTCGAAAGGGCGTTTCCCCGGTCCGCGTTGCCACCGGCGAGGCCGTGGCGAGCCGCATCGTGTTCAAGCAGCTCCTGCAGGCCGGCGCCATCGACGTCCTGCAGCTCGATTCCACCCGTGTGGGCGGCGTCAACGAAAACATTGCCAACCTCCTGCTCGCGGCCAAGTTCGGCGTCCCCGTCTGCCCGCACGCCGGCGGCGTGGGCCTCTGCGAGTTGGTCCAGCACTTCTCCTTCTTCGATTACGCCGCTGTCAGCGGCAGCCAGGAGGGCCGCATGATCGAATACGTCGACCACCTTCACGAACACTTCGCCGAGCCCGTCCGGATCGTCAACGGCCGCTACGCCGCGCCGAAGCTGCCGGGCACGGGAGCCGAAATGTTTGCCGCCTCCCGCGTCCGCTGGGAATTCCCGGCCGGCGCGGGCTGGCAGGAAGTGGGCAACCGCGCCGCGGTCACGGGCGCATCCCTGGCCCCTGCCGGAGCTGGCCGATGACGGCCGCGGCGGCTACCGCCGTCGAACCGACTACCGCCGTTGAACCGGCTGCCTCGGGCGAGGCCACCGACGTCGACCGGCTCAACACAGCCGTCGAGGCGGCGCAGGCCGCCTTTGAAAAAGGCCGCACGGCGGATCCCGCCACGCGCTCCGGATGGCTCGAGGCCGTCGCGGCCGGCCTGGAGCGGGACGCGACGGAGCTCGTGGACATCGCCCGCCGGGAAACGCATCTGGGCGGACCGCGGCTGGAGGGCGAGCTGAAACGCACTGTCTTCCAGCTGCGGCTCTTCGCGGACGAAATCCGCCGGGGCGATCACTTTGACGCCACGATCGACCACGCGGATCCGGCCTGGGGCATGGGTCCGCGGCCGGACCTGCGCCGCTACAACGTTCCGCTCGGCGTCGTCGGAGTCTTCGGCGCCTCGAATTTCCCCTTCGCCTTCAGTGTCATGGGCGGCGACAGTGCGTCGGCGCTGGCAGCCGGCTGCGCCGTCGTGCACAAGGCGCATGACGCGCACCGGGAACTTGCTTCCCGCACCGCCGAAACAGTGGCTGCAGCGCTGGACGCCGCCGGGGCGCCGCCAGGCCTTTTCGCAGTCGTGACCGGACGGCAGGCCGGCGAAGCACTCGTGGACCACCCGCTGGTGAAGGCCATCGGCTTCACGGGCTCGACGGCGGGCGGCCGGGCGCTGTTCAACCGGGCCGCAGCGCGGCCCCAACCCATCCCCTTCTTCGGGGAGCTGGGCGGCATCAACGCCGTTTTCGTCACCCGCAGCGCCTGGGCAGCGCGCCGACAGGAAATCCTCACCGGCTTTGCCGGCTCCTTCACCCTGGGAATGGGCCAGTTCTGCACAAAGCCCGGGCTCCTGTTCGTCCCCGCCGGGCACGCGGCGGACGCCGGTGCCGAACTCCGGAAGGCTCTCGCGGAGTTCGCGCCGTCGCAGCTGCTCAGTCAGCGGCTGCACGGCGGTTACGTCGACGCGGTCCGGGCGCTCCGGGAGGCGGAGGGCGTGGATGTCCTCGTCGAAGGCGACTTCGCCGAGGCGCCCGCCCCCACCGTCCTGCACACCACCGCCGACGCAGTGCGCAAGGAGCCGGACATCCTGCGCCAGGAGATGTTCGGCCCGGCAAGCCTGGTGGTCGAATACGGTGACGAGTCGCAACTGGCCGGGCTGGCTGAACTGTTGGAGGGCCAGCTGACCACCACGCTGCAGGCCGAAGAGGACGACGACGTCACAGAGCTCGCAGCCCGGCTGAGCGACATCAGCGGCCGCGTCCTCTGGAACGGCTGGCCCACCGGCGTCACAGTCAGTTACGCCCAGCACCACGGCGGGCCGTACCCGGCCGCGACGTCTTCCACCACCTCCGTGGGAACGGCGGCCATCCGCCGCTTCCTGCGGCCGGTGGCGTACCAGTCGTTCCCCGCCGCGCGCCTGCCGGAACCGCTGCAGGACAGCAACCCCTGTGGCGTTCCGCAAAGGGTGGACGGCGTGTGGCACCATCCGACTGCGGCCGGCCGTTCACCAGAGGCGGGTCGGCTGTGAGCGCCCTGCCGCTCGACGCGTCAGCGTCAGTCCTGCCCGAGGACGCGGAGCAGGCCCTGCTCATCGGCCGTGTCTGGGACGTCGAAACGGGCGGCCCGCGCGTGGCGGCGGTCAGTGGTGAGTCGGTGTTCGACCTGCAGGACGTTGCCTGCACGGTTTCGGAACTTCTCGAGCTGCCGGACCCGGCCGCCACGGTGCGCGCCGCCATGCTGGACCCGGAACGGAGCCAACCGCGGTGGGCGACGTCAGACGTCCTGAGGGCCACTCTGGCAGGGGACACCAGCCGGCCGCACCTGCTGGCGCCGGTTGACCTGCAGGTCATCAAGGCCTGCGGCGTAACGTTCGTGGACAGCATGATCGAGCGGGTGATCGAGGAGCGCTGCGCCGGCGACGCCGGGCGGGCGGACGAAATGCGGGAGCTCGTTGGCAAGGCCCTCGGCGGCAGCATCGGTGCGGTCCGTCCCGGCTCCCCGGAGGCGGCCGAGGCCAAGCGGGTCCTGATCGCCGAGGGACTCTGGTCCCAGTACCTGGAAGTGGGCATCGGTCCGGACCCGGAGGTCTTCACCAAGGCGCCGGTGCTGTCCTCGGTGGGGCTCGGCGCGGGCATCGGCATCCCGGCGTTCTCCTCGTGGAACAACCCGGAGCCGGAGCTGGTCCTGATTGCCATGTCACAAGGCAAAGTGGTGGGCGCGACGCTCGGCAACGACGTCAACCTCCGCGACGTGGAAGGCCGCAGCGCCCTGCTGCTGGGCAAGGCGAAGGACAACAACGCCTCCAGTGCCCTGGGACCGCTGATCCGGCTGTTCGACGACAGCTTCACACTGAACACTTTGAGGGAGGAAGAGATCCTGCTGCGCGTCGATGGCCCGGACGGCTACCGGCTGGAGGGCCGCAACACAGTGGCGAGGATCAGCCGGCCCTTCGAGGAGCTCGTGGCGGCTACCCACGGAAGGCACCACCAGTACCCGGACGGCTTCGCCCTGTTCACCGGCACGCTGTTCGCGCCCACTCAGGACCGGGATCAACCGGGGCAGGGCTTCACGCACAAGCACGGCGATGTGGTGACTATCCGCAGCCGCCACCTCGGTGCCCTGATTAACTGTGTAGGTGCTTCCGAGGACCTGCCGGAATGGACGTTCGGCCTGCGGCAGCTGTTCGGCTACCTTGAGGCGCAGAGCCGCCAGCCGGCAGGATCCGCCGGGCGCTAGCCTGATCCGGACAGGCCGGACAGCCGGGCAGGGGAGTAAGCGCCCCTGCCCGGCTCCGGCACGCTGGCTCAGATTTTGGGGCCCGGGTGTCGCGCCGTCTCAGGCGTTGTGCGACGCCGCGGCGGAGGACAGCGAGGCCAGTCCCTTTTCGAAGTCGCCGCCCACCATCTTGTCCATGTTCATGAACAACGCAAAAACCTTGCCGATGCCCTTGTTCTCGCCGTTCATGGTCCAGGTGACGCGCGTGCCGTTGCCTTCGGGGACGAACGTGAAGTTGGTGGGGTTGACGGCGGCGAACGGCTTGGTGAATTCCAGCCGGATGTTGATGCTGTCCAGTTCCTGGGCGCCGACGATCTCCATGGTGCCGGAGCCCGCCTTGCGGTTGCCGCTCCAGGCGTACTTTGCGCCGACACCGGCTTCCGGGCCCGAGTAGGTGCGGCTCATGGTGGGGTCCACGGATTCCCACGGGGACCATTTGGTCCATTCGCGGAAACTGTTGACCAGCGGGAAAACGTCCTTGGCAGGGGCGGGAATGAGGGCGCTGCGTGTGACCGTATAGGTTGACATGGCCCCATCCTAAGGCCGGGTTCGGGGCATCGGGAGGAAGGTCTGGCCCGGCGGTTCCCAGCACGCCACCGTGTGGGAGCCTTGCCGAGACAAAGGATGCGGACACCGACCCTCACTGACAGCAACGCGGGGCCACATGCCGCGCAATAAACGGCCCGGATTGGGCCGGAGTGACCCCGCGCTGCAGCATGGGCTAGCTGTTGGCGGCCGCGTCGTCGTAGCCCTGCTGGGTGCCGTTGCCCCGGCCACCACCGCCCGGGCCGCCCATGCCCTCCTCGGTGCCCGTCACCTTGAAGCTGGCGTCCAGCAAGACGGTGGCCCGGGTGCCGTCCGCCTTGGTGATGTGGGCTTCGTACGTGGCGCCGTCGGCGTCGGTTTCCATTCGCTCGATGGTCGCGTCGGGCTGGGCAGCCTTGACGGCGGCCTCGACCTTGGCGGCGGCGTCGCCAGTCAGGACTTCCTCGGTCTTGCCGTTGGCCTGATGCGGCCCGCGGGTCCCGCCGTCTGTCCCGGCAGCGCCGTAGCCCTGCGTTGTGGACGACGCCGCCGACGACGTGCCGCTGTCGGCCATTGCCGGGAGTGCGGCGGCGCCGATCGCACCGCCTCCGGCTGCCGCGGCCAGGATGATGCCGGCCGTCACCTTGTTGATCTTGGACATGTGAATCTCCTATTCTCCGGACCCGGGCGAACGGGCCGGCCGCCTCTGCGGCCTGGGAAAATACTCTGATTCAGGCTTGTGTCCCTACTTCGCGGCCGCTGTGCCAGGCCTGTGAATGCCCGCCGCCAGTAACTTTGTGGTTCCCGCCGCTACTTCGGCGCCTGCTGCGATGTGTGCGCCTGCCGCGATTTCTGCCCCTGCTGCAATTTCAGCACAGCGCAGCGCGTCCTCCAGCCGTGCCACGGCGGGCGCGTAGCCAGGGCCAGCCAGCGTCCGCAGCAGCTCCGTTTCCCGCATCGCCTTGATGAATGCGGCGGTTTCCGGCCGTGCCACGTCCGCCATGTCAGGGAAGTCGATGGCCAGCGCCGGATCCAGTTCGTACCGCTGCCAGCGCTTCAGGACAGCATCGTGGAGATCTACGGCGGCCCGGCGGGCAGGCAAATCCTCCCGCTGGCGGCGCCGGGAGGCATACCAGCCCAGAATCTGCGGGCTGCTGCGGTACGCGGCAACGCCGCTGGCGCCGGTGACGGCGGCCAACGCCAGTCCAGCGAGCGGTGATGTCACCGCCGGGATCAGAAGGGCCGGAATTATCACGGCTGCCCCGCAGAAAAGGTCCCAGAACAGCGGGTCTGAACTGTCGCCGTCGGGCCTTCCGGCATGGTGCCGTACGGCGAAGACGGTGCAGGAAGCGGCGGCCACCAGCACCGCACCCCAGAAGACAAGCTGCAGCGCCCCAATCAGGACGGCTTCCGTTACGGCGGGCACTCCACCACCTCCAAGCAACGGGGCCCGGTAATTCGGGCTCCACTACAATTGCATCCCCTGCGGCCCCGGTGGTCAATGGGTCGCCGGGCCGCGCCAGCGACTGGCCGTGGCAAACGGTTTGCAGCGGGCGGCGCTCGGCGTAGCCTTGGCGGCATGCGACTCAAAATGTGCAGCATCCACGTCCAGGATCCGGCAGCGGCCCACTCGTTTTATACCGAGACCCTCGGCTTCGAGACCCTCATGGCCATGCCGGAACACAACCTGTTCATCGTTAAGGATCCGGGTGCCGCGGGCGGCGCGGGGCTGCTGCTGGAGCCGAGCGATAATCCAATCGCGGCCGCTTACATGACCGGACTTCACGACGCCGGGATCCCGGCGATCGTCTTCGGCGTCCCCGACGTGAAGGCCGAGCATGGGCGGCTCACCGCCGCGGGCGTCCGGTTCCAAGGCGAACCGTCGGAAGACCCCTTCGGGATCTCGGCCGTGTTCGACGACGGCTGTGGCAACTTCGTCCAGCTCCACCAGGACTGAAGGCCGTTCGCCGCAAGACCGCTGGCTTAACAAGACCGCTGGCTTAAAAGGTGGGAGACCTGAATGGACGCCGTTGACGCCTTGAATGAGATCGCGTTCTGGCTGGAACGCAGCGCCGCGCCAACGTTTAAGGTCCAGGCCTTCCGGAAAGCCGCCGGCATCATTGGCGACATCGCCCCTGAGGAGCTGACGGAGCGGGCACAGGACGGCCGGCTGAAGCGGACCAAGGGGATCGGGGACACGACGTTCCAGGTAATCCGGCAGGCGGTCGACGGTGGAGTGCCGGATTACCTGGAAAAGCTGAGGCAGAGCGGCGCGGAACCTCTCGCCGCCGGCGGCAAGGGGCTGCGACCTCTGCTGCGGGGAGACCTGCACAGCCACAGCGACTGGTCCGACGGCGGATCGCCCATTGGCCTCATGGCGGATGCCGCCCGCACCCTCGGCCGCGAGTACCTTGCCCTGACGGACCACTCGCCGACCCTGAAGATTGCGAACGGGTTGAGTGCCGAGCGGCTCAGCGAACAGCTCGAGGTTGTGGCCGCCGTTAACAAGGTCCACGCCGGTCCGGGGCCCGGCGGGTTCAGGCTGCTGGCTGGAATCGAGGTGGACATCCTCGAAAACGGCGAGCTGGACCAGTCTCCGGAGATGCTGGACCGGCTCGATGTGGTGGTGGCCAGCGTGCACTCAAAGCTCCGCGCGGACCGGAGCACCATGACGGACAGGATGCTCGGCGGCATCGGGGACCCGCACACCAACGTGCTGGGGCACTGTACCGGGCGCCTGCTGCAGGGCTCGCGCGGCACCCGTCCGGAGTCGGAATTCGACGCCGAACGCGTGTTTGCGGCGTGCGCGGAAGCCGGCGTCGCCGTCGAAATCAATGCCCGGCCCGAGCGCCAGGATCCGCCCGACAACCTCATGCAGCTGGCCCTCGATGCGGGGTGCCTCTTCAGCATCGACAGCGATGCGCACGCGCCCGGCCAGCTGGACTTTCTGCAGTACGGAGCCGAGCGGGCGGAACTGAACGGGGTGCCGGCGGACCGGATCATCACCACGTGGCCGCTGGAGCGGCTGCTGGAGTGGCTGAAATCGGGGACATAAGACATCTGGCCACGTGGTCGCATTCCATCACCGCGGCACCAACTAAGCGTGGTGACTATTACGTTGCAGAGTGGTAAACCTTAATTGTTCCGCTGAGGAACCCCGGCGGGCCCGTTCTCACTGCGAGGTGCACCATGACTTCCATGAATCCTGCCAATCATCTCGACGAACTGGGCCACAGAACACTGCGCAGGGTACGCGGGCGCATCATGCCGCTCATCGTCCTGCTCTATTTCGTGGCTTACCTGGACCGGAACAACGTGGGCTTCGCCAAGCTGACCATGAGCGAGGACATCGGGCTGAGTGCTTCAGCGTACGGGCTCGGTGCAGGCATCTTCTTCCTCGGCTATGCGTTGCTGGAAATTCCCAGCAACGGCGGCATGTACAGATTCGGCGCCCGAAAGTGGATAGCCCGGATCCTGATCTCCTGGGGCGTCTTTGCCACCGCCATGGCCCTGGTGAACGGGGAAACCACGTTCTACGTCGTCCGCTTCCTGCTGGGCGCGGCCGAGGCCGGATTCTTCCCGGCCATCCTCTTCTACCTGACCCTGTGGTTCCCGGCCGCCCAGCGCGTCACGGTCCTGGGTATCTTCATCCTGGCGCAGCCGGTCTCCAACGCCCTGGGCGCCCCTGTGTCGGGCCTGCTCCTCCAGATGGAAGGCATTGCGGGCCTGCACGGCTGGCAGTGGCTCTACATCATTGAAGGCATTCCGGCCATCCTGCTCGGCCTGCTCACCCCGATCCTCATGACGGACCGCCCGGGCCATGCGAAGTGGCTGCCGGCGGAGGAGCGCGAATGGCTGACCAAGACCATGGACGAGGAGCTCGCCCACAAGCAGAAGGGCCAGCCGCACCACTTCCTGGCCGGCCTCAAGGACCCCCGGACGATTGCGTACTCCGCGCTGTACTTCGGCCTGGTCTGCGGAATCTACGGCCTCGGTCTGTGGATGCCCACCATCGTTGCCGCCCTGGGCAAGTTCAGCACCACCCAGGTCGGTTTCATCGTGGCGATCCCGTACACGATTGCGGCGGTTTTTGTGTACTTCTGGGGCAGGCGCTCCGACCGGACGGGTAACCGCGTGCTGCACGCCAGCATCAGCATGGTCCTCGCTGCCGTAGGTCTCCTGGCTGCCGGCTTCCTGGTGCAGGTGAACGCTATTCTCGCCCTGATGGCGCTGACCCTGGCGGCCATGGGCATCTACTCGGCCATTGCCCCGTTCCTGGCGATGCCTTCCACGGCCTTGGTGGGAGCCGCGGCCGCCGCCGGTCTTGCCATGGTGAATTCACTGGGGAACCTGGGCGGTTTCGTGGCTCCCTACGCGGTGGGGCTGTTCAACGACGCCACGGGCGACAACCGCTCAGGCCTCGTGTTCCTGTCGGCGGTCCTGGCCATCACGGCAGTTGCCACCTATCTCTACGGACGCAGGCGGCCGGAAGGTCATGTGAAGCCCGGTACCCGTGCAGCCGTCGGTGAGGAAGCGGTTGCTGCCGACGAGTTCGACGACACCAAGTACTGACAACAGGCGACGAGAGGCTAAGGGACATGACGCATCACGAAACGTTGCCGGCCGAGCGAACCGCGGTGCTGACCGGCGCCGCGTCTCCGCGCGGCATCGGACGGGCGACGGCGGAAATGCTTGCCAGCCAGGGGTGGTCGGTGGCGATCCTGGATATCGACGGCGACGCGGCGCGGCTGGCGGCAGAGGAAATCACCGCCGTCTACGGCGTCAAGGCCACGGGGGCGGGCGCGGACGTCTCCGACCCGGCGGCCGTCAACGCCGCCATCGACGAGATCGAGTCCAGCATGCCGCCGATCGTTGGCCTGGCCAACCTTGCCGGCATCAGTTCGCCCACGGAATTCATGGATGAGACGCTCGAGGCGTGGGAGCGCGTGTTCAAGATCAACATGACCGGCACGTTCCTGGTTACCCAGCGTGTGCTCAGGGGCATGATCGAGCGCAAGCTCGGCAGAGTTGTCAGCGTCTCCTCCATTTCGGCCCAGCGTGGTGGAGGCACCTACTCCAAGGTGGCGTACAGCGCCTCGAAGGCGGCCATCATCGGCTTCACCCGAGCCCTGGCCCGGGAAATGGGCCAGCACGGCATCACCGTCAACTGCGTCGCTCCGGGGCCGGTGGACACGGACATCATGGGCGGAACGCTGACGGATGAACGCAAGGCCGCCATGTCCGCCGACATTCTGATGGGCCGGGTTGGCACCGTGCGGGACATCGCCGCGCTCTTGGTGTTCCTGATGGGCGAGGACGCCGGCTACATCACGGCAGCGACGTATGACATCAACGGAGGGCTGCAGATTTCCTGAGGGTTCCGGGCCCAACGATCAGGACCGGGTGAACAACGGGCGTCCTACCCTTCGCACTCCGAGCAGTACTTTTTTCCGTCTTTTTCCCGCGCGAGCTGGCTGCGGTGATGGACCAGGAAGCAGGACATGCACGTGAACTCGTCCTCCTGCACCGGGATGACCTGGATGAGCAGCTCTTCGTGGGAGAGGTCGGCCCCGGGAAGGTCGATGCCTTCTGCGGTGTCGGCTTCCTCGACGTCCAGCAGGGCTGTCTGGGATCCGCCGCGCTGGGACTGCATCGCTTCGATCGATTCGGTCCCCGGCTGATCCTCTTGATTGACGCGCGGTGCGTCGTAGTCGGTTGCCATGGTGGTTTCACTCCTTCGCATGGGGGCCGGATTGGCGCCCATTCGCAGGCATCAACTCTACTGCCCTGCCAAGTATTCCCGGGGAGAGCCGGCGCCTGAAGTACAACTTACGGAGCGCACAAAAGTCCGGTGGCTACCGGCGCATTGCCGGCAGCCACCGGACTGGGTGGCGGAGCTGCCTGAAACTCTGCAGCCTCTCCGCGATTGTTGGTGATGTCCGACGTGGCCTAGCGGTTCACGACGGTGGCTGGCCCGGCCGTTCCACCTACGGTGGACTCAATCCAGACTCTGCCGGGGTTGCTGGCTCCGGCTGCGGCGTTGCGTAGCCGGAGGTTGTAGTCGCCACCGGTCGCCGGTGCGGCCGCCGCAGTGACGGCTACCTGGCCCAGCACGGGGCCGGTTGGGCTTCCGGAGTGGATGGTAATGACGCCGCCGACCACACTGCTGGTGCCGCTGATCCTGAGATCGCCTGCCCTCCACTGTGCGATACCGATCGTTACCGTGTCCGCTACCGGTGTCACGGTGACCTCGTCTGTCCGGACCGTGGTGCCAACCGTGACCGTCAGCCTGAAAGTGAGCGGACTGTTCGTCATCGGTGATTTGAAGACCGGCAGACTGAACGTCGGCTTCAGCGTGGTGCCGCCGGTAATCGTCACCTGGTTCGGATCAGTTGCCCCGGAAAGTACCTGTTCCCATTCGTACTTGGCGCCCGTTGTGGTGGATCCGGTGCCGTCCAGTGCCACGGTGGTGGCTGTGGTGCGGCGGGCGACGCTCTGGTCCGGGCCGGCGATGGCCACGACGGCGCCTTGGGCGGTCGCGGACGCGGTCTTGGCCGATTCGGGACTGGTGCCGTTGATGTTGCTGGCCCTGATGGTGAACTGGTAGGCGGTGTCGCCGGCGAGTCCGTCATAGACCAGGGACGTGGCCGTGCCGGGAGCCGTCTTGGGGGCGCCGAACGCGGTGCCGTCAGCTGTGTAGGCCTGGATCGTGTACCCGGTGATGGTCAGGCCGGGCGCGCCCGCGTCCGGTGCGGTCCAGGTCAGGCTTGCCGTACCCTGGCCCACGACGGGTGCTCCTGAGAAGGCCGGGGCGGCCGGTACGGGGTCGTTGGTGATGGAGAAGTTCAGTGTGCCGGCCTGGGACACGTTGCCCGAGGGGTCGATGGCGGCGAACTTGAGTGTGCCGGTCTGGGCGATGTTAACCGGGCCGGTGTAAAGGGTTGCGGCATCGGAAGTGACGCCGCCGGGGAGGACGGGTTCTGTTCCGTTGGTGGTGAAGAAGATGCTGCTTCCGGCCTCGCTGGCGGTCAGGGTGACGTTCTGGGCCGTGGAGAAAGTGCCTCCGCTGGGCGTGGCCGTCACTGTCGGGGCGGTGGTGTCAGTTTGCGGGATGGCGTGGACCCCGGGGAAGGTGTCTCCGGTGCTGCTTTCGGCCACGACGTAGACGTCGTAGTTCTCTCCGGCAGCCAGTCCGGTGATGGTGGTGCCGGAGGCTGCCTGGCCGGTGATGCGCTTGCCAATTTCTACTTGTTCGTTGGCGGTCACGGTCTGGGCGACCGCGGTTGCCCGGTAGCCAGTGATGGCCGGTGTGCCCGGGATAGCTACAGCGGGGGTCCAGGTCAGTTTGAGTCCGCCGGACACTTTCGCGGCAGAGACGCTGGTTGGCCCTGGAGGGCCGGACTGGAGGGGACCGTTGGGGCACCCGCCCATGCCCGGGCCGCCGGGTTCGCCGAACTCGGCGATGGTCACGCCCTGTCGGTTGGCCGCGGCGTCCTCCAGTTCCCAAGCCATGGCGCGCTCACCGAGTCCGGCGTTCGCGGCGATCTCGGCGTTGGCGGGGTCATCGAAAACGTAGGTTGCGGTGAAGGTGTTGGGACCGTCGACATCGAATTCAAGGCTGGAGGAGTAGCCGCCCTTGGGGGCCGCGGTGAGGAGGCCGGGGACGGCGCGAATATCGCGGCGGGCGATCGTGGTGGCGGTCAGGGCCGGCTCAATGATGCGCTGTTCCATTTGAGCCCGGTTGACGCCGGTGCCTACGTGTCCTTTGACCGTAACAGTGCTGCCGCTGAGGATCGAGTCGGCGGTGACATAGGTGTCCAGGACGCGAGTGTCGCCGGCGGCCGTGGCGCCGAACTTGAGGGAGACGGTATCGCCCGGCTGGATATCGGGGGTAACGTTCAGCCCCGTACCGGCCCCCCAGCAGTACCCGCCGGGGTGGTTGACTTCAAAGGCAACGTCTCCGCCAGAGACCACGCCCTTCGCCGAACCAATGACGCCGACTCCTGCGCGGGTGACCTCCACGGTTGCTGTCTCGCCCTTGTGGCTCTGGTAACCCTCGACAGTAACGAAGTCGCGGTTGGGAAAGACCAGGAGGTTGTCGGGGAAGGTCGGCACGGCCGCGCTGGCGGCCGGGATGGTGAACATGGACGTTGCGCAGACCACGGCCGAAACGGTTGCAATGATTCCGGCCCTGCGGGTACCGGGAAGGCGTGAAGTGCGCGCTTCCGGCTCGTGTTGTGCTGATTTCATGATGACCTCATCGATCCGAGGTGCGCGATACCTTCACGCACAATCACAGAATCAATAGGCCGCCTTGGGGAAACGCTGTTCTTCGCGGGCATTTCGAGCGTCTCCCCCCGCCATTTCTGCGGCCCCCTTGGGCCCCCAAATGGTGGGGGAGCGGACCGGATGAGCGGGGCCGTTCGTCGCGGCGGCAGATGGTTTGGCCGCGCCCCGTCTGGCTTCTGTGGGCGGCAGGCCGGCTGGGGGGCAAGGCCCCCCAGCCGCGCTCGCGTCCCCTCGGGATGGGGGATCAGGAGTCCGGGTTATCGCAAGGGTTACGGCAGCTTTCGTGCTGCCGGAAGCTCCAGCTAGGCCTGGCGCGCCTTCTTGGCGTCTTTCTTGGAAGCCTCGTCTTTGACGCGCTGAGCCTCGGCGCGCACCGCGGCGTGGGTGGAGCGCTCGGCGACCAGCCACGCGGGGGGAGCCTGCAGCAGCGCGGTGATTTCCGCCGTCGTCAGGGCCTCTTCGACGCCGCCGCGGGCCAGTCCGCTGATCGAGACATTCAGCTTCTGCGCCACCACCGGGCGGGGGTGCGGGCCGTTGCGGCGCAGCTCGGCCAGCCACTCCGGCGGGTTCGCCTGGAGTTCTGCGAAATCGGCGCGCGTGATGGTTGAATCCTGGAACTCCTGGGGTGTTGCGGGCAGGTAGATGCCAAGCTTCTTGGCAACGGTGGCCGGCTTCATGGACTGGGAGTTAGCAGAGGTCATGCTTCAAGGGTATCTGGCTGCGTACCGGAAGGGGACCAACGGTGAACCGAGAGCGGGCACCGCGCGGGGCACTGGCGGTACTGAGCTCCGGCGGTACTGCACTGGCGGTACTGAGCGCGGGCGGTACTGTGAACGTGTGCCCGCTGAAGATGAATCCACATTAGCCCCCGCCCCGCCAGAACCCGGCCAGCGGGAGCTTCGCTTCGCGTACGTCGCCGGCGTCACGCCGGGAAAGTGGATCCGCCGCTGGGAAGAGCGGATGCCGCATGTTCCGTTGCGCGGCTTCATGTCCGACGGCGGCACGCAGCTTTCCGTGCTGCGCGACGGTTCTGCCGACCTCAGTTTTGTGCGGCTGCCCGTGGACCGCGAGGGCCTGAATGTCATTCCGCTGTATGAAGAACAGCCGGTGGTGGTGGCACCCAAGGGCCATGAGATCTCGGTGTTCGAGGAAGTGGCACTGGAGGACCTCGCGGAGGAGACCTTCCTCGACGCCGACGGGCTCGGCGGGCCGGAAGCTGCCCTGCAGGTGGTGGCGTCGGGGGCGGGCCTGCTCATCCTGCCCATGTCCGTGGCCAGGCACTTCAACGTCAAGGACACCGTGGCCCGCCGGCTCACAGGGGCGCCCGGCACCGAAATTGCCTTGGCGTGGCCCAGCGATGCCACGGACGAGGTGATTGAGGAGTTCATCGGCATTGTCCGCGGGCGCACAGCCCAGAGCTCCCGGCAGCCGTCCGCCCAGCAGGAGAAGCCGAAGAAGGAACCCAAGCCGGACCGCCGCGGCACCGGCGCCAAGAAGCCCAAGGTGGCCCAGCGCTACGCCCCCAACCCGGACAAGGGCCGCGGCCGCGGCTCGCGGAAAAAGGGCAAGCGCTAGCCAAGCACCTGCGCTCTCAGCGCTCTCAGACGCCGTGAATGGCGACCTGCTGGGCCTCGGACCGGTCAAGGTACGCCAGCATCAGCTCTGACGCGCGCTCACCGTCCCCGGCTTCCAACGCGGCGCAGATCTGCTCGTTGTCCTTCAGGTATCCGCTGTAGAACTCGGCGTCCACCGTGGCCTTGTGGAAGAACAGGCGCATCTCGGCGAGCACCTGGGACATGATTGTGTCCAGGCGCCGGCTTCCGGCCATGGCCACAATGGCGCGGTGGAAATGCTGGTTGGCGCTGCCGAGCCCCTCATTGTCATTCGCGGCCGCGGCTTTCTTGCCCTCTTCCACAGCGGCGCGCACGGCCGCAATCTGCTCCGTGGTGCCCCCGTTCCGGATGGTGCTTACCTCGATGGCGCGGCGGACGGTGTAGACGTCGTGGATGTCACCGGCGCCAAGACTCGCCACGAACACACCGCGGTTGGGATGCCGGACCAGGAGCCGCTCGCTGGCCAGCTCGGCGAAGGCCTCACGGACAGTGTTGCGTGAAACGCCTAGATCCTCGGCCAGCGCGGCTTCCGTGAGCCTGGCGCCAGGCAGCAGCAGCCCTTCGGCAAGTTGGTGCCGCAGCTCCTGGGCAACCCGCTCCGCCACCGAGGGCACGGCTACCCGAAGGCGTGCCCCGGCAAGCGATGCGCCGTTGCCTGCAGCGGCTGGGGCGGAGGCACTCCGGGCGTTGCGGGCTGGGCTCGTCATGCCTTGAATTTACACGATTGCCACATCGTTTAATCGTTGGATTGTTGAACAATTCCTCAAAGTGGTGCATCCTAGAACTCAGGCTTCTATGAGACGAGGATCACAATGACGAAGATCGACCTGAACAGCGACGTCGGAGAATCATTCGGGCGGTGGACCCTGGGCGATGACCAGGCGATGTTCCGCTCCGTCACGAGCGCCAACGTGGCCTGCGGCTTCCACGCCGGTGATCCCAGCGTTATTCGGAAGACCTGCCGGCAGGCGGCCGCCGCCGGCGTCGTCATCGGCGCACATGTGGGCTACCGCGATCTTGCCGGTTTTGGCCGCCGCTTTCTGGACATAGCGCCCAACGAGCTCGCGGACGACGTCGTCTACCAGATCGGCGCGCTGCAGGCGCTGGCCGCGGCGGAGGGCACGCGCGTCCAGTACGTTAAACCGCACGGCGGGCTCTACAACGCGATCGTCCACCACACGGCGCAGGCACAGGCCGTGGTCGACGCTGTGAAATCGGTGGACGCCCAGCTGCCCATTCTGGGGCTTCCCGGCTCGGAGGTGCTCCGCCTGGCGGAAGCCACCGGCCTGCGTGCCGTCCCGGAAGCCTTCGCCGACCGGGCATACAACCCGGACGGCACGCTCGTGTCCCGCTCCCTGCCAGGATCTGTCCTTGATGATCCCGCAGAAGTGGCGGAACATGTCCTACAGATGGCCACTGATTCCGCCGTCCGCACCGTGGACGGTTCCGTCCTGAAAATCCGCGCAGAAAGCATCTGTGTGCACGGCGATTCCCCCGGAGCCGTTGCCATGGCCACAGCCGTGAAGTCAGCCCTGACCGCAGCAGGCGTCACCGTCGCCGCCTTTGCCTGACCGCCCGGCCTGCCTGCCGCAGCATGGCCGAATAACCCTTCCAAGCACTCCAACACCCCAACCCCGGAGTATCTAATGACCGCCTCAAACCCATCACCGGCCGGGTCCACACCCGGAACGCCGTCCCCGGCAAAGAAGCCGCAAACCAAGAGGATGCCGCCCGGAGCACTCAAGGCCTACGTCGCCAGCCTCACCGGCACGTCCCTTGAGTACTACGACTTCGCCATCTATTCGGTGGCTTCCGCCCTCGTCTTCCCCAAGATCTTCTTCCCCGGCAATGACGAGTTCGTCGGGCTGCTCCTTTCCTTCTCGGCGTTCGCCGTCGGCTACCTCGCCCGCCCCATCGGCGGTGTGATCTTCGGCAGGCTCGGCGACAAGATCGGCCGCAAGCAAGTCCTGGTAGTTACCCTCATGCTGATCGGCGCAGCCACGGTGCTGATCGGTGCGCTGCCTGACTACTCGGTCATCGGCGTCGCCGCCCCTGTCATCCTGGTGCTGCTGCGACTGGCCCAGGGCATCGGCGTCGGCGGCGAATGGGGCGGAGCCGTCCTGCTCTCCAGCGAGTTCGGCGATGCCCACAAGCGCGGCTTCTGGTCTTCGGCCGCGCAGATCGGCCCGCCGGCCGGCAACCTGATGGCCAACGGAGTCCTGGCCGTGCTGGCAGCGACCCTCAGCAACGAGGCCTTCCTTTCCTGGGGCTGGCGCGTCGCCTTCCTGGCCTCCGCACTCCTCGTGGTCTTCGGCCTGCTCATCAGGCTCAAGCTCGAGGAAACCCCGGTCTTCAAGGCCATCCTTGCCCACGGTGAACAGCCCAAGGCCCCCATCAAGGAGGTCTTCACCAAGGAACCGCGTGCCCTGGTCGCGGCCGCCCTGTCCCGGGTCTGCCCCGATGTTCTCTACGCCCTCTTCACCGTCTTCGTGGCGGTCTACGCCACCAAGGAACTGGGCATGACCACCGGCAATGTCCTCGGCGCCATCCTGATCGGTTCCGCCTTCCAGCTGGTACTTATTCCCGCAGCCGGGGCCCTCACGGACCGCTTCAACCGCCGCCTCGTCTACGGAATTGCCGCAGTCGGAACCGCTGCTTACACCCCGCTGTTCTTCCTGATGATCCAGGGCAGGTCCGTCCTGATGCTCACCTTCGGCGTCGTGATCGGCCTGGCCTTCCACGCGTTCATGTACGGCCCGCAGGCGGCGTACATCACCGAGCAGTTCCCGGCCCGGCTGCGCTACGCCGGCAGCTCGCTGGCCTACACGCTGGCCGGAGTGATCGGCGGCGCCGTGGCACCGTTGATCTTCACCGCCCTCTACGCAGCGTCCGGCGACTGGCTACTGATCGCGGTGTACCTGCTGGTGGCGTCCGTGGTCACCGTCATCGGCCTGGCGCTCGGCCGGAACCCGCAGACGGCCGAGGAAGAACGGCTGCTGCAGGAATCGCGCGCCTAAGTGGCTCAGATCCCATTCACGGCACCGGCAACGATGGAAGCGGCTATGGAAACAGTGGCAGCACAAAAGGCGGCCGTTCAGAAGGTCAGGTCCGTGCGTGCGGTGGGGACCCGGGCGGTGCTCGCCGAACTCTCCGGCACCCGGGACGTCCTCGCCCTGCAGGCACTGCTTCTGGAGAACCCGCTGCCGGGCCAGCAGGACGTTCTGGCCGCGGCCGAGACGGTCCTGCTGACGGCGGATTCGCCGGCAGCTGCACGACGCATCGCCGCGCTGCTGCTGCAACTCGACCTCACCGCGCCGCCCCAGCGGGACGGCGACCTGGTGGTCATTGACACTGTGTACGACGGCGAAGACCTCACCGAAGTGGGGGAGCTGACCGGCCTCGGAGCGGACGGCGTGATAGCCGCTCACACCGGGCAGATCTGGACTGTGGCCTTCGCCGGCTTCGCCCCTGGCTTCGGCTACATGGTGGGGGAGAACCAGGTCCTCGAAGTGCCCCGCCGCAGCTCACCGCGCACCGCCGTTCCCGCCGGCTCGGTGGCCCTGGCCGGCAACTACTCCGCCGTGTACCCGCGCCGGTCCCCGGGCGGCTGGCAGCTCATCGGCCGCACCGGCGCGAAAATGTGGGACCTGGACCGTGAACAGCCCGCGCTGGCGAGCCCCGGCCACCGGGTGCAGTTCCGTGCCGTCCGGGACGCAGTAACACTGGCTGATGAAGCCGTTACCGTTGCCGCGGCGGAGCCGCAGGACGTTCCATCCGGCCTGCAGATCGTTTCTCCGGGACTTTACAGCCTGATCCAGGATCTCGGCCGCTACGGCCACTCCGCACTGGGGGTTTCCGCCGCCGGAGCGCTGGACCGGGCCTCGCTGCGGCGGGCCAACCGCCTCGTGGGGAACGCGCCGTCGGCCGCTGCCGTTGAGACTGTCGCCGGCGGACTCACGGTGACGGCCGTCGGGGACCAGGTCCTCGCCGTCGCCGGCGCGCCGTCGGAACTGACCGTTGACTCTGCTTCGGACGACTCTGCTTCAGACGAGGATTCCGGGACCGTCCGGCGCTCGGTTCCGGTAGCCACCCCCTTCGCCTTGCTCGACGGCGAGACCCTGACCATCGGCGCGCCGGAGAGTGGTTTCCGCAGCTACCTCGCCGTCCGCGGAGGAGTGGACGTAGCGCCCGTGCTGGGCAGCCGTTCCACCGACACCATGTCCGGCATCGGCCCGGCGCCGCTTGCCGCCGGCCAGGTCCTTGCCGCCGGTGGCGAGACCGAATCCGGCGTCGTCGGGACCCCCGAGCTGCAGCCGGAGTTCCCGGGCACCGGGGTGACCGTGCTCGACGTCGTCCCCGGACCGCGCGCCGACTGGTTCGATCAGGAGGCGCTGGCGTCTTTTGCCGGCCAGGAGTGGGAGGTGAAGCCGCAGTCCAACCGGGTGGGCATGCGCCTGAACGGCACGCCGCTGCAGCGCAGCCGCGCAGGCGAACTCCCCAGTGAGGGCACCGTTGCCGGAGCCCTTCAGGTCCCGCCGGAGGGCCTGCCCGTACTCTTCCTCGCCGACCATCCAATCACCGGCGGCTACCCGGTGATCGCCGTCGTGGTGGATCACCAGCTCGACATCGCAGCCCAGATCCCGATTGGCGGCAAGATCCGCTTCCGCTGGGCTCCTGCTAAAGACGTTCCAGCCCGCGTTTCCCCTTCCGCCGAGATCCCAGCCGCCGCAGCGGCCCCAGAAACCACTTCCGAACGAAAAGCGAGTAACTGATGCGCAAGGTCCTGATCGCCAACCGCGGAGAAATCGCCGTCCGGATTGCCCGGGCCTGCGACGACGCCCAACTGGGCTCCGTCGCCGTCTACGCGGACGTCGACGCTGACGCAGTGCACGTCGCCGCCGCGGACGAGGCGTACGCCTTGGGCGGGAACTCGCCCGCGGACACTTACCTGAACATCCCCAAGCTGCTCGCCGCTGCCGCCCAGTCCGGCGCGGACGCCATCCATCCCGGCTACGGCTTCCTCTCTGAGAACGCCGACTTCGCCCAGGCAGTCCTGGATGCCGGACTGACGTGGATCGGCCCGACGCCGGAGGCCATCTTGCTGCTTGGCAACAAGATCACCGCCCGGGAGACGGCCGTCCGCGCCGGTGCGCCGCTCGTGGCCGGCAGCGACGGTCCGGTGGACTCGGCCGCGGAAGCGCGCGCCTTTGCCGAAGAACACGGCCTGCCGATCGCCATCAAGGCAGCCTTCGGCGGCGGAGGGCGCGGCATGAAGGTGGTCCGCGCCCTGGACGAAGTGGAGGAAGCCTTCGACTCTGCGGTCCGGGAAGCCGTCGCCGCGTTCGGTCGGGGTGAATGCTTCGTGGAGCGCTACCTGGACCGTCCCCGCCACGTCGAGGCGCAGGTCCTGGCGGATACCCACGGCAACGTGGTCGTCGTAGGAACCCGCGACTGCTCCCTCCAGCGGCGGCACCAGAAGCTGGTAGAGGAGGCCCCTGCGCCGTTCCTCAGCGGTGACCAGCGGAAGCAGATTTACGACGCCGCCAAGGCAGTCTGCCGGGAAGCCGGCTATTCCGGCGCCGGGACAGTGGAATTCCTCGTGGCCACGGACGGCACCGTGGCGTTCCTCGAAGTCAACACCCGCCTGCAGGTGGAGCATCCGATCACCGAGGAAACTACCGGGATCGACCTGGTCCAGGAGCAGTTCCGGATCGCGGCGGGAGAACGCCTGCGTTACTCCGAGGACCCGGCACCGCGCGGCCATTCCTTTGAGTTCCGGCTCAACGCCGAGGATGTGGGCCGCGGCTTCCTGCCGTCACCCGGAACCATTGCCGAGTTCTCCGGTCCCACCGGTCCGGGCATCCGCCTGGACACCGGCGTCCGCTCCGGCTCGTTCGTCGCGCCGCAGTTCGACTCCCTGCTGGCCAAGCTGATCGTCACGGGCGCGGACCGCCAGCAGGCGCTGCGCCGGGCCCGCCGCGCTCTCGCGGAAATCCGCATCACCGGCGTGTCCACCGTGCTGCCGTTCCACCGGGCGGTCCTCGAGTCCCCGGACTTCACCTCCGAAACCGGCCTGGGCATTCATACCCGCTGGATAGAGACCGACTTCGCGGACCGGATCCCGGCCGATCCGGGCTACAGCACCACAGCGCCCGACGGCGAACGCCGCACCATCACCGTGGAGGTGGACGGCCGCCGCATGGCGGTGGGCCTGCCGGCGGATTTGTTGGACGGCTGGGCACTTTCTGCCCGGACACTGTCCGGTGGGGCACTGTCCGGTGGGGCGCTTCCGGCCGGGGTTTCGATTGGTTCGGGGTCCGGCGGCGGTGCTGACCGTTCGGGCACGGATGCCGCCGACCCTGGGGAGCTGCGCGCCGACATGGCCGGGACCGTGGTGAAGTGGCTCGTAGAGCCGGGCGACGAAGTTTCGGCGGGGGACGCCGTCGTCGTTCTTGAAGCGATGAAGATGGAAACCCGGATCGCGGCGCACCGCGACGGAACGGTGACCGGCATCCGTGCCGAAGCGGGCGGGGTGGTCACCGCGGGAGCGGTGCTGGCAATGATCGGGTAGCCGCACGCATCAGCGGACGAGCGTGCGGATGCCGCCCCAGCCTGTCCCGATGGTGCCCGGTGCTCCCCACCGGCCCTGGCCCAGCGGGTAGTAGCGCAGCGCGCCGTCGTGGAACAAAACGGTCAGGCCGCGGGTGCCGGCTCCCTGAAAACTGTAATTGGCGGTGATGCTGCGGGCGCTCCAGCCGGTGCCGATTTGCGGGCGGGCTTCGCTCAGGAAGTTGCCCCTCCCGTCCTGGCGGTAGAGGCGGAGAATCCCGTCCCGGCCGGAGGCCAGCAGATCCGGGCGGCCGTTGTTGTCCCAGTCCGCGATGGTGAAGTTGGAAACGTTGCCCCATCCGCTGCCTACCAGGCGCCGGGTGCCAAGCCCGCGGCCTGCGGGGTTGTCGTATAGCCACAGCTTGCCCGCGACGTCGCGCGCCAGAACACCCGGATACCTTCGTGAGGTGTCCCAGGTCCCGGCCGTGATGGTCAGCTGCTGCCACCCGCCGGCCCCGGCGGTAAACGCGGCGCCGAAACCGCCAGCCGGCCGGCCGGGGTAAACGGTCAGCGTTCCGTTGGGCCACTGCGCCAGCAGGTCCAGGGTGCCGTCACGGTTCCAGTCAATCTTTGAGACGGAGCGCGCGGATCCCCACCCTTTGCCGATGGCCGCGCGCTGGCCGAGGCCGCCATTGCCCAGGGCGGGGTAGTTCCACAAGGTTCCATCCGATGCCACGGCCAGAACATCGGAGCTGCTGTGGATAGAGGCAAGCGACTTGCCGGCAGTGTCCGAGGGCCCTGTCCTTGACGCGGAACGGAAAACGTCGCCCACCGCGCCCATGACGATTCGGTCCCCGGGCCGGCTGGTCCGGAGGAGACGGGTCACGGTGGAGAGGGTGGTGGAGATACAGCCAGCCGACGGAACGTTGCCGGCGTGGAAGAAGATGGCGTACGAGGCTCCCTGGATGGTGGAGGCATCGGGAAGGCGGTTGTAATTAATCACCGCGGCCTGCTCGTAGTAGCCCTGGTTCATGAAGGTCCACAGGTTTTCGTCGGCCGGCCCGCCGGCGCCTTCAAAATACTGGTTGTAAGTACTCCCGCGCTCGCCGCCCCAGCGCGAGGACGGTTTGATGGTGCGGTACCTCAAAGCCGTGCCCGGATTCCGCCGTCCCAGGGCCTCGGTGACGGTAAAGGACCCTGTGGGTGAGCGGTTGGTGTCTTCCCACGCCTTTCCAGGTGCGGAAAAGCCGTTGATGCCTGCGAATCCTGTGGTTTGCCATTCAGTGCTGTACCCGGATGCTGTTTTCACGCAGCTGGTAATCGCCACCTGGGTGCGGTTCCGGTCCGTGGCGGTGGCAAACGTGACACGCGGGGCGCCGTACGTGTTGAACTGCACCTGCCCTGCGGTGAGCCGGGAGCAGGCGTTGTAAACCTGGGCTGCGTATACCTGGGCCGCGGGGACCGTAGCGGACTGGGCGGCGGGAACGTTGGCCGCCGCCAGGATGGTGACCACGGCGGCAGCGATGAAAGTGGCCAGCCGCCGCGCCCGGTGCGACGGAGCGCGGCGTGACGGAGCCCGGTGCGATGGAAAAAGCGTCAATTAATCCCCCAAATAAATGCGCGGCATTGCCGCACGGCTTTGTCCGCGCCAGCGGATGTCCCCAATCTAAACCACCAATTCGGGTGGGCACGCCTGCACACCGAATTCCTCCCCCAAGGTTTTCAGAAGTCCGTTGGCGCACGATGGCTGTGTTCCACACCACAGGCAGTTGTGCAGGAAACTCGCGGCCGGTGTTCCTTCGAACACCGCACAATTCTTGGAGGAAGTCATGGCAACACGGAGAGACGTGCTGAAACTGAGCATGCTTGGCGGCGCTGTTGCCCTCACCGGGACCAACGGCGGCGCCGCCCTGGCCGGTGTGCCGGCAAAGGGCGGCGCGGACGATGCGGGATCGACGCCGATCACCACTCCCAGCAGGCTCTCGGCGAGCAACACGCCGGTTCCGTACACTGCAACGTTCCGCCGGCCTCCCGAGTTGCTCCCCTACTCGACCGGCAGGGACCCCAGCGGCCAGCTCTTCGCGAAGTATTCCCTGTCGCAAAAGCTGGGCAAGGCCCAGATAGCCCCGGGACTCTCCACCACGATTGCCGGCTATAACGGGACGTTTCCAGGCCCGACGATCCGCGTTCCTCAGGGCACCCGGACCGAGGTGCGGATCAGCAACCGCCTGCCGGCGCAAGGCCTGCTGTACACGGAGCCGTTCAACACCGTCACCCACCTCCATGGCTCGGCCTCGCTGCCGCAGTATGACGGGTATGCCAATGACCGCACGGCTCCGGGCAAGGTGAAGAACTACCACTACCCGAACTGGCAGGCTGCCCGGACGCTCTGGTACCACGATCACAACCACATGCTCACCGCGCAGGGTGTGTACTCCGGCATCGCGGCCATCTACGCCCTGTCGGACAAATATGAGCAGGCGCAGCTGCCGCAGGGCGAGTTCGACGTGCCGATCCTGGTCTCTGACGTGATGCTGAACGCGGACGGTTCCCTCGGCTACAACGACAACGGCCATGCCGGGCTGTGGGGCGACATCATCACGGTCAACGGCGTGCCGTGGCCCACCATGAAGGTCAAGCCCAGGATCTATCGCTTCCGCTTCCTGGTAGGCTCGATCACCCGGTCCTACCGGTTCGCCCTGTCCACCGGTGATCCGTTCTACGTGGTGGGCACCGACGCCGGGATGACGCCGAAGGTCCAGGCGGTTCCGTCGTGGCGGCAGGGCACTGCCGAGCGGTACGAGGTGCTCATCGACTTCCGGAAGTACAAGCCCGGGCAGACCGTGGAGCTGCGGAACCTGAGCAACAAGAACAACGTGAACTTCGCCAACACCGGCAAGGTGATGAAGTTCCAGGTCGTGGCCAACTCCCCTTCCCCGGCAGGATCCAGGAGCATCAGCGCCATCCCCTCGACGCTGGACATCGGCGCACACCCCACAAAGGCCGCGGGCGGGATCGAAACCATGGCACTGACCCCCGACATGGCCGTGGCCAAGAGAATCCTGCGGGTTCAGCGCAAGGGCGGAGAGTGGACCATCAACGGCGAAACGTGGGACACCGTGGAGAAGTCCAACTTCACCCGCTGTTTCGCGAACCCACAGCGCATGCAGGTGGAGCAGTGGACCATCGTCAACGAATCAGGCGGCTGGTTCCACCCGGTCCACATCCACCTGATCGACGGAAAGATCATCGGCCGGAACACGAACGGCGGCAAGCCGTTCGCCTGGGAAGGCGGTCCCAAGGACGTGTTCTATGCGGGCGAGAACGAATCGGTCACCGTGCTGATGCAGTTCGACACCGGCAAACACCTGGGCGGCCGCTACATGGTCCACTGCCACAACCTGGTCCACGAGGACCACGACATGATGGTCCAGTTCGCGGTCGGAGACCTCAGGAACAACGACCCCATCAACGCCGACAAGCCCGTCTGGGAAACGAAGCCCGAAGGGTCCTACGCATCAAAGTACAAGGCCGCCTACCCGGCAGGAACGTGACATGAACCGAATTCTCCTCATCGCCCCGGCAGTGCTGCTGTCCCTCTCGCTCAGCGGTTGCACCGGCGGGGTCCAGTCCAGCCCCTCAGCCACCCCGGCCCCAGCCGCCTCTTCGTCTGCGGCCGCCGCAGCAGACCAGGTGCTGGCCCAGGCGGAGGAGGGGCAGGACCTGGGCAACGGCCGGCCGGTGGTCAGCAATGACGGGCTGATGGTGCGCCGCCGCGTGGTGATCGCCGTCCACTCAGAGCTGGACGCCGACGTCGCGGGCATCCGCAAGAAGCTGGAAGCGGCCGCGGGGAACACCAAGCTTTCCAACATCTCCCCGGACGTGCTCGAGCCCGCGGTGCTCCAGCAGGTGGTGCCCGAAGTCATCGTGGCACTCCCCGCCACAGCCACGCTCGACGACGGCCGCGCGATCGTGAACCGCGCCACCCAAGAGGGCACCGGGAAACTTGGCGTCAACAACTTCTTCGTCCTCCCGGCCCTGGTCCACGACCTCCGGTTCAGCGTGGGCTCCGCCAACCCCACGGCATTGTCGGCGGCCGTGGACAGGGAGGGAATCGTCTCCGACGCGCTGGGGAACTATGACACCGCCATTAAGGACGGACAGCTCAGCATCAGCTACACGGGACCGCTCCTGGGCGATGAAATCGTCCAAAGTGTCCGTACCGGCATCGCACGGCCGGCCCACGCGGCGGCGTCCACCGTTACAGTGGGCCCGAGGTCCACGACGGGAACCGGTGTGGACATGGCCATCGAGCCGGAGTGGGATCCGGAACAGCTCGCACCCATTACCGACCACCCGCACAAATGACGGCCGCAAAATGAAGCTTGGATCGAACCCCACTATCCGCGACGTTGCCAACAAGGCCGGGGTTTCCCTGACCACTGTGTCCTACGTGCTGTCCGGAAGACACGGCGGCACCACCAGGATCAGCCAACCAACCCAGGACCGTGTACTCGCCGCCGCAGCCGGCCTGGGCTACGTGGCCAACAAAGCGGCCCGCGGGATGCGGCTGGGCCGGACCGACGTGATCGCCATTGCCGTCGGTGACCTGGAATGGCCTCCGGACCGTGCGCTGGCCACGGCTGCCTCGGCCATCCTCCCGAAGCACGGTTACCAGTCGGTCATCATGCTCGGCGAGGCGTGGCGGCAGTTCATGCTCGCGGGCTGCGCGGACGGGATCATTGTGGCGGGCCTGCCGCGGGACGCCCGTGAGGACGGCACCGTCACGGAGTTGGCCAGGCGAGGAGTCGCGCAAGTCGTCATTTCGACGGCAATGCAGCCGGCCGGTTTTGATGTTCTGGTTCCCGGCGCTGCCCAGCAGGCGTCATCCGCCGCGGGTTCGGAATCGATTCCCGAACGGGCCGTCGCCATGCTCGTGGACCGGTTGGTGGGGAACGCACCGCCCGACGGCGTCCGTGTCGCAGCACCGCGACGGCTGACGCTGCGCGGCACCTCACTGGACGTTTACCGTGCGGTTCCGTCCGCCGTCGACGCCTTCTCCTCCCGGATCGCCCGCACCTAGGCGCGAACGGGGCCTCAAGTGTTCGTCCGCGCTCAAGCTGACGCTGTGCCTCGACGCTGCCGCGTAACAATCAACGTTGGGCGCCTCCCTTGCCCAGCCAGCCCCGGGGTGGCGCGTTTTACGACGGCTCCTGTCACATGCCGTAGCGGTACTTAGTCCCGGCGTCACAATGGCCCCTTGGCGGGCCGGAGCGCCCGAACTCAGCGGCTCAGAAGTCGCTGCGCGTCGCCCTTCTTACGGACTGTTGCCCTGTGTGTCCGCCCCGGCCCGTGACCGCCCGGACGGCTCCGGGCGGAAGCGCATTACGCCCGGTTTCCCCGCGTGAACAGGCCCTTCAGGCGCGCATTCATCTCTGTTCTGATGGTGGACAGAAGCCAACCACCGGCACCATCACGAATCTCAGACGACCTGCTGAAGGGAACCCCCGACATGACCTCCGGTACCGGCCCCCCACCGAAAATAAGCCTCGAGAACATCACCAAGAAATTCACTGTCCGGCCGACCAAGGAGAACCCCGAGGGGTCCGTCCTGACGGCACTCGACGGAATCTCCCTGGACGTGTCCGCCGGCGAATTCATTACCCTCGTAGGCCCGAGCGGCTCCGGCAAAACCACACTCCTTGACCTCCTTGCCGGCCTGACCAAACCGGACACCGGCAGAGTCCTCGTGGACGGCAGGGAAGTCACGGGACCGGGCCGGGACCGCGCCGTCGTCTTCCAGCAGTACGCACTCTTCCCGTGGCGCACGGCGGCAGCGAATGTATCCTTCGGGCTTGAAGGAACGGGCAGCGACGGCAAGCGCTACAGCCGCAAGGAGCGTGCAGAAAAGGCCCGCGAATATCTGGACCTCGTAGGCCTGGGTGGTTTTGAGGACCGGTACCCCCATGAGCTCTCCGGCGGGATGAAACAGCGGGTGGCCATCGCACGCAGCCTGGCCTATGAGCCGGACGTCCTGCTCATGGACGAGCCGTTCGCGGCACTGGACGCACAGACGCGCGAGCAGCTTCAGACGGAACTGCTGCGCATCTGGGCCACCACCGGCAAGACCATCATTTTCATCACCCATGGCATTGACGAAGCCGTTTACCTGGGACAACGCGTGGCGGTGCTCAGTTCCCGGCCTGGCCGGCTCAAGCAGATCGTTGACATCGACGTCGGAGACCGGTCCGGAGATGAGGATGTCCGCTCCAACGCAGCGTTCGTTGAGCACCGGCACAAGGTCTGGTCGCTGCTTCACGACGAAGTCCGGCGGGCACAGGAAGCCGGGCACGCCAAGATCCAGCCGGACGGCTCAGCGCCGGACGAAGCAAGGAACGTCTCCACCGGAAAGGCAGCATGATGAGCACTCCGACACTGACAAAAGATCCAAACACCCTTGCCGCGCCGGCCCCGTCCCCGGCGACCAAAAGACGGGGAATCAAGCCGCGTTCCTGGGCTCCGAATACCGGCGCAGCCCGGTTCCGCTCAGGTGCCAGACGCGCTGGCCGGGGCATCTGGGGCTCCGGCGCCATCATCCTGTTCCTGCTGCTCTGGGAACTTGGCCCCATCTACCTGGCGCCCGCCTCGACACGCGTATTCCTTCCGCCGCTGCATGTGGTGCTTCAGGCCCTGGCCCGCCTCGTCGAGAACGGACAGCTGCAGAACCACCTGGCAGCGAGCCTCACCCGCTCGGCCAGCGGCTTCGGCATCGCCGTGGTGGCAGCCGTGGCCCTTGGCCTGCTGGTCGCCTGGTACCGGTCGCTGGACCAGTTTCTGAATCCCCTGCTGGAAGTCTTCCGGAACACGGCCGCGCTGGCGCTGCTGCCGGTCTTCACACTGCTCCTGGGGATCGGGGAAATATCAAAGATCAGCATCGTGGCCTACGCCGCATTCTTCCCGGTGCTGCTGAACACCATCGCCGGCGTGCGGACCGTGGATCCGCTGCTCATCCGCGCCGCCCGGTCCCTCGGGCTGTCCAACTTCCAGCTCTTCCAGAAGGTCATCCTGCCCTCTGCCGTGCCCACCATCTTCACGGGCATCCGGATGGCCGGGACATCCTCCATCCTGGTGCTCATCGCGGCCGAAATGGTGGGTGCCAAGGCCGGCCTGGGCTACCTGATCGTGAATTCGCAGATGAGCTTCCTCATCCCGGACATGTATGCGGGGATCCTGACCGTTTCGCTGCTCGGCCTGCTGGTCAACTACCTGCTGGTCGCCGTCGAACGTCATTTTTCCCGCTGGCGCACCGCCGTCGGATCCCAGGCCGCCTGAGCGGCGTCAGACTCTTCGAAAAGGAACCAAGCCATGACAAAACCATCCAAGCGCGACGCCGACGGCGGACGCCAGCTGCACCTGAACGCGTTCCTCATGAGCACCGGACACCACGAGGCATCGTGGCGGCTCCCGGAAAGCGACAGCTTCGCGGGCACGCAGGTGGCGCACTTCCAGCAGCTGGCCCGGACTGCCGAGCGCGGAACGTTCGATTCAATCTTCTTCGCCGATTCGCCGGTGCTCCATGGTGATGTTGGCCAGCGACCCTACGGCACGCTCGAGCCCACGCTGCTGCTCAGCGCCATCGCGGCCGTCACGGACCGGATCGGGCTGATCGCCACCGCCTCCACCACCTACAACGATCCTTACAACCTGGCCCGGCGATTTGCCTCACTGGACCACATCAGCGGCGGCCGGGCCGGCTGGAACGTGGTGACCACAGCCGGCGAGGCCGCCGCGCGGAACTTCTCGCTGGAAGACCAGCCGGCGCACTGGCGACGCTACGAGAGGGCGGCCGAATTCCTGGACGTTGCGCGGAAGCTCTGGGACAGCTGGGAGGACGAGGCGCCGGTAGGGGACAAGGCAGCCGGCGTCTGGGCGGACAGCTACCGTGTCCATGCCGTGAACCATACCGGCCGGTACTTCCGGATCCAGGGACCGCTGGACGCGCCCCGTCCGCCGCAGGGCCATCCGCTGATCGTCCAGGCCGGTTCCTCAGAGGACGGAAAGGACTTCGCGGCCCGCTACGCCGAGGCAGTCTTCACAGCGCAGCAGACGCTGGCGGAAGCCCAGCGGTTCTATGCGGACCTGAAAAGGAAGACCGCCGCCGTGGGAAGGGACCCGGAGACGATCAAGATCCTGCCGGGCATCGTCCCCATCATCGGCTCCACCGAGCAGGAAGCACGACGGCTGGAACGCCAGCTCGACGAGCTCATCCACCCCGAGCACGCGCGGAAGCAGCTGGCAGGCGTCCTGAGGGTTTCTCCGGAGTCCCTCCCGCTGGACGCCCAGCTGCCGGAAGACCTCCCCTCGGAGGATGAGATCGAGGGGGCCAAGAGCCGGTACACGCTGATCGTGGAGCTTGCGCGGCGGGAGCGGCTGACCGTCCGCCAGCTCATTGGGAGGCTTGGCGGCGGCCGCGGCCACCGCACGTTCTCCGGCACGCCGGAGCAGGTGGCCGACGCGATCCAGGAATGGTTCGAGAAGGGCGCGGCGGACGGGTTCAACATCATGCCGCCGGTGCTTCCCTCCGGGCTGGACGCCTTCGTGGACCACGTCATCCCCATCCTGCGCGCACGCGGGCTGTTCCGGCGCAAGTACACCGGGCGCACGCTCCGTGAACACTACGGGCTGGCCCGGCCGGCGAACACCTTCGCGGAAGCCGTTGACCTATCCGAACTGACGGGAAGAGAACTCCTTGTTTCTGAATCGTGAGCCCTTGAACCGTGAGCCTTTGAAGCGTGATCTGGACCCGTCCTCGCTGCGCGAAGCCTTCGGCCACGTCCCGTCAGCCGTAGCGGCGTTGTGCACCCTCGTGGACGGGGCTCCGCAGGGAATTGTGGCGTCGACCTTCACCGTGGGCGTGTCATTGGACCCGCCGCTGGTGATGTTTGCCGTGCAGAACAGCTCCCGCACCTGGCCGCTTGTCCGGGCAGGCGGACGGATCGGAGTCTCGGTGCTCGCTGCCTCCCAGCGCGACGTCTGCCGCCAGATTGCGTCGAAATCGGCGGAGCGCTTCGCCGGCGTCGACATCACCACCACCGGGCCGGGGGCAGTATTCCTGAACGACGCCGGGCTCTGGCTCGACTGCTCGGTGGAAAGCGAAGTCCCGGCCGGCGACCACTCGGTTGTCCTGCTTCGCGTCCACGGAACATCGGTCCGGGACAACAGCGGCGATCCGCTGGTCTTCCAAGGCTCTGAGTTCCGGAGCCTGGAGCAGCCGAGCTACGTCTAGCTATTGGTGCTTCCGGGCATGGGCTTCGCCTTACTTGACCGGGGGGCCGAAGGCGAAGCCTACGCCGGCGGGCACCAGCCGGAAAGCTAGAAGTCGATCCGCATCACTACCCGCCGGGGGGGTGGGCCTGCTGACCTCGGTGAATCCGGCCTCGGCGAAGATGCTTCGGCTGCCGACGTAGAGCTCGCCCCAGCTGAACTCCTGCCCCGGCTGGGTGATCATCGGATAGCCTTCGATCGCACGGGCGCCGCGCTCGCGGGCGAAGTCGACGGCGGCATTCGCCAGTGCGCGGCTGATGCCGCGGCGCCGGAAGCCGGTGCGGGTGACGAAGCAGGTCACGGCCCAGACGGCGTCGTCGTTTTTGTCTTCGGTCCGGTCTGCCCACGGGACGCGCATCCGGAGCAGGCGCACATATGCCGGGCGGGGCTCCACCGCGCACCAGCCGGCGGGTTCGCCGCCGAGGTAGGCGACGAGCCCGGTCGTGGCAAGTTTCTCTGGACTTCCGCAGCCGGTCTGCGCGCGGAGCCGCCGGGAGCGTTCCTCGACGGGAACTGAGCGCCAGTCCTTGTCCCGGATTTTGAACCACTGGCATTGGCATCTGGAGGCCTCGCCGCGTTGGCCCATGACCGCCTGAAGGTCATCCCAAGGCGTTTCATTGGCGGGCACCACCCGGATTCCCGCATCCGCCCCATCGGTCATCTGTATTGCACCGCCTCCCCAGGACCGACCGCCTCTACGAAACCGGCCGCTTCCCCGTGGCCGGTGGTAACGACGTTGCCAGCGCCGTCCGCGGACGTCAATATCCCCGGAGGTCACCGCGCTGCCCAGCGTCGGGAGGAAGCCCCGGGAAGAACCGCCCCCGGCCATTTGTTTAGTCAATGTGGCAAGCAAACAGTTCCGGAGGGGAGACCTGCCATGACAAGGATCGCGATCGTTCTTGGAAGCACCCGGCCGGGCCGGCTGGGAAAGCCGGTGGCGGACTGGGTCATGGCGCGCGCCGCCAAACGCACTGACGCCCGGTTCGAACTCCTTGACGTGGCCGACTACGACCTCCCGCTGCTCGACGAACCGCTCCCGCCGTCCCTGGGCCACCACGACCAGGAGCACACCAAAGCGTGGGCAGACGCAGTGACCCGGTTTGACGGCTACATCTTCGTGACCGGCGAATACAACCACTCGATTCCCGGTGCGCTCAAGAACGCCCTGGACTACGTCTACGAGGAATGGAACAACAAGGCGGCCGGCTTCGTCAGCTACGGCAGCGCGGGTGGAATCCGCGCCGTGGAGCACCTGCGGGGCGTGGCTGCTGAACTCCAGATGGCCGACGTCCGCGCCCAGGTAGCGCTGCCGCTGGCCACGGAATTTGAGAACTACCGGACCTTCACGCCCTCGGAGATGGCGGAAAAGAACCTGGAAAGGCTTTTCGGCCAGGTGGTCGCCTGGGCAGGGGCGCTGAAGGCGCTTCGCAAACCCGCCGCGGATCCCGGGAACCGTCCGCACTTGGCGGCGTCTGCTTAAGCGTCCGTTTCGCCTCTAGGAATCGCGCAGCGGCTTCCGGGCGAGCCACGCGGCCACGATCGCACCGGAGATGTTGTGCCACAGCGAGAAGACGGCCGACGGCAGCGCCGCCAGCGGGCTGAAGTGAGCGGTGGCGAGCGTTGCAGCCAGGCCCGAGTTCTGCATGCCCACCTCGAAAGCCAGCGCCCTGCGGGCCTTGTCGTCCAGGCGCCCCAGCTTCCCGGCGAGGTGTCCCAGCCCCAGCCCGAAGCCGTTATGCAGAACCACGGCGAGGAACACAATGCCCCCGGCGGCCACGATCTTGCTGGCGCTGCCAGCCACTACCACTGCCACAATCAGGGAAATTACGACGGCGGACGCCCACGGAAGTGCCGGCAGTGCCTTTGCGACCAGGTTCTTGAGGAACAGCCGCGCCAGCAGCCCGGCGATGACCGGCAACAAAACCGTCTTGACGATGTCGAGAACCATGCCCCCGGCGTCGATGCTCAGGAACGATCCGGCGAGGAAGAGCACCAGCACCGGAGTGACGATCGGGGCGATGAGCGTCGAAACGCTGGCGACGGCCACTGAGAGCGCAACATCGCCCTTGGCCAGGAACGCCATCACGTTGGAAGCCGTGCCGGAGGGTGCGCAACCCACCAGGATCAGGCCCACGGCAAGCGCGGGCTCCAAGTGAAGCAGCTGTGCGATCAGCCAGCCCGCTCCGGGCATGATCACGTAGTGGGCAACGATGCCGAGCACCACCGCCCAAGGCCGCTTGGCCACCGCCGCGAAATCCGGCGGCGTGAGCGTCAGGCCCATGCAGAACATGATGATGCCCAGCAGGTAAGGAACGCCGGGGCCAAGCGGTTTGAACGCACCGGGGAGAAGGAAGCCCGCCACGCCGGCGGCGAGCACCAGCAGGGGGAAAACGGTCACGGCGACGCGGGCAATCTTCGCCTCCGCGGCCAGCGCCGGGTTCAGGGGCTCGACGGCGGCGTCAGCGGCGAGCGGAGCGGCGAGCGGAGCGGTTTCGGGTTTTGTTGTTGCCTCAAGCATCCAATAATGCTGACACTGAATTGCGCGTCGGGGAAATTCGTGAACAGATGTCAGACAAATGTGTCGGCGCTTACAAAAATTTTGGTAAGCGTCCTGATAGTTGAGCCTTCAGCGGTGCGATACTGGGTCAGCAATGAATGGGGATTCGGGGGAGATGCGGCATGGTGCTCGACACGGCAACACTGCGGGTTGCCTTTGCCGTGATGGCTCTGGCCCTGGGTCTCTTGTTTTACTTCTCGGCTTTCCGCAGTACGCGCTCCCCGTACAGCGGGTGGTGGTGCCTCGCCTTGCTGCTGTTTCTCTCGGGTTCCGCCTGCTTTCTCCTCAACGGCACGCCCCAGCAGTGGTGGGCCAATACGTTGGGGAATATCCTGCTCGTTGCCGGTGCGTCCAGTGCCTGGGCAGGCGCGCGTTCGCTGCGAACGCCGGGATACAACTTCTGGCTCCTCACCGCCGTGCCCGTCTCCGCGGGAATAGCTTCCGCTGTTGATCACCCCGGTTCGAACATCTGGTCCGGCGGCGCCGTTTTCCTGGCGTCGATGTCCCTGATGATCGGCCTCACGGCACGCGAACTGTGGCGCTTGGAGCCGGGCTATTCAAGGGTCCGTATACCCATGGCCATCGTGGCTGCGGGCGTGTCGGCGTTCTACCTGGGCCGGCTGGTCGTGTTTATCGCCGAGGGCCCGAACAGCCCAACGTTTGTCGCCTACTTCGGGTCCGCCATAACCACGCTTGTCACCATGGTGCTCCTGGCGGTGGTTTCGTTCAGCATGGCCGGGCTCAGTACCGAACAGCAGACGCGGGCGCTGCGAACCGTCGCCACCCAGGACGGCCTCACGGGCCTTCTCAACCGTTCTGCGTTCCTGGACAGAGCAGCCAAGCAGTTGCGCCGCAGCCCGCTGACCGAGAGCTTTGGATCGCTGATCCTGGCGGACCTTGATCACTTCAAATCCATCAATGACACCTACGGCCACGCGGCCGGCGATCTGGCGCTTCGGGCCTTCGCCGACGCCTGCCGCGCGACCGTCCGCTCAACTGACATCGTGGGCAGGTATGGCGGCGAGGAGTTCATCCTGGTGGTACCGGGGGCAAGCCCCTACCGCGCCGAGACCATCACGGCGGAGATCAGCCGTCGGCTCGCCGACGGCGCCCTGCCCGATGTGCCCAGGATGCCCACGGTCAGTTACGGCATCGCGCTGATCGAAGCCGGAACGGCAAGCCTGGACCAGCCGATCGCCGCCGCCGATGCCGCGCTGTACGAGGCAAAGTCCCGGGGGCGCAACCGCAGCGTGCAGGGCTAAGTGGGGCGGGCCCGCCGAGCACGAAAGAGCCGGTGCACCGCTGCCCCCAAGGCAGCGGAACACCGGCTCGTTCCAGCGCGCGGCTCGTTCCAGCGCGCGGCTCGTTCCAGCGCGCGGCTCGTTGCAGCGCGCGGCTGGAGTGCGCGGTGATGCGCACAGCGAATGCGGGCTGTTAGGCGTGGGCTCGCACGAAGGTGACCGGACCCGTGGCTGTCAGCCAGGACAGCGGGTGCACCACGGTCTCGTTGACACCGTTCATGCCGCCGCTGAGGACCTTGCCTCCGCCGACGAAGATTCCCACGTGGCCGGACTGCACAACCATGTCTCCGGGCTGGGGGGTGGAGACGACGGATCCGTAGTTCATGAACTGCATCGGAGCGAGGTCGCCCACCGGAATGCCGGAAGCGCCCAGGGCCTTCTCCACCATCGCGGTGCAGTCCTGGGTGATCCCCAGCTGTGCGTAGGCCGCCGAGACCATCGAGGCGTTCACGCTGCCGGCTGCTGCTGCGTGAGCAGGAGCCTTTGCGGGGGCCGGGGCGGCCTGGACGGTGATCTTCGGAGCCGGCGCGATTTTCGGTGCCGGAGCGGCAACAGGTGCAGCAATCGGAGCGGCAGCAGGTGCCGGGGCAGCAGCGGGGGTTGCGGGGGCCGGTGCTTCAATCACGGGCGCTTCCACCACGGGTGCCGGGGTGGACTTCACGGCGGGGCGCTCGAAGTCGATCTTGACGCTGGCGTCCGCGCTCAGCGGCGCTTGTACGTGGCTGACGGCTTCGGGGGCCGCGGCCGGGGCCGCGTTCTTCTGGGCCGGGGCGCTGGCGGCGTTCGCTGCCATGCTGCCGGTGAAGGCAAGTCCCGATGCTGCGAGGATGACGGCGGCCTGGCGTCCCAGTCCTCCGGCGTTGGCCGTGACAGCGCGGGAGACGGAAGCGAAGCGGTTTGAACGGCTGGCCGCTGTGCGGCGGGCAGGGGTAGTGCGTGACGACATGAAGGAGCCTCTCCCGATGCCTGCGAGGTGAGCTGTCGGATTCGGATGGGAGACACCCGGCCGCGCGCCTGAACGGAATCAGGAACTGTGCGGCTTCACCCCAAGGCCCGTAGAAACAGGCCGAAAATTGGTTTCCCCGTCTCTGCCGGACATGGTCTTCGAGAGGATCCCGGGCTGCGGCAGAGTTAGGCAATCAGCGCGGGAGCGCCCTCCTCGGTGAGGAAGGCACGGTTTCAACGGTACGCGAGCGAACGCCGAAAGTCACATTAAGGTAACGACACGCTGTTATGTGCGGGATTTTTGGGCTGTATGCATTAGTGCCCGGCGTTGAGTTTACCGGCCAGCCTTTCGCGCATCTGGATGCTGGCAGAGTTCAGGCCGATCAGCTCAACCTCCCGGCCGTGGCGCCGGTACTTCTCCGTCACCGCGTCCAGTACGGCGACGGTGGAGGCGTCCCAGAGGTGCGAGGCGTGCAGGTCGATGACCACTCCGGAGATGCGCGGCTCGGCGTCCTGGGCGTAGTCGAACTGCGTGTAGAGGTCGTTGGAGGAGGCGAAGAACAGTTCGCCGTCTACGGTGTACGTGGCCACGGTCCTGCCGTTCAGCTCCACCTCGGTCCGTTCAACGGTGGCGAAGTGGGCCACGCGCCGGGCGAACATGGCCATCGCCGCGAGCACCCCGACGCCGACGCCGATCGCCAGGTTGTGCGTCGCCACCACGGTGGCCACGGTAATCACCATGACAGCGGTCTCGGACCTCGGCATGCGCTTCAGGGTCTTCGGAGCCACCGAGTGCCAGTCGAAGGTGATAGCCGAAACGAAAATCATGACGGCCACCAGGGCGGCCATGGGGATCAGCCCCACGACGTCGCCCAACACCACCACCAGCACCAGCAGGAAGACGCCGGCCAGGAAGGTGGAGATCCGGCTCCGCGCACCGGAGCTCTTCACGTTGATCATGGTCTGGCCGATCACGGCACAGCCGCCCATGCCGCCCAGGAAACCGGTGAGGATGTTAGCCACGCCCTGCCCCCAGGATTCACGGGTCTTGTTGGAGCGAGTGTCCGTGATGTCATCCACGAACTTGGCTGTCATGAGTGATTCCAGCAGTCCCACGAGCGCCATGGACAGTGCAAAGGGCGCGACCACCTGGAGCGTCTCCCAGGTCAGGGGAACGTTGGGGATGAATACCGAGGGGAGGCTTTCCGGCAGCTGCCCCTTGTCCTGGACGGCGGGGACTTCGATGCCGGTAAGGACGGTGACGACGGTGAGCAGCACGATCGCCACCAGCGGCGACGGCACCGCCGTCGTGATTCGGGGAAGGCCGACGACGATCAGAAGCCCCGCTGCCACCAGCGGATAAACGAGCCACGGGACACCGATGAGTTCAGGCAGCTGGGCCATGAATACGAGGATGGCCAGCGCGTTGACGAACCCCACCATCACGGAGCGGGGGATGAAGCGCATGAGCCGTGTGACGCCGAGGGCAGCCAGCAGGATCTGGAACACGCCGGCCAGGATCACTGCGGAAATCAGGTAGTCCAGCCCGTGGCTTCGCATCAGCGGGGCGATCACCAGGGCCACGGCACCCGTGGCTGCCGAGATCATGGCGGGCCGGCCGCCCACGAAGGAGATGGTCACGGCCATGGTGAAGGAGGCGAACAGGCCGATCCGGGGATCCACCCCGGCGATCACCGAGAAGGCGATGGCCTCAGGGATCAGGGCGAGGGCCACCACGAGGCCTGCCAGCGCCTCGGTTTTGAGGCGGCGCGGGGAGCGGAGTGTTGCCCGGACGGACTGGAGCTGTTCGGGTTTCATGGGTCCCTACTTCTTGGTCTGGCGGTAGCGCTCGATCTGTTTCAGCCGCCGCAGGAGGCTGTCGCGCCGCGGGTGTGGAACGGCGTCGGGCGCCTCTGCAGTGAGGTCAATGTGTTTGGTGCCGTACTGCCAGAGGAGGAGGTCATCCAGCAGCCGGTCCGGGCCGGGGGAGTAGCGGTGGTCCAGGGCCTTGCGGACCTCAGTGATGCGGTTGGCGCTGAGGAGGCCGGCGAGCTGGACCGTCTGGTTCAGGCCGTGGGCTGCCATGAGTTCGGCGGCCCAGCCCCAGTCGTCATCCACTTTTCGGTCTACGTGCGGCAGCAGCGTACGCCAGACGTCGCGGATGCGGTTGGGCGTGAGCTGCGCCGCGCCCTCACCCTCCAGATCCCAGTAGCCGCGGACCTCCTCGTAGCGTTCATGCAGGTCCGCGAAGGCGCTCTCGACGGTTTCCAGCATGGCGGCCGTGGCCGTGAACTGGCGGTCGAAATGCGGAGTCCATGCCCGGGGGTCCTCGGCCTTGAAGCGGATGTCATGCTCGATCTCGCTCCACGCGTGCGCAAACACCGTGCGGATCTGGCATTCGAAGAAGTAGCTGCCGTTGGGCTGTGCTTCGGAGTTTAAGACGTGCTGGTACTCCTTGACGGCCTCGTTCTGGATGGTCCGCAGGATCAGGTGGCGGCTGGAGTAGCCGTAGGTCCCGGACTCAATGGAGCCGATGTCCTTCTCGCGGTCGCCGCGGCAGTCGAACAGCTGGCGCTGCCGTTTGATGAGGTTGGCCACCACGGCGTTTTCCGTGGGCAGCTTGGTGATGACGCGGACGCCCACCATGTCATTGAGCGTGCGGAACGGATCGGGGAACTTCAGCACCCTCGGGCCATCCGGCTCCAGGGACTCCTCAGTCCGCGAGATTTTTTCCCGGAAGGACTCCACGGTCTTGGTGCGGCCGGTGACGAACAGCGGCGTGACCTCGGTGTCCTTAAGCATGGTCCGGAGAGTCAGCAGGACCTCGCGGGTGACAAGCTTCAGGGCAGGCCGGACGCGCTCATAGAGTTCCACGTTTTCCTGCACGGAGTCGCGCTGACTGACGTCCAGGCGATCCCAGTTGCTTGCCATGCTCCCAAACTATCAAGGGCGTGCGACAGTCGCAGGTGTGACACCACCCGCTGCTGCCGTCGTCGGTCAGGTTGTCGGCGGTCTTCAACGCGCGGACGGCCGGGCGGCTCACCCTTCCGCGCGCCGGGAGCGGCGTCACTGTAGGCTCGGCACATGGCTGATGTGCGCCGTCGGACCCCGCTTTCCCATGGACTGCCGGGCACCGCGGCAGTGGTGACGCCGGAGGCGCTGGTCGCCTCCTGCCCACCGGGACCCAAGGAGGATGCAGTGAAGCGGCAGAAGTACCAGTACGGTGACCACCCCAGCCAATGGGGCGAGCTCTTCCTGCCGGAAACGCCGCCGCCGTCCTCGTCCCGGAACCCCAGGCGTCCGGCATTCCGCGGCGTGGTGGTGGTCATCCATGGCGGCTACTGGCGCTCGCAGTACGGTGCCGAGCTGGGCGAGCCACTGGCCAAGGACCTTGCGGCCCACGGGATGGCGGCCTGGAACCTGGAATACCGCCGGGCAGGCAACGGCGGCGGCTGGCCCCACACCTTCGAGGACGTGCTGGCGGGGATCGACAAACTCCGCGGAATCGCGGACGAGCACGGACTTGACCTTGGCCGCGTGGTGGCGCTGGGGCACTCCGCCGGCGGCCACCTCGCCGTCTGGGCCGCCGGCCGGGACCGGCTGGCAGGACTTGGCACCCCGGACGCTGACCGGCAGGTCCTGCGGAACCTCAATGGCGAGGCCGTGCATCTGACGGGAGTGGTCAGCCAGTCCGGGCTGCTCAACCTCGCCCAGGCCGACTGGCTTGATCTCAGCAACGGGGCTGTGACCAACCTGATGGGCGGCTCGGCCGGAAAGTATCCCAAGCGCCACAAATATGCGGACCCCATGAGCGCGGTTCCGCTGGACGTGCCGGTCTACGCGGTCCATGGCCTTGACGACGACACCGTTCCGATGAGCCAGTCCGAAGCCTATGCCGCGGCGGCCCGAGCCGCGGGGGCACCGGTCCAGGTGGTGAAAGTCCCGGGCGACCACTTCGCGCTGATCGACCCGAAGGCCTCGTCCTACCGGAAATGCCGGGAACTCGTGCAGGAGCTGCTCGGACTTTAGGTGCAGCGGTGAACCGCTTTCTGGAAGCGAAACCGCCGCCGGCGAGGCCAGCGGCGGTTTCGTTGAAGCGATTGCCGGCGGGCAGCGCCGGCGCGGGTCAGCGGGTCAGCTGGTCCTGGCAGTCCGCGTGCGGGCCAGGGCGGTCCCGCCGGCGGCGAGGCCGATCAGTCCGGCGGCGAGTCCGACCCAGCCGGCGACGTCGCCGCCGTTGGACGATGTTGCCGCGGCAGGAGTCGTTGACGAGGCCTCGGTGGCTGAATGTGCCGTCTCAGCCGTTTCGCCTGCTGTCGTGACAAAGGACGGCGCCGGGTGGGACTCTTGCTCCTCTGTCGCCGGCGTTGAGGAGGCCGTCGCGGTGTGATCGTGTGCGGCCTCTGCCTTGTCGGACCAGTTGACGGTGGTCCCGTCGGTGTAGCCCTGCACGGCAGGCAAGGTCACGGTGGTTCCGGCGCCGGGAAGCCTGCCCACGGAAAGGGTGAAGGTCTGGAATTCGTTCTGCCCGATCTGGTGTGCAGTGTCGGCAGTCCAGACGACGCTTGAGGGTGCCTTGGTTATGGTGGCCCCGTCCACCTTCACCGGTTTGGGCAGGCTGGCGGTGATGACCTGGGCCTTCCAGCCGTCCATGGGCTTGACCGACACCGAGGTCAGCGGCGTATCTGTGGGGAGCTTGACCTCGAGCCGGTTGGTCTTGGCGGTGGGGGACTCGTTCGGGACGCTGAAGGTCAGCTTGGTGAATCCGCCCTCGGCGGTCGCGGACGGATCGACGGTGACGTGCGCTGTGGCGGCGGCGGCGCTGGCGGCCAGGAGTCCTGCGGCCATGGTGGTGGCGGCAGCAGTCTTGAGGGTACGGCGAACGGAGGTCTTCATGGCGGGAGTGCCTTTCACAAGTAAAAACGGATCAGGAACGGGCGGCCGGTGCGGCGGCCCGGGACAGCGGCGAAGCGCCGCCGTCGGCCCCTGTCCGTGGATGAAAGGGGCTGGCTCTAGGCGGCGGGCGCGAACACGGGAGGACCCCGCCGGGTGGGCAGCCGCAGCCCAAGGCGAGCCGGGCGAAGGATGGCGGTCACCGTGCAGGGCCCGGGAATCCTGGCCGGAACGATGGCGGCAGGTTCGGGCGGCCGCAGCAACGGGCGCAGCCAGGAGGCCAGGATCCCGAGGCCCTGTTCGCCGCGGGCCAGGAGAAGCGCGGCGCCCAGCGTCGCCACAGTGTGGACGGCAAACATGAAGCCGTCGGGCGCGGACGAATGGATCGGCGTGGCCATCAACGTCTCGTGGACCAGGGATGTCCCCGGGTGAGCGGCGTGGCCGGCAAGAAGAGCCTGTGGAACCCCGGCCGGGGGCGACGCGGCGGACAGGGTGTTGAAGGCCCAGTGAAGCCAGAGCTGTCCGGCGCCGAGGAGGCCGGTCAGTACCGGAAACGACAGCCGGAATCGGGTCAGCGCAGCCACCGGGACCATGGTCACGGCACACAAAGCCGCCAGGATGGCCGGTTGCGGAAGCAGGCCGCCGCCGCCCAGGTGCCCACCGGCCGCGAAACCTAGGACGATTGACCCGATCAGCCCGGTGCGGAAAAGCCGGAACGAGGCACGGGGCATCATCGGCGGTCCTTTCCGGAAGATCAACGGTCACAGCAGCGGTGGCACAAATTCTACTGCCAGACCCGTTTCAGGGGCCGCGCCGGACGGCAATCATGACGCTGCACCGCTCCGGGGGCCTACGGCTCTTCAGCGGTGTCGTTGCCGGTCAGGCGACGACGCACGTACAAGCCTGTGACGAGCAGCCCGGCGGCGAGCACCGTTCCCCCCGCGGCCGGGATCCACGGAAAGCCTGTTGCCTCGCCGGGTTTCCGGGCAGCGGCGGAGGGTGAGGACAGTTCCGCGGTTCCGGGCTGCGCGGTGCTGTTCGTGCGTCCTGCCGTGAAACTGAAACGTCCCTCGATCGGATGTGAATCCGAGGACACCACACGCCACACGACCGTGTACCGGCCAGCCGGCGCGCCGGGCTTCACCGCCTGGTCGACGTGGTTGTCCACGATGACCACCGGGCCGTCGGATTGGCTCGTCCCGCTTTCGTCCTTGACCAGGATCTCTGAACCCAGCGCGATCGGCGGATTGTTGAGCGTCAGCCGGACCGCCGCCGGGACCGCCGCAACAACGGATCCGTCAGCGGGCTCCGCCGCCTCGATCACATCGTGCGCGGCAGCCGGCGTCAGCGGGGCCAACGACAGGAGCGCCACCAGCGCCGCAAGGACGAGGCCGCCAACAGGGACGCGCACCCGCTTCCTCCAATGCTGGAAACCCATGGCGCACCATCCTCTGTCATCAGGGAGTATTTCCGCCCCAGTGTACGGCCCGCACAAGTTTTGCGAACCACCAATCCGGGGCGGTCACCGGAACGAATGGCCATCAGCCGTCCAAGGTTTTTCCACGCTGACCTGCCTACCGTCAGCCTTGTCATACCGTTGTGGACCCAGGGGAGGAGACGCGGATGGAACTACGTCATTCACTGCGCCTCTTCCGTGCGGTCCTCATCACGGCCGCGACGATGTCCGTGGCCGCCGCGGGGCATGTCCTCGGCGGCGGCGCGCTTCCCGCTCCCGGGACCGTTGCCGTTCTGGCCGCGCTCCTGCTGATACCTGTGGCGTGGCTTGCGGCGCGGGAGCTTTCTTTCCTGACCCTGCTGGGCGTGCTGGGAGCCGGGCAACTGCTGCTCCACGACGCCTTCACCTCCTTTTCAGCCCCGGCGGTTTGCCTGCCGTCGCTCGCTGGCCAAATGTCACATCACGGACAGGCCATGGTCATGGGGTGCCCTGCCGCCGGGCCGGCTTCCATGCCGCTTCACCTCGGCATTGGTTCCGACTCGCCGCCCATGCTCGCCTGCCACGTCTTCGCACTGCTGGTGACCGCCTGGCTGCTGCGCCGGGGCGAGGTGGCACTCTGGTTACTCCTGGCCTGGCTCCGCCCCCTCGTGCAGCTGCCCCAACCCTCGGTGGTCATTCCCGTCCGCCAACGGACCCTGGCCGCAGGCCGGCCCTTCGTGCCCGCGCCTTGGCGGAACCTGCGGACCAACAGCCTCCGGGGGCCGCCCGCGGCCGCCCCGTGCGCTCTGCCCTGACCTTTCGAAAACGGGGGCTGGGTGCACGGGACGCAGACTCCCTTCACCCATCACCGCGCTGTCCTCCGTCCGAGAGCGGCAGCACCCCCGAAAGGCTTTGTCATGAACACCGCAACCCCGCGCGCCCTGAAAACCGTCACCGTCCTCGCCGCCGCAGCCGGCCTCATGGCCTTGGGCGTCGGTGCCGCCTCCGCCCACGTCCACGTCGATCCGGAGTCCACCTCCGCCGGCGGATTCTCCCAGCTGACCTTCAAGGTTCCCAACGAATCCGAGACGGCCAAGACCACCAAACTCACCGTCACCCTCCCCACGGGCACGCCCTTCACGTCGGTTTCGGTCAAGCCCCTGGACGGCTGGTCGGCCAAAGTTGCCGAAGCGAAGCTCCCCGCACCCGTCACCGTGGAAGGGGCCACGATCACCAAGGCCGCCTCCACTGTCACCTGGACCGCGGACGCCGCCCATCAGCTCGGGCAGCACGAATACCAGACCTTCTCCATCTCCGTTGGCCGGCTCCCCTCTGCGGGCACCACCGTGTCGCTGCCGGTAGCACAGGCGTACTCCGACGGGACCGTCGTCAACTGGAACGAGGCCGAAACTCCCGGCCAGGCCGAACCCAACCATCCCGTTCCCTCCTTCGTCACCACCGCGGCAGCCGACGAGCATGCCCCGGCAGAGGCCGTCGTCGACACCACCGCCGCATCCGCAACCGCGCCGGTCACGCCCGCTCCGGACAACACCTTCGGCATCCTTGGCCTCACAGCGGGAGCACTCGGGCTGGGTGCGGGCGCGACGGCCCTGGTCCGGACACGGACAGTCCGGACGCGGACCGTCCAAAAGGACTGACTCAACGCACGTCCAGGCAGAAGCCCGGCCCCCGGTACCTGATGCGCAACGCATCCCGGCGGCCGGGCTTCGCCATGACGCGCAGAGGGTCATCCGACAGAGAGCGGGAACTCCGCCGATGTCTGTTCGTTGCAGAGCCAGGGGGTAGATCGCAAAGCAGCACTCTGGAGGCGGCGTACCAGCCCTGCCAATAGGTTCTGCTGGGCCTTGAGCGTCGCGCGGTAAGTACACTTACTATTTATGTCTGATGGGTAAATTTTCACGTTCCGGCGGCCCGGTTGCTAGTGGCACCGGCTTGCGGGACTCTTATAGCGGGGGTTGAGGTAGTTTTGTATATTACGATCACCGGTTTCACTAGGAGATACAAATGGGTGAATCCAACAGGTGGTGGACAGCATGATTCGGCTCCGTAAATTGGCGCGCGCCGCGTCTGTTTTGACCACCCCGTTGGCGCCGGAGGATATTCTCGCGCTTTTTAATCCAGTCTTTTCGGCCCGCCAGCTGCGCGGCGTCGTCACCAAAGTTGTGCCGGAAACGGCGGACTCTGCCACCATCCACTTCCGTCCCGGGCGCGGCTGGAAGGCCCATAAGGCCGGCCAGTGGGCCCGGATCGGCGTGGAACTCGACGGCGTGCGCCACTGGCGCTCCTACTCGCTCAGCGCTCCCGCCGGGCAGGACCCTGCCATCACCGTGAGTGACGTGGGCGCGGTGTCCGGCGTCCTGGTCCGGACCACGCGTCCCGGAGATGTGCTGTTCCTGGCGCCGCCGCAGGGCGACTTTGTCCTGCCGGAGCACCCGCGGCCGCTGCTGATGCTCACCGCGGGGAGCGGTATCACCCCCGTCATGTCCATGATCCGCACCTTGGTGCCGCACCGCCCGGATGCCGACGTCGTGCTTATCCACTCGGCCCGGACCCCGCAGGACAGCATCTTCCATGAGGAGCTCTCCGAACTCGCGGACCAGTTCCCCAACTTCCGCGTCACCCACTGGTACACCGGCGAACGCGGCCGCATGGACTTCGGATCCCCCGCCCAGCTGGAGGACCTCTGCCCGGACTGGCGCCAGCGCGCCGCCTATGCGTGCGGCCCCGAGGGCTTCCTGGACGACGCCGAGGCGCTGTGGTCCGCCGAAGCGGCCGCCCACGTGGAGGCGGCGCCGGGACCGTTTGCGGCAGACCCTATCAACCTGATCATCGAACGCTTCAACACCAGCCTGCTGGGCGGGGCCGGGCACGACGGCGGACTGGTCACCTTTGAAGCCTCCGACCGCGAAGTGGAGGCGGACGGGAACACCCCGCTGCTGGATGTGGGCGAAGACGCCGGCGTCCTCATGCCCAGCGGCTGCCGCATGGGCATCTGCCACAGCTGCCTCACGCCGCTGCGCGCCGGCCACGTCCGCGACCTTCGCACCGGCGAGGTCCATGGTGAGCCGGGCCAACTAATCCAGACGTGTGTCTCGGCAGCCGCCGGGCCCGTTAACCTCGAGATCTGAGGAGCAACAAAGCATGACAGCAATATCTGACCGCACAGCCGCAGAATCGACGTCGATCAACGGGCCGACGGCCAAACCCCGTCCCGGAGCCCTGGCCACGTCGGGGAGCCCGCTCGTGCGACCGCCCGCGGCCGCTCACCTTACCGACGAGCAGGTGGCCGAGCTCGGCCGCGAGCTGGACGCCATCAAGGATGAGGTCCTCGCCAAGCGCGGTGCGTCCGACGCCGCCTACATCCGGCGCGTTATCAAGGTCCAGCGGGGCCTGGAAATCTCCGGCCGGGCAGCCCTCCTGATGGGCCGCAACAAGGCCGCCTGGATCACTGGCACCACGCTGTTGAGCGTCGCCAAGATCCTGGAAAATATGGAGATCGGCCACAACATCCTGCACGGACAGTGGGACTGGATGCGCGATCCCGACATCCACTCCACCACCTGGGAGTGGGACTTCGTGACCCCGGCCCGTTCGTGGCAGCACACCCACAACGACCTCCACCACCGCTGGACCAACGTGGTGGGCAGGGACAACGACGTCGGATACAACCTCCTGCGCATGGACGCCGACCAGCCGTGGAAGCCGCACAACCTCGGCAACCCCCTGTACAACGCCATCCTGGCTCCCATCTTCGAATGGGGAATCGCCATCTACGACCTCGAGCTGGTGGACTACCAGGAGGGCAAGAAGACCAAGGAGGCCATGCAGCGTGACCTCAAGGCCCTGGGCCGCAAGGTAGTCACACAGTTCACCAAGGACTACGCCGCCACTCCGGCCGTCGCCATGCTGACCGGCTCGGGCAAGCAGGCGCTCTACGGCACGCTGACCGCCAATGCCGTCCGCAATGTTTGGGCCCATGCGGTGATCTTCTGCGGCCACTTCCCCGAAGGGGCGGACACGTTCACCGAGGAAATGGTGGAAGGCGAGACCCGCGGCGACTGGTACGTCCGGCAGATGATCGGCTCGGCCAACATCTCCGGCTCCAAGTTCATGCACCTCATGACCGGAAACCTGTCCCACCAGATCGAGCACCACCTTTTCCCGGACCTGCCGTCCAACCGGTACGGCGAGGTTGCCCCGAAGGTGCAGGAAATCTGCAAGCGCTACGGCCTGCCGTACACCACGGGACCGCTGCTCAAGCAGGTGGGTTCCTCGTGGGCCAAGGTCTTCAAACTCGCGCTGCCGGGAAAGAAGAAGTCCTAGACAGCCAGTGACCGCAACAGCGCGGCGGGCCCAACAGTCCGCCGCGCTGTTTGTGCCCGGACGGACAGAGCGCCGGGCGGCGTTCTCTGGCAGAGTATGACCATGCTCACAGTTATAGGCGAGGGCCTCGTTGACGTGGTCCAGCGCACCTCCGGAATCGAAGCCCACGTGGGCGGCAGCCCGCTCAACGTCGCCGTGGGGCTCGCCCGCCTGGGCCATCCCGTGCAGTTCGTCGGCCGCTACGGCCGCGACGCCTACGGCGAATCCGTCGCTGCGCACCTGAAGGCCAGCTCCGTCATGCTCCCGCAGACCCCGGATTCCCTGCCCACCAGCGTGGCCACCGCCTTAGTGGACGACGACGGCGCGGCCACCTACACGTTCGACCTCGCCTGGGAGCTTCCCGGCCTCGCGGAGCGCCTGCCCTTCATGCTGCAGGGCACCACCCTGCTGCACACCGGCTCCATTGCCACCATGCTGGCGCCGGGCGCCGCTGACGTACTGGCCGCCGTCGAACATTCCCACCCGGCGGCGACCATCAGCTTCGACCCCAACTGCCGGCCCAGCATCATCACCGACGCAGACTACGCCCGCCGCCAGGCGGAGAAATTCGTGACCCTCTCAGACATCGTCAAGGCGTCCGACGAGGATCTCGCGTGGCTGTACCCTGGTGCGGACGTGCTTGATTCCGCCCGCCGCTGGCTGTCGCTGGGCGGCTCGGAAGGGCCGGCCATGGTGGTGGTGACGCGCGGTGCGGCCGGACCGTGGGGCATCACGGCGGCAGGTGAAACTGAGTTCGCTGCGCCCAAGGTGGAAGTGGCGGACACCGTCGGGGCAGGTGACTCCTTCATGGCGGCGCTGCTCTCCGGGGTGGTGGACCGCGGACTGGACGGCGCCCAGAACCGGGCGGACCTGCGGGCTTTGCCGGCCGAGGGCCTCGCTGCGCTCCTGGCCCACGCGAGCCGCGCCGCCGCCGTAACGGTGTCCCGTGCCGGCGCCAACCCGCCCACCAGGGCGGAACTCAACCGCATCGAAGAAGCAGCAGAGGAAGCAGAAGTTCCCACCATCTGAAAGGCAGCCATGACATCCTCCGGTCCATTTTCAGACCTGCCGGACGTACCGTCGTTCGGGCTCAGCAGCGAATCATTCCGGAACGGTGAAACACTGCCGCCCGCCCAACGCAGCGGCAGGATGCACGCCGGCGGGCAGGATGAATCGCCGCAGCTGAGCTGGAGCGGGGCGCCCGAAGGGACCAGAAGCTACGCCGTTACCGTGTTCGATCCGGACGCACCGGGTGCCGGCGGGTTCTGGCACTGGGCCGTTCTTAACCTTCCGGCGGACGTCACCTCGCTGCGGGAGGGGGCAGGGGCCGAGGGCGGACAGCAGCTTCCGGACGGCGTGGTGCAGTTGAAGAATGACGCCGGATTCCGGGGCTACCTTGGTGCCGCGCCGCCGCCCGGGCACGGCCCGCACCGTTACATTGTCACGGTCTATGCGCTGGGTGTGGAGGACCTCGACACCCGGGCGGGTGCGCGGCCGGCGAGCCTGGGAACTGAGTTGGCGAAACACCTGCTCGGTTCGGCGACGATCACCGGCGTCTACAGCCGTTGAGCAACAAAGCCGTCGTTGTGCATGCCGTGGATCGGGCGCACACTGGAAAAAAGCGTGAGAGGAGTCTTTGCCATGCGCAAAAGAACAGCGTGGATTGTCGGCGGGGCGCTGGCTGCAGCAGCCCTTGGAGGAGCAACGGTTGCAGCGGCGGCCGGGAACCCCTTCGACGATGACAAGGCCACGACCGGAGGCACCCAGAGCCCGCTGAGCCAGACCGACCGCGACAAGGCGATCCAGGCCGCCCTGGCCAAGGTGGGGCCGGGCACGGTTACCGACGTGGAGGGCGGCGGCGACCCCGGCTCTGCCTATGAAGTGGAGATCCAGCTGAACAGCGGTTCGGAAGTCGAAGTGAACCTCGGCCCGGACTTCCAGGTCCTGAACCAGGGAGCTGAGAACGACTGACCGCGGTTAGCCAATGACGGTCTGGAGCGCAGGCATTCTGCTGTACCGGCGGACGGCCAGATCCGAATTAGAGTTCTGGATAGCCCACATGGGCGGCCCGTTCTGGGCCCATAAGGATGCGCACGCCTGGTCAATTCCCAAGGGCGAGTACCTCGAGGACGAGGACCCGATGGTGGCGGCGAAGCGTGAGTTCGCCGAGGAGATGGGCGCGCCTCCACCCTCCGCCGATTACATCCAGCTGGGCTCCTTCCGGCAACCCTCGGGCAAGGTCGTCACCGTCTTTACAGCCGAGTCCGACTTCGCGCCCGGGGAAATCGTGAGCAACACCTTTTCGCTGGAATGGCCGAAGGGATCCGGCACAGTCCGCAGCTTCCCGGAGATCGACGACGCCAAATGGGCCACAGAGCCCGACGCCCGCACCAAGCTGGTAAAAGGCCAGGTGCCGATCCTCGACGCGCTCATCCAGCACGTCCGGAACGGCGGCGCCTGACGGGAGCGGCGGGCCGGCACCAGGTGCCGGACTTCATGGTCGCGGCAACCTTGAGGCCCTCATCGAGCACCACCAGGTCCGCGCGCCTGCCCGGTTCAAGACGGCCGACGTCGGAGAGCCCCAGCATGTCCGCCGGATTCTGGGTTGCCGCGCGGACCGCGTCGGCGAGCGGGAGGCCGGCATGGTTTACCGCGTGCCGGATGGCGGCGTCCAGCGTCAGCACGCTGCCGGCGATGGCGCCGTTGCTGGCCAGCCGCGCCTCGCCGTTGGCGACATGGACTTCAAGCCCGCCAAGCTGGTACGTCCCCTCAGAAGCACAGGCCGCCGCCATCGCATCGGTGACGAAGACTGCCCGGGCAGGGCTTCCCGAGATGAAGCGGACCAGCGACGGGTGCAGGTGCACGCCGTCCGCAATCACCTCTGCAAAGACGTTCGGGTCTTCCAGCAGTGCCAGTGCCGGCCCGGGTTCACGGTGGTGCAAGGGCCGCATGGCGTTGAACACATGGGTCCCCACTGTGGCCCCTGCGGCGATCGCCTGGCGGGCAAGGTCATAGCCGGCACCGGTGTGGCCGATTGCTGCGACTGCGCCGTGGCCGGTGATCTGCCGGATCGCCGCCAGACCCCCTTCAAGCTCGGGTGCCACCGTTACCATCCGTACCGTGCCCCGGCCGGCCAGCATCAGCCGGTCGATGCTGGCCGGGTCCGGCAACTGCAGCAGGTCTTTGGTGTGCGCGCCGCGGTGGGAGGGGCTGAGCCAGGGTCCTTCGAGGTGGATTCCGGCCAGCACGCCATCCTCCACCAGGCCCGCCAGGGCGGCAACAGCCGTCTTAAGCTCTGCCAAAGGCGCAGTGACGAGACTTGCCATCAGCGTGGTGGTGCCGTGCTCCAGGTGTACTGCGGCGATCTTGACGGCTGCTGCGGCGGGGTCCGGATCGTTGAAGCTGAAGCCGCCGCCGCCGTGAATGTGGGCGTCAATGAAGCCCGGTGCCACAGTCCCTTCCGGAAAGCTTGCGTCGGGTTCGCGGGGAGGGGACCCGGCACCTACCGCGCTGATCTGGCCGGACCGGGTTTCCACCCAGCCAGGCTCGAGGACCGCGCCGGGTGCGATGACACGGGCTGCGGAAATGAGCGTGGTACTCACCAGGTTTCCGTGATTTTACGCAGCCCCCGGGGTGCGTCGGGGTCGCGGTGGCGGGCAGCGGCCATGGCGTGGGCCAGGCGCTGCAATGGCAGGATTTCAAGGATTGGAGCAAGCTGCTCGTGCACCGCCGGCAGGGGCACCAGATGGTTCAGTGGCCGGGCTGCGGCGGGGTCGCCGACAACGCAGACGTCTGCCCCGCGCTCAGCCAGCCGTTCCAGCACCGGCTGCAGGGCACGGCCGCCGGCGCCGGGCGAAGCGATGGCGATGACGGGGCGGTCCTCGTCAATCATCGCGAACGGCCCGTGCAGGAGGTCCGCTCCGGAGAAGGCATGGGCTGCCAGGTAGGACGTCTCCATGAGTTTCAACGCCGCCTCTCGTGCCGTGGGATAGGAGAAACCGCGCCCCGTGGTGATGATGTGATTGACGAACCGGTAGCGGTCTGCCACCTCAAGTATCTCCGGTCCGGCGAGGACGTCGGCGGCGTGGCCGGGCAGGACCGACGCGTCGGCCCCTTCCCCGCCGGCCCAGGCATCGATGAGCAGCCAGAGCGCCAGCAGCTGGGACGTGTAGCTCTTGGTGGCGGCCACGGCACGTTCCGGCCCTGCCAGAATGTCCACATGGTGCTGGGCGGCACCCGCCAGTGGCGACGACGGCGCGTTGGTCACGGCCACGGTGACGGCGCCGCCGCGCGCCGCGGCGGCGGTGGAGTCCACCAGGTCGGGGGACCCGCCCGACTGGCTGACCGCCAGCCAGAGGACGCCGTTCATCTTCGGTTCAGCGCCGTACACGGTGAGGCTCGACGGCGAGGCCAGCCCGGCGGGCAGCCCCAGCACCGTTTCGATGAGGTACTTCGCGTACAGGGCCGCGTGATCGCTCGTGCCCCGGGCGGCCAGCAGGACGTAACGGACGTCTGAGGCGCGAAGTGTGGCGGCAAGACGCCGGATGTCGGCGCGGCCGACGTCGAGCTGGCGGGTGAGGGCGTCGGGCTGCTCGAGGATTTCAGCTGCCATCAGCGCCCCCGGCGCCTGAAGGGTGGAACCGGCTGCGGGCAAAGTGATGTTCGGCGGTGTCATGGGATCTCCTGTTGATCGAATGGATGGTGAAGCGATGGTTTTAGGCCGGAGAGTGGATGGAATGGTTCGAACGGTGGGGCATGCCGGCGCCGGTGGAGTTGGCCAGTTCCTGGGCCAGCTTCACGGCGCCCCAGGCGGGGGCGCGGTCCAGGACCCTGACGTCGGTCAGCCCGCGTCCTTCCAGAAACGCCCGGACACGGCCGGCCAGGAGCGGCTGGTTGACCAGCATCCCGCCGGCCAGGAGGACGGGTGGACCTGCTGATCCGGGAGCGCCGGACCCGTGACCATCGGATCCCGGAAGGCCGCCCAGCCGCTCGTTGACGGCGACGGCCAAGGCTGCCAGTTGCCGGGCGGCGTCCTCGGCGATGGCGTTGGCGGCCACGTCCCCCATGGCAGCCACGTCGAACACTGTGCCGGCAAGGCCGGCCCAATACCGGCGTTCCGGGTTGCGGTAGAAGAGGTCCAGCAGCGCCAGGGGTTCGGCGGCGCCGGTCCGTTTCAGGATGCGCACCGACAGCGGCCCGGGAGGCTTGCCCGCGTCGTGTTCAGTGAGTACGTTGCGAACGGCGCTGCGGGTGACGGCGTAGCCGCTTCCTTCGTCGCCCAGCAGGTACCCCCAGCCGCCCGCCCTGGCTTCGCGGCCGTCCGCGCTCTGTGCCCAGGCGGCGGAACCGGTGCCGGAGATCAGGACCGTGCCGGCGTCCAGGCTTTCCGCTGCGAGGATGATGCGGGTGTCGTGGACCACCTGGATCCGGGCTTCCGGGAACCTTCGCGAGAGCATGGCCGCGAGCCGGTCCCGGCTCTCGGGAGTGTCTGCCCCGGCAGCGCCGGCGCAGACGGTGTGGATTCCGTGGCCGTCAGGGTTTCCGGCGCCGAGCCGGCGGGCGAGGCCGTCCAGTGCGGCGGAAGCCGCCGGCTCTCCGACTGAGGTGATGTTCGCGCTGCCGCCGGTGCACTCGACGACAGCCTGCCCGCCGTCGTCGGCGTTGTCATTGACAGCGTTGCCCGCCAGGATGGCGTGGGTCTTAGAGCCCCCGATATCCAGGCCGAGGACGCGGGGCATTACTTGGCCGCCGGCTTGCTGCCGGTCTGCTCCGGCCAGCGGGCGCCGTTTTCCCAGTAGTGCCGGATTTCTTCGAGGTTTCGGCCCTTGGTTTCCGGTGCGAGGCGGTGCACGAAGATGAACCCGGCGACGGCGAGGGCGCCGAACACGGCGAAGGTCCCGGCTCCGCCCAGGCGCTGCAGCATCGTGAGGAAGAACGCTGCGACGATGACGTTGGCCACGAGGTCGGAGGTCAGCATGGCGCTGGCGCCCAGGGACCGCAGGCGTGCCGGGAACGATTCCCCGGCGTAGACCCAGACCAGCGCGCCGAATCCGAACGTAAAGCCGACGGTGAACAGGAGGACGCCCAGGAATCCGATGACGGTCAGGGCTCCGCCGAAGTCGCGGCCCGCCATGAAGACGGCAACGAGAATGATGTTGGCGACGATCATCATCGCGATGCCGCCGAGGAGAATGGGCCGCCGCCCCACCTTGTCCACCAGGGACAGCGACACGAAGACGGCAACCAGCGAGGCGGCCTGGACCAGGGCAGGGAGCAAAAGCAGGGCGGCGTTGCCCGTGAAGCCCATCGCTTCGAAGATCCGCGGGCTGTAGTAGACCACGGCGTTGATGCCGGTGATCTGGATGAAGAAGCCCAGCCCGACCACGAAGACTGTGGCCTTGAGGTACGGGGAGCGCAGCATTTCCCGCAGGCCTCCGCCGCGTTCGTCGCCGATGGCGCGCTGCATGTCGGCCAGTTCGGCGTCCACGTCGGTGTGCGGTTCGATGGAGGACAGTGTGCGGCGGGCATCCTCGGTGCGTCCGCGCATCATGTACCAGCGGGCGGTGTCAGGGAGCCGGAGCGTGACGGCGAGGACCGCTGCCGCAGGGACGGCCGCCAGGCCCAGCATCAGGCGCCAGTTTTCGGTGGCGGACAAGGCATAGGCCGCCAGGTATCCGACGATGATGCCGATGACGGTGGCCACCTGGTAGGCGACGAGCAGGGCGCCCCGGACCTTCGGGGGCGCGGATTCGGCCACGAACACGGGCACCACCACCACGGAAATGCCGATCGTCAGGCCCAGCAGGAGCCGGGCAATGAGCAGCATGGGGACGTCCGCAGACAATGCGCTCAGGATGGCGAAGGCGGCATAGGCGCCGGCGACTCCCACCATGCACGCCTTGCGGCCAAAGAGGTTGGCGAGCCAGCCGCCCAGTACAGCGCCGAGGACTTCACCGACGACGACGGCGGTGGTCACCAGTTCCTGCTGGCTCGTGGAGAGCTGGAATTCCTTGGTGATGAAGAGCAGGGCGCCGGCGATATTTGAAAGATCGTAGCCGTAAATGATCCCGATGGTGGCGGCGGTGCCGCCGACCAGGAGGCCCAGACGGGGCGTCTGGCGAAGGTCTTGCAGGAACGACATCTTTGGGTCCTTGTCTGCCTAGGGGAGGGGTTTGGGTTCTCATTAAGCGAGTGCCTGAATTGGTATAAACCAATTTTCTCCATTTTGGCGTAGACCAATTTTCCTGTCAATAGGTAATATCGCAGTCATGGAGACCCACGCCGCTGCGCTGCCCAAGTACTACGTGCTCAAGGAGCAGATCCTCGCGCTCATCGAGGACGCAGCCCCGGGCACCTTGATTCCCACGGAGCGGGCGTTGGCCGAGCAGTACTCGACGTCCCGCACCACGGTCCGCCAGGCGATCGGGGAACTCGTGGCCGAGGGCCGCCTCGACCGAACACAGGGGCGGGGCACCTTTGTCGCGCCGCCGAAAGTCACGCATGTCCGCCAGCTCACCTCGTTTTCCGACGACGCGGCGAGTCAGGGGCTCACGGCGTCGGCCAAAATCCTGGATATGAGCACGGTGGCCGCCGATCCCGTCACCGCCCGGAGACTGGGAGTGGATCCCGGGACCGATGTCCATCGCGTCGAGCGCATCAGGCTGGTCAACGGCGAACCGCTCGCCCACGAAACAGCCTTCCTCGCCGGAGCGCTGCCGGACCTTGCGCACAACGTGGAGACCCGGGGATCGCTGTATTCCGCCTTAAGCGAGGACTACGGAATCCGCATCATTGAAGTGGAGGACACGGTGGAGACCAAGCTCGCCGGCCCCGATGAGGTCCGGCTGCTGGATGTCGAAATGGGGGCCCCGATGCTGCTGGTGCACCGGCTCGGCTTCAACCCGGAGGGCAGTCCTGTTGAGTGGACCCGGTCGGTTTTCCGGGGCGACAGGTTCCGCTTCGTGGCACGAATGCGCCTCTAGATCCCGGCCGCCGGCTGCCTGCGCCGGTGGCCTGCGCCCTGCGTTTCTTTACGCCATACTGCCGTTCGTTAAGCCGTGTTGCGTCCTGAGTCCGTCCGTGTCCTTGTGCATTGTGGACTAACCGTCCGAGTGGTTGGTTTGGTCCACAAGTACAGACAAGAACGGAGTCCCGATGATCACCGCTTTGGCTCGCAGGATCCGCGCACAGTGCAGCGAGGAACTGACTGTGTTCCGCGACCAGGTGTGTGCCTTGACCTGTCAGGACATCGGTACCGGCGGCCTGGACGGCGCCGCCACGGCCATGGCGCCCCGGCCGTCCTTGACCACGCCGGGTGTGTCAGTGGACATCGTGGGCTTTGCCCAGCGGCAGGCTTCGGGCGGCCCTGCTGAGGTGGGATTTTCGGTGGCCCTGCGTCTTGTTTCCGAGCGCGGTCCGGCCGGTGTCCACTGGGACGAGGCCCATGCCTGGGCGGGGGCTGTGGCCGGGGGACCGTGGACGGCGGCGGAATACACCGGCAGTCAGGCGGCGCCCGCGGCGATTGTCTTCCATTATCTGCTGAAGGCCCACGAGGCGTCCTACGTCCTCGACGAACTTCAGGGCGCGCTGTAGGCGCAGAATTCAGAACAGCAGGCGGACTGGTTCACCCCTGGTGCAGCACAAACAGCGAGGAGATCCGGCGGGAATGTTCCCGCCGGATCTCCTCTTTGTATTGAACTGGATTGTATTGAACTGGAACTGCCGGTCTGGCCTGAGGGTCAGTCCTTGCCGAGTCCGGCCGCGGAGGTCTTTTGCCCGGTGACGCCGTTCAGCGTGGTGAGGTCGAAGATGCCGTTGAGGTCGGCCTGTTTGGTGGTGCCGGCGTCCACGCCGTCCTGCAGCAGCTTGTTGAAGGCTCCGGCCAGCGGGTCAACGGTGAACACGATGTTCTTCAGGGACCGGTCGATGACGTCCTGCGGGAGCGCCTTGCCGGCCGCCTCCTTCAGGGCCGCGTTGACCTTGGCGGCCTTTTCCGCGGCGGGAGTGTCGTTGAGCCACTTGACCGCTTCGGCGTGGCCCTTCAGCAGCCCTTCGACGGTCTGCGGGTGCTCGGCGGCGAACTTTTTGTTTACGATCAGGATGGTGGTGGGGAACTCGCCCGGCTTGCCCGTCAGCGACCCGTCCCACAGGTCCTTCTCATCGACCAGGACCTTCGCGCCGGCCTGGAGCACCAGGCGGGAGGCCCACGGCTCCGGCAGCCACGCGCCGTCGAGCTTTCCGTCCTGGAACAGCTTCAGCGTCTGGGCGTTCTCGGTGGGATTGATTKYGACGTCCCCGCCGCCGTCGGTGTTGGTCTTGAAACCCTGCTTGCCCAGCCAGGCGCGCAGCGCCACGTCCTGGGTGCCGCCCAGCTGCGGCGATGCCAGCGYCTTKCCYTTCAGGTCAGCCGGCGTCTTAATCCCGGGCTTGACCACCAGCTGSGCGCCGCCGGAGGCTGCCCCGGCGATGATGCTGATGGATTCGCCCTTGCTCTTGACGAACGAGTTGATGGCCGGGTTCGGGCCGATGTAGGTCGCGTCGATGGCCCCGGCGTTGAGCGCCTCGATGGCCGCCGGGCCGGCGTTGAACACCTGCGTGGAGAGCTTGGTGCTGCCCAGGTTGTCCTTGATAAAGCCCTGATTGACGCCCACCAGGGCCGCGGCGTGCGTGACATTGCCGAAGTAACCCAGCTTCAGTTCCGTAGCGGGACTGGAGGTGACAGCGGTGTTTGCGGCTGCGGTGTCAGTGTTGCGGATCGAGCTGGCGGCCACTGCGGCGCCTGCGCCGAGGACGGCCAGCAGGCCAACGGCGATGCCTATTTTGAGCCGGCGGGGGCGATTGGGGCGGGTCTCTCCCGCGGCGATCCGGGTGGACCCCGGATTGTCCTTTGACGTCGACATGGTGTTCCTTCGGGGGTTTGTTGGGGGGTGTTGGACTGAGATTACGTAGAGCCTCAACCCGCCCACAATGGCCGCCGTAGCAGGGATTCACCGGAGGTCGCGGACGTTCACGGGAGGTCGTAAACCGTTAAAAATCCTCCGGCGCAGACCTCAGCGTCTCCAGGACCGCAGGCAGGAGGCGCTGGTTCCGTCCCCATACCGGATCGAGCAGTTCGACGTACCAGGAATCCGCCAGGACGAGGGCGAGCGTTTCGTTGCTCTCCTCCGCCCAGTCCCGGATCTGCTCCGCCTCGATGGGGCTCTCGCTGGTCCCCAGGACGGTGGCTACGTCCTCGCCGTCGAGCGTCACGGGAATGGACGCGCGGCTCATCTCGCCCGGGGCATGGGCGATGGCAACAAATTCCGTTTGCGTGGAAAGCTGCAGGAGGCGCCGGGCCGACTCCGTGGAGCAGAAACCCGTGACGTACTCCCGCTGCGCATGGCTGGCGTCCGCGGCAAGTCCCGGCTGGGACTCCTTCGTGAAGAGCCCGCTGCGGTTGATCTCGGCCAGTTGCCCGGCGATGGGCCGCGTTTCGTCATCAAAGTCCGGGGCAAGCGTTCCCGCCTGGTATTCGCTCTTGCCTTCCAGCCATCGTGCGGTCAGCTCCCCGGCGGCGGCCAGCGTGGTTGCCTGCCGCCACACTTCCCTGTCAACCAGGAGCCGGCCGTAACTGTCCCGTTCGTCCGTGAAGTGATTGTTCATAGTTCGAGACTAGACGCGGTTGCTGCCGGCCGGACAGGGGATATGACGCCTGCAGACGCAGGATTAACCGCCGTTACTCCGTGTCTCCCTTGGTTTCAGAACCTTTTGACCCGGCTATTTCGCTGCCGGATAGTTGCTGCGACAACCATTGCATCCGACACTTCCAAGGGGAAAATCATGGCCCGTTTCATTCTCAAGCCCGGCGTTGGCGTCGCCTTGGCAGCCACCACTCTGCTGGGACTTTCCGCCTGCTCCGACCCCGGTGCCGCGGCGGCCGGGAATGCCGGAACGGCCACGGCGGCTTCGTCGTCAGCCGCCAAGACCTTCAACCTTTCCCCGCAGCAGGACCGCGTCCCCGTCACCGTTGACCCGGCGGCCGCCGCCCTTGTTCCGGAGGCCATCAAGAAAGACGGAAAGCTGACGGTGGCGGTCAGCCCGTTCGCACCGCCCCTGGCGGTGTACGCCACCGACAACAAGACGCCGGTGGGCAACGAGGTGGACATCGCCGTCGCGCTGGCACAGACCCTGGGGCTGGAAGCGGACATTGTTCCCACGGCCTGGGCGGACTGGCCGCTCGGCGTTGAGTCGGGCAAGTACGAGGCCGTGCTGTCCAACGTAACCGTCACCGAGGAACGAAAGCTCAAATACGACTTCGCGAGCTACCGGGACGACAAGCTGGGGTTCTACGCCAAGAGCGACAGCGGCGTGACCAAAGTTGAATCCGCCGCGGACGTGGCCGGGAAGCGCGTCATCGTGGGCTCGGGCACCAACCAGGAGTCCATCCTGCTGCGCTGGGACGAGGAGAACAAGGCGAAGGGGCTCAAGCCGGTCGAATTCCAGTACTACGACGACGACTCCGCCTCGAACCTGGCCCTGCAGTCCGGCCGGGCGGACCTGACGTTCGGGCCGAATGCCACCGCAGCGTACAAGGCGGCCAGCGATGCCAAGACGAAGCTGGTGGGCCTGGTGGACGGCGGCTGGCCGCTGAAGGCCAGCATTGCCGCCACCACCAAGAAGGGCAACGGCTTCGCGGCCGCCGCCCAGGCCGGACTGAACCACCTGATCCAGGACGGCAGCTACGCCAAGATCCTGGACCGTTGGGGCCTCTCCGCCGAAGCCGTGCAGAAGTCAGAACTGAACCCGGCCGGCTTGCCCAAGAAGTAGCCTCACCTTTCATCGGTTGCTCCGTAACTGCCCTTATCCCGCGCCAAAACGGCAGTTACGGAGCAGTCGACGGGGTGCCCATCGGCTGCTCCGTCACCGCCTTTTTGTTGGGCAAAAGCGACAGTAGCGGAGCAACCGTCGAGCATCAGAGCATCTGCTCCCAGACCGTCAGCTGGAGCCGGATGGTGCCGGCTGAGGTGTCGGTTTGTTTGCCGCCTGCCGTCGTCCAGCCCGCGGCCCGGCCTCCGGCCTGCACGTCGTTCCCGGTGGCGTCCGGCCCGGTGCTGCGCACGTTCTTACACCTCCTGCGCGACGCCGGCGTCCTGGCGGACCGGGGATGCCAGCCCCAGGTTCTCCCGCAGGGTGCTTCCGGCGTACTGGGTGGGGTAGACGCCCCGTTCCTGCAGCGCAGGGACGAGGTGGTTGACGATGTCGTCCAGGCCCGTGGGGATCAGCCACGGTGAGATGTTGAACCCGTCCACGGCGCCCGTGCGTGCGTAGTCGACCAGCCGGTCAGCCACCTCCGTGTAGGAGCCGGTAAAGGTGGCGTCAACGCGGCTGGTTTTCGCGGAGACAAATTGCCTGATGGTGAGGCCCTTTTCCTTCGCCTCGGCCCGCCACTGGTCCGCCAGCTGCCGTGCCTTGGCGCCGTGGAAGCCGCTGCCGCGGGTCTCGGACGTCTCCTCCACCACCGGATCGATCTCCGGCAGGGGGCCGTCCGGATCAAACTCCTGAAGCTCCCGCCCCCAAAACTGTTCAAGGTAGGCGATGGCCTGCTGCGGGCCGATCTGCAGGCTCCGCACCCACTCCTTCTTCTCCCGTGCCTCCTGCGGCGTGGGTGCGAGGATGAATTCGCTGGCCGGCATGATCTTGACGTCGTTGGCGCCGCGGCCCGCCTTGAGTGTGCGTTCCACGATGTCGCGGCGGAAGTTGAGGGCGTCGTCAAACTTGGGGTGGGCAGAGAAGATGACGTCTGCCTGCCGCGCCGCGAAGTCGCGCCCGTCCGGCGAATCGCCTGCCTGGAACAGCACCGGCCTGTACTGGGCGCTCCGCGGCAGCTTGGGCCGGTAGTCCACAGAGTAGTGCTGGCCTTCATGGTGCACGGGCCGGGCAGAACCGGGAGCAGACCAGGATTCAGCGGCGGGGGAGGCGGCCACGGCACCCTCCTCCCAGGAGTCCCAGATCCTCTTGGCCGTTTCCACGAACGCCTCGGCGTGGACGTAGCGGTCCGCGTGGTCCAGGTAGCCGCCGCGGCGGAAGTTGGCCCCGGTCCAGGCGTTGTCCGTGGTGACAACGTTCCAGGCCGCGCGTCCGCCGGAGAGCAGGTCCAGGGTGGACAGCCGGTGGGCGAGGTCCGCGGGATCGTTGTACGTGGTGTTCTGGGTGGCTACGAGTCCGATGTGCGAGGTCACCGAGGCGAGGGCCGCGAGCATGGTCTGGGCGTCGGGCCGGCCTGCCACGTCCAGTGCGTGCGGGCGGCCGAGGTGCTCGCGCAGCCGCAGCCCCTCGCCCAGGAAAAAGGCGGCGAACAGGCCGCGCTCGGCGGTCTGGGCAATGCGGCGGAACGATTCGAAGTCCGTCTGCGATCCTGATTGCGGCGACTTCCAGATGGTCCCGGAGTTCACGCCCTGGAAGAAGATGCCGAGCTGCAGCTGGCCGGACGGCATAAAGCCGCTGCCGATGGATGTGTCAGTCATTGTTCTCTCCCTGGTGTGCGGTGGAGCTTGCGGCCGGGCCTGCGAGGACGGAATCTGCGCCATGGCGCGCGGTGGCGTAGCGGCTGGCAGGGCGTTGCAGACCGAGCAACTGGCGGAACGTGGTGTCCGGCTGCACCGGCGCCAGCACGCCGCGGCGCCGCAGCGAGGGAAGGACCAGCTGTGCCAGTTCCTCGAGGTCCACGTCAAGGACCGCCGGGTGCAGGCGCACGCCGTCGGCCGTTTCCAAAAGCGTGGTCAGCAGCTCGATCAGCTCCGGCGCGGTGCCGACGAACCGGGCCCGGGTGCTCTCCCATGGGGTGTGCGCGTTTAGCTCCGCGAGCCGCCCTTCCGCGGCCTGGCCGCGGGCATCGAGGACGACGTCGAGCTCGGCAATCACGGCAGAGGCGCCACCCGCTGTGGCGGCCAAAGCGCTGCGGGCTTCGGCCACCTCGGCAGCCAGCAGGTCAGGCGTGGGCGCCGAAACAAGCAGGGCATCCGTTGCCCCGGCGGACAGCCGGCCCGAAGCCAGCAGGCCTGCCGGCACCACCACTGGCAGTTGCCCCTGGAGCGGCCGGGGAATGATCGAGGGACCCTTGACGGAGTACGTTGCACCCACGGCGTCGGCCCCGCTTTCAAAGCCGCCCGCGCTTTCGAAATCGACATAGTGCAGCTTGTCGACGTCCAGGTACCGTCCCGTGGCGACGTCGCGGATCACCGCGTCGTCCTCCCAGGAGTCCCAGAGCCGGCGGCTGACCTCGATGGAGTCCGCGGCCTCCCGCCCCAGTCCGGCGCCGCTGACGGTTTGGCGCCCGACGGCGGCGGCGTCTGCCGCGCTGTCCGAGGCGGCAACCAGCCAGCCGGCACGCCCGCCCGACACGTAATCGAGGCTTGCCAGCTGCGTGGAGACGTGGAAAGGCTCGGTGTAGACGGTGTCCACCTCCGGCACCACAATGATGGAGCTTGTCACCGGTCCGGAAAAGGCCGCGCGCTGGAGGGCGTTCAGCTGGCCGGTGATTCCGGTGCCGCCGGGCACGGCGCCATCCGCGAAGGTCGCCACATGGAAGCCGGCGGATTCAGCGGCCAGCACCGTGGCCCGGATCCGGGTTCCGTCCAGCAGTTCAGCTGGAGTGTGCCGCGCCTTGCGCCAGGCGGCGGGGTGGGCGCCGTCGCCGTCGAGCTCCAGGGCAAGAAAACCCGGCCGGGCCGGAATCGGGGGAGTGCTCACTGCTGGTCCTGCCTTTCGTAGGGGGTCTGCTCTCCGGCCTCGATGGCCACGGGCAGCCGGTTTTCGGCTGGCGGCAGCGGGCAGGTGGCGAGGTCTGTGTAAGCGCAGGGCAGGTTCACGGCGCGGTTGAAGCCGCGGTACTGGTTGAGCAGCGGGTTCTCCGGGTGCCGGGGCCGGACGATGTACTCACCGCCGCGCTTGGCCAGTTCGACGACGGCGTCCCCCGCCGTGAGGTTGAGTCCGTCCCGTTCCGCGATCGGACCGAACACGACGGTGACGCTGCCGCCGTCGTCCTCCATGTCGAGATCCGGTCTCGACAAGCTCGACCAGCCGTTCGTTTCAGTGTGCGTAGACGTGGGCATGGTCGCTCCTGTGGTCGTCGTGGTCGGCGCTGACTGCTGAGGCTGCGTCCGGCTCGGTGGCTCCCGCGGACTTGGGACGGCCACCGAACGGATCGGCTGGTTCCCACAAACTCGTGGGAGCTGCGGCCCGGACGGCAGGAATGACCTCGAGCGCAAACCGCTCGAGGATCTCCAGCTGCTGCCCGAACGGAAGGGTGGTTGGCAGGGAGATGGACTGCAGGTCGTGACCGTAAAGCCCGTGGTAGCTGAGGATCTTGTCGATCACCTGCTCCGGGCTGCCCACGAGGGCAGGGCCCTCCGCCACAGCGTGGTCAATGTCCCGGAACGGCGAGTTGTTGCCCGGGACGTTGCGGTTGGCGGTCAGCGCCTCATACACCGGGCCGAACTGGCGCTTGGCTTCCTGCGTGGTGTCCGCAAGGAAGACGCCGCCCGCGCCGCTGCCGGAGCCGAGGTACTGGTGCCGGGGGTCGTGGCCGTGGAACTCGTATTCCTCGCGGTAGTGGTCGATGAGCACCTTGTAGTTCTCACGCGGCTGGATGGCGTTCGCGGTGAACAGCGGATCCCCCCATTGGGCCGCCAGCCCGGCCGAGGTCAGCGTGGTGGCGGAGCCGTGCCACACCCGGGGCGCGCCGGCAAACGGGCGCGGCGTGGTGGTGGTTTCGGCCAACGGGGCGCGGAAGCGGCCGGACCACGTGACGCCCTCCTCGCGCCAGAGCCGACGCAGCAGCGAGTACTTCTCGGCCAGCAGGTCCCACTGGTCGGCCAGATCCAGGCCGAACAACGGGTACTGCAGCACCTCGTTGCCTTTGCCGATCACCAGCTCAAGCCGTCCCCGGCTCAGCTGGTCGATCGTGTCGTAGTCCTCGGCCACACGCACGGGGTCGAGCACGGACAGGACCGTCACCCCGCTCTGCAGCCTAATCCTGCGGGTGACGGCGGCGATGGCAGCCAGCACCGTGGTGGGGGAAGACGAGATGAACTCTCCGGCGTGCCGTTCGCCCACCGAGAAGCTGTCATACCCGAGTTCCTCAGCGCGCCGGGCCGTCTGCACCACCTGGTTCAGCCGGTCCGCCGTCGAGACGATCCCTCCGGTGAGCGGGTTTTTCAGGTGGGGGATGATGTCGAGGACCTGGAACTTCATGCCGCGGCCTTGAACGTTGCCTCGGTGACGGTCTTGGACTCCGGCAGGGCCTCCTCGGACAGGCCCCAGCGGTCCAGCACCTTGGCGTAGGAACCGTCCTTGATGGCCGAGTTCAGCGCCGCCGTGATGGCCGGGGCCAGGCCGTTGCCTTTCAGCGTGGTGGCCGCCACGAGGGTCTCGGAGGGCCAGCCGGCGTTGACCTTGCCCACGATCTTCAGGTCGTCACGGGTGTTTTCCCGGTACACCGTGGACGGGTACGGCGCGATGTTCAGGTCGGTCCGGCCGGAGGACAACGCGAGGATGGTGTCAGCGTCCGAGGAGTAGTACTGCAGGGTGGCCGGCGCCTTGCCTTTGTCTTCGAGCTCCTTGTTCCAGGCCAGCAGGATCTTTTCCTGGTTCGTGCCGGAGCCCACGGAAACCTTCAGGCCGGAGATGTCGTCCGCGCCCTTGATGTCGTAGGAGGAGGTCTTCTTGGCCTCGAACCCCATGTACGCGGCCCGGTAGCTGGCGAAGTCGAACAGCTTCACCCGGTCCTTGTTGATGCCCACGTTGGAGAACACCGCCTCGAAGTCGCCGGACTGGGTCTTGAGCGGCCAGTTTTCCCAGGACGTCACCTGGATGTCGAGGTCCAGGCCCAGCTTGTCCGCCACCAGCTGCGCGATATCCAGCTCCGAGCCGATCGGCGTTTTGTCGTCCGTGGCGTGGAAGGACAGCGGAATGGAGCCGGCCGTGGTGGCCACGGTCAGCTTGCCGTCCTTGCCGATCAGCGCGGGAACCTTCGCGGCCAGCTCGTCGATCTTTTTCGCCCTGATCCGCTGCTGGTCCGGAGAGGTGTTGTAGACCACCCCGTTGCGTGCCGCCGTCGTCGCCGGGTTCTGGCCCGAAGCGCCGGCACCGGCGGCTGCCGCCCCCGGATCGGAACAGCCGGACACCGCAGCGGCGCCGATGAGCGCCGCGGCACTGAGAAGCACGACGGCGGGACGCACCGGAAGAGCGCGGGTTCGGGCTCCGGCGCGTTGCTTGGCTGCGGACTGGCGGGGAAAGAGTCCCATGGGAGTTCCTTAGATGTTGAAAGCGGGTTCGATGACCTTGGAGAAGAAGCTCCGGGTCCGTTCTTCCTGCGGGTTGGTGAAGATGTCCTTGGGGGCGCCCTGTTCCACGATCTGGCCTTGGTCCATGAACACCACGGTGTCGGCGACGTCGCGGGCGAAGCCCATCTCGTGCGTGACGATGATCAGGGTGGTCCCGGACTTGGCGAGTTCGCGGATCACGTCGAGGACCTCGTTGACCAGTTCCGGGTCGAGGGCGGACGTGGGCTCGTCGAAGAGCAGGATCTTGGGATCCAGCGCGAGCGCCCGGGCAATGGCCACCCGCTGCTGCTGGCCGCCGGAGAGCTGCCGCGGATAGGCCCCGGCACGGTCCTTGAGCCCCACCCGGTCCAGCAGTTCGAGGCCGCGCTCGCGGGCTTCCGCCTTGGACCGGCCCTGGGCCACCACTGGGGCCTCGGCCACGTTTTCCAGGGCGGTCAGGTGCGGGAACAGGTTGAAGTTCTGGAACACCATGCCGATTTCGGTGCGCTGCTTCAGGATGTCCTTTTCGCGGAGTTCGTGGAGCCTGTTCCCGCGGACCCGGTAGCCCACCAGTTCGCCGTCGATCGCAATGAACCCGCCGTCCACCTTTTCCAGGTGGTTGATGGTCCGCAGCAGGGTGGATTTGCCCGAGCCGGAGGGTCCCACGATCACCGCCACGCCGCCGGGCTCAACGGTCAGGGAGATTCCCTTCAGCACTTCGGTGGCACCGAAGGCCTTGCGGACTTTCGTGATCTCCACGAGCCCGCGGGTGGTTTCGGGTGCAGCGGTGGCGGTGCTCATCGGAGGCTCCTTACGGGGGCATGGGTGGCGAAGAATTTCCGTGCCTTCTGCAGCGGGGTGAGCGGCAGGGTGCGCACCGCGCCCTTGGAGTAGTGCCGCTCGATGTAGTACTGGAAAACACTGAGCACCGAGGTGATCACCACGTACCAGAGGGTGGCCACCAAGAGCAGCGGCAGGACCTGCTGCGTGCGGTTGTAGATCACCTGGACCGTGTAGAACAGCTCCGAATAGGCCAGGACGTACACGATGGAGGTGCCCTTGACCAGGCCGATGATCTCGTTGAAGGCAGTGGGAAGGATGGCGCGCATCGCCTGCGGCAGCACGATCCGGGTGGACCGGCGCCAGGCCGGAATGCCCAGCGCGGCTGCCGCTTCGAGCTGCCCCTGATCCACGGACAGGATGCCGCCGCGGATGATTTCCGCTGAGTAGGCTGCCTGGTTCAGGGTCAGACCGAGCACTGCTGCCGCAAACTGGCTGATCAGTGTGGTGGTCTGGACCTCGAAGAAGCGGATGTCCGTGAACGGGATGCCCAGGCTGATCTTCTCGTAGAGATACCCCAGGTTGTACCAAAGCAGCATCTGGACCAGGAGCGGGGTGGACCGGAAGATCCACGAGAACGTCCAGGACACGGACAACAGCAGCGGGGAGGCGGAGAGCCGCATGAGGGCCAGGATGAAGCCCAGGACAAACCCGAGCACGCCGGAGATTGCGGTGAGCTTGAGCGTCTCCAGGAGGCCCTTCACCACGGACTGGGCGGTGAACCACTGCCCCACCACGTCCCACTCCCAGCGCGGGTTAGTCGCCAGGGACCAGGCCACCGCCGCAAGGCCCAGTGCGACGACGGCCGTCCCCACCCAGCGCCACGGCCGGGGCGCCGAGACGAGGGAGTAGTCGGCGTAGTCGGTGGCGGGTTTCCGTGGGCCGGGTTTCGTTGGTCCGGGAACCCTTCCGGCCGTGCCGGCGGCGGCCTCCGCGGTTCCGGGTGCGGCGGACGCCGGCTCCGGTGCGGACTGCGACACCTTGGTTGCTGCTGAACTCATGCGCCACCTCGCTTCTTCCAGTTGGTGTTTTCGGGGGTCGGTTGGCTGCCAATCTAGGTCCGCCGGGAACCTCCGGCAAAGCGCCTGGTTGCATTCGTTCATCCGGCTTAGCGGGGCGTCATGAGACGAATTCTTGCGCTGATTTACGCGCCGTTACGCGGGGTGAACAGCCGTTACCCGCCCCTCGACCCGGGCCGGTTTTGCACCCTAGCCTGAGGCTCCCAAGCCGTCCCGATCAGGAGTGCCGATGCCAGCGCAGAACCCTTCCGTCGTCTTCCTCGGCGGCGGTCCGCGCACCGCAGGTATCCTGGAGCGGCTCGCCGCGAACCGGCCCGAGCTGGCGGACGTCCCTCTAGACATCCACGTCGTGGAACCCTACGAGCCCGGGTCCGGCAGGATCTGGCGCTTCGGCCAGCACCCCGGACTCATGCTGAACTCGGCCGCCGCGGACGTCACCATGTTCACCGACTCCTCGGTGCAGTGCGATGGGCCGCCGGCTGACGGCCCGGGCCTGGCCGAATGGGCGGTAGGAGTGCTCGGTGGCTCCATCACTGACGTTCCCGCGTTGCCACCTGCCCTGCTGGGGCAGCTGCGCTCGCTGTCGGGGACCACGTTTCCCACCCGCCAGCTGCAGAGCAAATACCTCGAGTGGTTCTTCCGCCGGGCTGTCCGAGCGCTCGGCGGCGATGTCAGTGTCACGGTCCACCGGGACACAGCAGTGGGTGTGGAACCCGACGGCGCGCGGTACGGCGTGCGGCTGGCCGGCGGCGGCACGCTGCACGCCGACGTCGTCATCGCGGCGCTGGGCCATACGGACTCCCAGCCGGATGCCCGGTCGGCCGGCTGGACAGGTTTCGCCGCCCGGCACGGCGGGTTCCATGCGGCACCCAGCTATACCACCGACGTCGACTACTCACCGATTACCGCGGGACAGGACGTCATCGTCTCCGGCATGGGACTCGCGTTCGTTGACCTGCTGGTGCTGCTGATGGAAGGCCGCGGAGGCCGGTTTGAAGAGATGTCCGACGGCGGCCTCCGTTACGTTCCGTCCGGGGCCGAGCCCCGGCTGTGGGCGGGATCGCGGCGCGGCGTGCCCTACCATTCCAAGATCAGCTCAGCCCTGCGCGGCGAGCCGGCCGGAGATCCGCGGTTTTTCACGGCCGGAGCCGTCCAGGCGCTGCTGGCGCGCCACGGCGAGCTGGATTTCCGTACCCAGCTGTGGCCGCTCATCGCCAAGGACGCCGGCCATGGCTACTACCGTGAGCTGTTTACCGGCAGCCCGGAACGGGTCAGCATGGGCTGGACCGAGTTCTCGGCCCGGTTTTCCGACCTCGACTGGTACAGCAGCGGCCGCCGGGACCTCGTGGCGGCGGCCGTCCCCGATGCGGCCCTGCACCTGGACCTTGAGCGGCTGGACCGGCCTTTCGGCGGGCGGCAGTTCGCCGGCCACCGGGAGGTCCAGGATGCGGTGGCCGGCTACATCGGCCACGACCTCGAGCTGCGGACCGGCCTCGACCATCCGGAAACCTTGGCGCTGTTCATAGCGCTCCTCAAGGTCTACATGGAACTGGGACGGATCGTCCCGCCCGAACGGCTGAACGCACGCTCCCAGCAGGAGGTCCAGGGCTGGTGGCACGGCTTCTTCAGCTTCGTGGATTCCGGGCCTCCGCCGCGGCGGCTGCGCGAGATGCTGGCGCTTCACCGGGCCGGGCTGCTGCAGTTCCTGGGGCCGGGCCTGGACGTGGCCGCGGATGAGGCGACAGGCTATTTCGTGGCAACGTCGTCGCAGTCGGACGTGACGGTACGGGCCAGGGCCTTCATCGAGGCCAGACTCCCGGCTCCATCCGTGGCACGGTCCGCCAATCCGCTGCTCCGGTCACTGCACGCCGCGGGTGTCGGCACCGAGCAGCACCTGCTGACGTCCGACGGCGCGCATTCAACGGGGCGGCTCCTCGTCTCCGCCGCGCACGAGCTCGTGGGCCGCGAAGGGGATGCCCAGGGCAGGATGTTCGGCGTGGGGCCGGGGACCTCCGGCTGGGGCGCGGGTGCGTTCGCCCGCCCGGGGACAAACGCCGCGCCCTTCCGCGAAAATGATGCCCTGGCCAGGAGAATCCTCACCGTAATCGCCGGGCTTCGTCCGCCACGTCCCGCGACCTCACGTACCGCTCCTTCACGTCCCGCTATTGCCGCCGTCGGAAAGGCCTGACCATGGAAACTGCCCCGCCCCAGTCCCCACCGCCGTCCGCGTCAGCGGACGCGGGGGGACTCGCTGTCTTGGAACTGCCCATGGACGACGCGCGCGTCCGGCCGCTGCTGGACGAGCTCGCCGTCGAGTACGACTCCCGCTACGGGGACCTGTTCGGCCGGGGCTCGGCCGCCGAGGAACTGAACAGATACCCGGCCGCAGAGTTCCAGGCTCCGGACGGGGCGTTGCTGATCATCCGGGAGAACGGCGAGTCCGTGGCCGGCGGAGCTTTCCGCCGCTACGACGCCCGGACTGCCGAGTTCAAGCGGATCTGGACCCACTCGGCGCACCGGCGGCGCGGGCTGGCCCGCCGGGTCCTGGCCGAGCTGGAACGGCTGGCCGGCGCGCGCGGGTACGGCAGGGTCTACCTCACCACCGGGCCGCGCCAGCCCGAGGCCAAACACCTGTACCTGAACACCGGCTACACGCCACACTTCGACCTGGCCGCCGATCCGGAAACCATCGGGCCCCTGGCGTTCACGAAGGACCTAGCGGAGCGGGACTAAATGCTTCGGCGGGGCGGGGCGCCCGGTTGGGGCCGGCTCACGTCACGGATGGGCGCTATGCGAGATGTCAGACGCGCTTCCTGCTTCGCCGAACCACCCCGGCACGGTGCCTGCCATCCCGAGTACGCCGACGGCGATTGCAGCAAGCGCCGTGATGGAGCGGAGGTGTGCTGATGCCGGGGGACGTGCTGCGGTGGCGCCCTTTCTGCCGGGCAGTGCATTACCGCCGCGGAGCAGGACGATGGCGACCACCAGGGTGGCGAGCTCAAGGATGCAGGCAGCGATATCGGCCAGGCCGACAAGTTCGGGGACACCGGCTTCGGGTCCGAAGGGGAGTCCGGCCGTGCGGGACCACAGCCACAGCGCCAGTGGGACTGCCGAGGCCGCTGCGACGGCCGGGAGTGCACCGCGGTGGTGCCGGCCGAGCATGCGCAGGCCAAGGATAAGCTCGGCCAAGGCCAGGACGAGGAAGAAGGCGCCGGCCGGGGCCCAGTGGTCAAGGTGCCCGGGTATGACAGCCCCGTGGATGGCCGCGCTGCCGAAAAGCGCCACGGCCACAAGCAGCCTGCTGAGGCCGATCGGCGCAGTTCGCGCCGGCCGCCGTTGGGCCCGGCTGATATCCATCCGGCCGCCGCGCATCGCCACCACCCAGCCGGTGAGCACGACGTTGGTGACCAGCAATATTCCGCTGCCATAGGCGATGGAGACCAGCTGCACCGTCAGTGACGCCTGGTCGAGATCGGACACCGAACTGCCGGTGGCCGCGTGGTGCATGGCGCCCATGAGCCGATGCTGCAGGGCATAGTCCCACGCAGAGTTAACGGCAAGCTGGGCCATCCCTGCGAGGGTGCCTGCCGCGGCGATCAGGAGGCCCGTGGCAATGAACTTACTGGGCCTGGAGAGCGCTGGTCCGAACCAGCGCATTGCCAGCGTGACGGCTGCCAGCACGGCCAACACGAAAACTGGAAGCGTGGCTGTGGACTCGCGAAGCCAGCTGGCGAATGGCTCCTGCGTGCGTTCGATTGCCCCGACTGCTCCGCGCAGCGACACCATCCAGAATCCGTCAGCGTAGGCCATGACCGCAGCCAGCGGCAGAACCGTGAGCCAGGGTACGGCCTGCCGCGCGGGGGCGGCAATGCTGTGCCCGTCGACGGAACTGCCGGACATCGTTTTCTCGGTCATCTCCGGTTACCTCGCATATCGGTTGTCGCACATTGGTTGTTGGGGCCGGGGCTCATCTGGTGGACAAGCCCCGGCCGTTTCTCCTACTGCCGGAGCCGGGACGGTTACGGTGTGATCTCCCAGCCGAACATCATGGCGTGGTCCTCGTGCGCCAGGTTGTGGCAGTGCGCCACGTACGGTCCCACGAAGTCCCGGAATCCGCGGTAGATGATCACCGACTCGCCAGGATCGAGAGCCACCAGGTCTTCACGCGAGACGTCGTCCGGGTGCGAGGGATTTCCCTTCGTCACGTCCTTGTTGTTCCGCATGACGGTCCGGTGCTCCTCCATGTGCAGATGGAAGGGATGCACCCAGCCGCCGCCGCCGTTGCGGATCTCCCAAAGGTTGAAGCTGCCCTTCTTTTGCTGGGCGAGGGGTGAGCGGCCGGCCCTGTTCTTCTTGCTGGTGGCCACCGTGTGGGGTTCGAATTCTTTGCCGTTGATGAGCCATTCCGTCTCGCCGCCAGCGGCGCCGCGCTCCACCTCGAAGATCAGCCGGTTGTCCAGCATGGTCTGCCAGTTGCTGGGCAGCGGCGGAAGGTCACGCATTTTGGTCGGAATGACGCTGTCATCCGGCGCATCGTCACCGATCACGAACTTGAGCACCGGGACCTTGTAGTTCGGATCGGGCGTGAACCGGGACGAGTTGGACCACATCCGCCCGTTGGGCATCTTCATGACGTTGGTCAAGTAGATGACGTCGCCTTTGGTGGTGGGCGTGCCGTCCTGGTAGCGGCTGAAATCGATGACCACCTCGCGGCGCTTCGCGGGCCACAGCTCGAAGGAACTGCGCTTGACCGGGAACGGAAGGAGCCCGCCGTCCGAGGCAATCTGGGTGAACTCCATGCACTGCTGCGCGTCGGGGATCCGGTATTGGCCCTCGAGCTCATCACCCTTGTATCCGAGCGAGACGGCGGACTTCGGTCCCTTCGTGGAGCTCATCAGCTTGAACTCGTAGATCCGGGCAATGGAGGCGTCCAGGAAACGGAAGCGGTACTTGCGCCGCTTCACCTCCATCACCGGGCTGGCCGTGCCGTTGACGGTGAAGATGTCGCCCACAAACCCATGGCTTGGGAAGTGCTTGTAGAAGGTCTTCCCCCACCACTCCGGGTGCTTCGCCGGGTTCTTCGCGGCTGGGAACTCGCCCTGCACATCGTGGATGTCCTTGTGCGTGGTCACGCCGTCGTCGAGCCGGCAGTCGTAGAAGGCGAGCGGGACGTCGTAGTCCACGTCGAATGATCCGTCCGGGTTGTCCTTCCGGACGCCCGGTAGGCGCAGCCCCTTCCGCTCGTCCCCCATGTCCATGCCGTTCTTCGGGTCATAGATCGGGTACAGCCCCACCATGCCCTTGTAAACATTTGAACCTGTGTGGTCCATGCGGTGGTCGTGGAACCAGAAGAAACTCTGCTTCTCGCGGTCATCTCCACCGGCGGGCCAGTTCAGATACAGGTTGTCGCAGAACGTCTTCGGCAGGTAGCCCTCGTACTTGGGCCCGCTGGTCATGGAGTAGTGCGGGTTGCCGTCGCTCTCCGGTGCCGTGTGGCCGTTGTGCAGGTGGGTCAGGAAGGACCAGTCCGGGGAACCGAAGTCCTGGCGATCCAGGTTGAGCGGGTTCTCGTCCAAGTGGTTCTCGAAGCGGACCAGCGCCGGCCTGCCGTATTCGGCGTTGATCATGGGTCCGGGGAAGGTCCCGTTGAAGCCATAGATCGTGCTTTGCGGCAAAGTCCGCTTGGTGCCCGCAGGGTACGTCTTGCCCTTATCGTCAAACGAGACTGTCGGGCGGCCGTTTGCGTCGATCGGCAGCACCTGCGAGGTGGTGAACGCGTGCTGCCGCAACAGCAGGTCGATCTTATAGACGAGCGGGTCCGGATAGCCCACTTTGTTCGGCCAGATCTGGTGCTGCTCATTCTTAAAGGAACTCTGCTGGCCCTGGCCCGGGCCTGGCGGTTCGTTCCACTCGCTGTAGCCCTTCACAAAGCTGTCGCCCACCTTGGGTACAGGGGCCAGGGCCTTGGGAATAGTCAGCTTGTCGGTAAACGGGGCGATGATCAGCGGGCTGGTCGGGAAGGCCTCGATATAGAAGATCAGGTCGCCAAGCGCCGTTGACGTGGCAGCGAAAGCACCGTCCGGCGAGAGCAGACCTTTCTGGGCGAGCAGCGGGCCAGCCCAGCCCTGCGCCGCGACGAGCGCGGCGCCGGCTCCTCCGGCTGCCCCCAGCCGCAAGAGCGTACGGCGGGATACCCCGCCTGTGTTTGTAGATTCCTGCGACATCTGTCTGCGCCTCCTTCGTTTAGGGGCCGAAAAGGCCCCGCGGCCCCCGGTCATCGATACCCAGGCCGTTCCCGGAGCGTTGTGATCACCGGGGACTTCATGCCTTGCGGGGCCGACAGTGCGTTGTCGTTGCCCCGCGCAACCACTGTGGGGTGCAGGACTTGGGAAAACATTGCTATCAGCGGGGTGCATGACCCCTCAATGAGATGGGTATAGGAATGCCTGCCTGCAAGGTGGTCATCGGCTGGGCGAACGACGGCGGCACTCTTCTCCAGCGGAAACGCCGGGCCAGTTAGCCGGAACCGTTGCTTGCGTCCCGGCATGCGCATAGCCTGTGTCTCGCAAGTGTTCTTCAAACCTTGTTGGGGGGAGGCTTGAACAGCCTTCATCTCGAGGGGCACTTGCCGAAAAGGCTGGCTCCACGGTCTCAGCACGCCTGGAGCCAGCTTCGGCATCTCTGGACGCGAAACGCCGGCGGCAGGCAGCACAATCCGCTGCCCCTAAAGACTGGCTTCAGCAGTGTCCCGGGGAAGCGGCTCCTGAACATTCGTGCACGTAGCCGGGTTGCTCTCGCCAGGTCCTCCCGTGCAGGTCCTCCCACGCCACACGCGTACTCGTCAGTAACTTAGCGGCCTGGGAGGCCGATCGCCTTTGGTCAGGACCAGCGGCGGCCGGGCTGAATGCATGCACAGAAGTGCAAAGGGCATGTGGGCAGGCATGCGGGCTGCCTACGCTCGAAAGGCCGCCCCATGATCTAGGTCACACCCTCACCGTGGCCATTCTGGCCGGCGCACGTCCCGCAGACACGCAAAACGAAGAGGTTTCCATGTCGCTGCTCAAGAAAACTGTCTCAATAGCCGCCGTCGCGCTCCTTGCCGGCTGCCTCGGTGCGCTGCCCGCCCAGGCCGACGCCATCGATGTCTCTCCTCCCGGAGCCAATGACTGGTCCTGCAAGCCGTCGGCGGCCCACCCCTATCCGGTGATCCTGGTTCCCGGGACCTTCGAGAACATGGCGAAGAACTGGGTCACCATGTCTCCGTACCTCAAGAACGCGGGGTACTGCGTCTTCGCCCTTAACTACGGCGAAACCAACGGAGTGGACGCCACGGCACCCGTAGCCGACTCCGCCCGGGAGCTCGCCCCGTTCGTTGATGCGGTGCTGGCTGCGACGGGGGCAAAGAAGGTGAACCTGGTGGGACACAGCCAGGGTGGAATGATGCCGCGCTACTATATGGGATTCCTCGGCGGGGCCAAAAAGGTCAACCAGCTCGTGGGAATCGCACCCTCCAACCACGGAACGCAGGGAGTAATTGCCCCGCCGCCGGACGTCGTGCCGCCGGTGGCCGGTTCCGCCGGTTTCGCCTGCGCCGCGTGCGCAGACCAGCAGGCAGGATCGGCGTTCCTGCAGAAACTGAACTCCATCGGAGACACGGTGGCAGGTCCTGCCTACACCGTGATTTCAACCACGCACGACGAGGTGGTCACTCCCTACCAAAGCCAGTTCCTCTCAGGTCCGGCGAGGCAGGTCACCAACATCACCATCCAGGACAAGTGCCCGGCCGATCTGATCGGACACGACCAGACTCCCAGCGACCCCGTGGTCCGGCAGCTCGTTGCCAACGCTCTCGGGATGACGGCCGGTCCCGCCGACCCCGCCTTCCAGCCCAGGTGCCTCTAACGGACCATGCCGCCGCAACGTGCTCAGAAGAGCGGGGCGAGCCCGTTCCAGCCTGCCCCCACCCGCACACGTGAAAGGAAGGTGCCGGCGCCGCTGCCGGGGTAGAGCCACAGCACGCCGGCGGCGTCACGCGCCAGCACGTCAGCGGTGCGGTCACCGTTGAAATCACCGGGGCTGACGACGGCGGTCATGACGTTCCATCCGACGCCTACCCTGACGCGGGGGAGCCAGCCGCCGGTACCGCTGCCGGGGTACAGCCACAGCAGGCCGGTGGCTGTTTCCCGTGCCAGCACATCCACGGCACCGTCGCCGTTGAAGTCGCCGGGGCCCACGAGGGCATTGAAGACGTTCCACCCGGTGCCCACCCTGACGCGCGGCAGGAATCCTCCGGTGCCGCTGCCGCGGTACAGCCAGAGGGCTCCAGTGGCGGTTTCACGCGCCAGGACGTCGACGCGCTGGTCGCCGTTGAAGTCACCCGGCCCAATGATGGCGCTGAAGATGTTCCAGCCGATGCCCACCTTAACGCGGGCCAGGAATCCGCCGGTGCCGTTGCCGCGGTAGAGCCAGAGGTTGCCGGTGGCCGTCTCACGGGCAAGCACGTCCAGCGGGCCGTCGCCGTTGAAGTCGCCAGGGGTCTCAAGTGCGTTGAAACCGTTCCAGCCGGTACCGATGCGCTGGCCGGGAAGCCTGCCGCCGTGCCCGGTCCCCGAGTACATCCGCAGCTCTGCGGTGGCCGTGACCCGGGCCAGGATGTCGGTGTTCCAGTCCCCGTTAAAGTCCGCCGTCGACCGCGACAAGGCGGACGCAGGGACGGGCAGGGGAGTGAACGCGTACGGGTCGCAGGTCAGGTCGTAGTCCCGGACGTCGTCGTACCACTGTGACAGGTACACACGCCCACCGGAGAAGCTGGGCTTGCGGCAGAGATCGAGGGCCTCGGAGGGGAAATCGAGACGGCCGGCCGTGGCCCAGACGGGCACGCCGGGCAGCCGCCAAGAACCGGTAATGCTTGCCCAGCCGGAGGCGAAGGAATAGACGCCATAGGAGAAGCGGGCATCCCGCAGGCCGCGCATCAGGCCCTCGATGACATATCGGTTTTCGCGCTGCTGCAGGGCAGTGGCCGTGGGCCAGGGCTGGGCGGGCCGGGGTTCGACGTCGATCCAGACCACCCGCGGCGTGAATCCTGTCCGGGTAAGGCTGGCCACTGCGAAACGTGCTTCGGCGTAGCCCACGTTGGACAGCTGGCCGGCCCGGGTGGCGGCAGACCACGGCCCCTGCGACCGGTACGTTGTGAGCTGCGCCGCGGTGGGGAAAGCCGCCATGGTGTACGCCTGGGCGGGCTTGCCGCTGGTCCTCACGAAGCCCACCTGGCTGGCAAGGCACGGGTTTTCGGTGAAGGGGAGACCCTTCGTCAGGCCCACCACGACGAACTGGGATGACGCGGGCGGGAGAGGCAGGCCAAAGCCGCCGACCGCCGTCGGGCACTGGGGCCAGGAGATGTCATGGCCCCTCAGCGATACTGCCTGCGCAGGAGGTGCAGCCGGAACGTAACCGAGGAGCAAGGCCAGGAAGACGAGGAGCCCGATCAGGAGGCGCCGCGTCGACACCGCGGTCACGGCGACCACCGGCTCCTGACGGCGGCCACGGGGCAACCGCTGATGTTCCGCCCGCCGATGTACGTTGCGGGGTGTACCAGCCCGGAATCACGAGCTTCGCCATCCATTGCCGTTCGCTCCTTTGCCACCACCAGTTTACGTCCGGAGGCGGCGCCAGGCTCCCAAAGCCCGGCCAGGTCAGCTCACGGAAGCGCCGGCGGTCAGGAGCCGCTGGTGGCCTTGGTGCTTCCGCGGACGATCAGGTCGCACGGGAAGTTGACCCGCCGGGCCGGCTGGCCCGGACTGTGGATGCGTTCCAGCAGCATCCGCGCCCCGACACGGGCCATCTCGCGGCTGGGCTGCCGGACGGTGGTCAGGCTGAAGGAGTCCCAGGCGGCCATGTCGACGTCATCGTAGCCGATCACCCAGCAATCCTGGGGCTGGATCTGGTTGGCGCGCAGGGCATCGAGGGCGCCAAAGGCCATCAGGTCGTTGGCGCAGAAGACAGCCTGTGGACGGTCCGCGCGTGAGAGCAGCCTGTTCATGACCTGGGCGCTGATGTCGTGGGAAAAGCCGCCCTGGAAACGGAAATGTTCCGGAACGGTGTGCCCCCGCTCCGCCATTCTGCCGAGGAACCCCAGGCCGCGCTCGCGGGAGGTGCTTGCGTTTTCAGCGCCACCGATGAACGCGACCTTGGTTTTGCCGTTGGCCACCAGATAATCGGCGACGGCGGCGCCGCCGTCAGTGTTGCTGCTGGTGACCTGGTCACATTCCAGGCCTTCCACGACGCGGTTGATCAGGACGATGGGGCTGTTCTTTTCTATGGCAGCCTGCAGTTCCAGCGAGTCTTCCGTGGCGGTCGTGAAAATGACTCCGTCGACGGCATGTTCCCGGATGGCCTTCAACGCGTCGTGGTGACTGCCGCCGCCCGCGTTCCAGATAACGACGCGGAAGCCCGCTGAGTCGAGCTCGCGGCTCAGCTCGTCAAGAACCTCCGGGTAGAAGGGGTTCGTGAGGTCGGCAACCACCACTCCGATGGTGTTCGTTTTCCTGGTCTTCATGGCCTGGGCCCCGGCATGAGGTACGTAGCCCAAGGTTTCCATGGCTGCCTGAACGCGCGCCTTCGTGGCAGGCGAAAGCTTCGCGGAGGAGGACATGACTCTGGACACGGTGGCCTGTGAGACGCCGGCCAGTTCTGCCACATCACGGCTGGTAACCATTGCGTCGCCCTCCTTTCATCTTGTTTACGCCGCAGGTGCGCAGAGGATTCCCGCTCTCCGTTGTTTCAGAGTAGCCAAAGTTTCGGACCTGCACCTGCAGGCGACTGCCTTTGGAGGCAGCCGCCTGCCTTTGCAGTGGCGGGGTATTACCGGCCGGTTGTCGGGTCGTATTCGGCGCTAAGGCCACGGCGGAACCGGACCCGGGGCGCCGTCTCAGGCGACCACAGCGCTCCTACAATGGTGATGATCGACGTGACCACCATGTAAAGGGCAACGAGCCAGTACCGGTCGAACTCGGGGCCGATGAGTGCCGTGGCGATCAGCGGTGCGAAGCCTCCGGCGAAGACAGCCGCGACCTGCGGGCCGACTGAGGCTCCGGAATAGCGCAGTTTGGGTTCAAAGAGTTCGGTGAAGTAGGCCGGTTCCACGGAATAGCAGAGGTCGCGGCCGACGTTGCAGGTCAAGATGAGCACGAGCACGAGCATCAGGAAGTCACCTGTCTGCACGGCCCAGAAGAAGGGGAAGGCCATCAGGAGCATGGTGGTTGCTCCGGCGATCACGGTGTAGCGGCGTCCCCAGCGGTCGGATACCCAGCCCCAGAACGGGATGGAGAAGATGCCCAGGCCTGCCATGATCATGGTGGCCAGCAGGATGCTGTTCTTTTCCAGCAGCACTGCGGGGCCGTAGGCGAGCAGGAACGTCGTGTAGATGTAGTAGTTCGCGTTCTCGGCAAACCGCATCATGATGACTTTGAGGATGGTCAGCGGGCGGGTCTTGATGACTTTGACCACCGGCATCTTCTCGATCTCACCCTTGCGCTTGATTTCTTCGAACGCCGGGGATTCGTCCACCTTGCTGCGGATGTAGAAGGAGAGCGCCACCAGCAGGATCGAGACGAGGAACGGGATGCGCCATCCCCAGGCCACAAAAGCCTCCGGTGAGATCAGGTAGCCCATGATGTAGAAGGCGCCGTTGGCCAGCAGTGTCCCTGCCGGCACGCCGATCTGCGGCCAGGAGCCGAAGAACCCGCGCCGCTCGGCCGGGGCGAACTCGGTGGCCATCAGCGCGGCGCCGCCCCATTCGCCGCCGACGCCGATGCCCTGCACGATCCGCAGGAGGACCAGCAGGATCGGGGCGGCGATGCCGATCGTGGCGAAGTTGGGCAGGCAGCCGATGAGGAAGGTGCCGCCGCCCATCAGACCGAGCGTCATCATGAGCATTTTCTTCCGGCCCAGGCGGTCGCCGAAGTGGGCAAAGATGACGCCTCCGATGGGGCGCGCCGCGAAGCCAATAGCGTAGGTGCTGAAGGAGAGCAGGATACCGACGAACGGACTCGCCTGCGGAAAAAACTGCGAGTTGAGGATGATGGCAGCGGCGACGCCGTAGACGTAGAAGTCGTACCACTCGATGCAGCTGCCCAGCACGGAGGAGACGAGGGCCTTGCGGCGCATCTTTGGATCAATGGCGGGTGGCGCTGGGGTTGCTGTTGTCGCGGGGGTGCTCATTCAGAGACTCCTTTGTCTTCGACCGGACTGTGAGCGCAGCCACACCGGCTGCCTCGTGAAAAGGAGTGTATACGTATTCAATTCATCACTACAAGCCCTTGTGTCGAAAAATGTATACGTATACACTCGTTCATCATGCAGGCCGGATGGCTTGGATCGGGGCGCTCCAGCAGTCGCCCATCAATGAAGATGGAAGGTAAGCCTGATGACGGTTACAAATGAAATCAGTTCGGCCGTGGAGTCAACGATGCTGAAAGAGCCTGCCCGGAACAGCGTGGCCCGGGGAAGTACGCCCGAGGTCCGGGCGACCGTGGAGGGCGTCATCGCAGATATCCGCGAACGCGGCGACGCAGCCGTCCGCGAGTATTCGGAGAAGTTCGACAAGTACGCGCCCGAATCGTTTCTCCTGAGCCAGGATCAGCTTGACGAGATCATGGCCCGCGTTCCGGAGCAGACCATTGAGGACATCAAGTTCGTCCAGGAACAGGTCCGGGTCATGGCGCAGAAGCAGCTTGCGTCCCTGTCCGACTTCGAAATCGAAACCCTGCCCGGAGTGTTCCTCGGGCAGAAGAACGTACCGGTCCAGGCTGCCGGCGCGTACATACCCGGCGGAAAGTACCCGCTGCTGGCCAGCGCCCACATGACCATCATTACTGCCAAGGTCGCCGGCGTGGAGCGCGTCGCAGCGTGCACCCCGCTGATCCAGGGCGAGGTGCCGGACGCCACCGTCGCGGCCATGTATCTGGCCGGTGCCGACGAGATCTACCTTTTGGGCGGCATCCAGGCGGTCGCCGCGCTGGCCATCGGCACCGAAACCATCAAGCCGGTCAACATGCTGGCCGGCCCCGGCAACGCCTTCGTCGCCGAAGCCAAGCGCCAGCTCTTCGGTGAGGTCGGCATCGACCTCTTCGCCGGGCCCACCGAGGTCCTCATCGTTGCCGACGAACACGCGGACCCGTTCATCGTCGCCGTCGACCTCCTGTCCCAGGCCGAGCACGGGCCAGACTCGCCCGCCGTCCTGATCACTACCAGCGGGGAGCTGGGCCGCAAAGTCATCGAGCACATCGACACCATCCTCGTGGACATGCCCACCCGCGATTACGCCGCGGCCGCATGGCGCGACTGGGGCGCAGTCCACGTCGTTGAAAATCTTAACGAAGCGTACGTCCTGGCCGACGAGTACGCCTACGAGCACGTTCAGATCCTCACGCAGAACCCGCGCGAAGCCCTTGACAAGATGCACGACTACGGCGCACTCTTCCTCGGCGAAGGGACCTGCGTGTCCTATGGGGACAAGGTCATCGGCACCAACCATGTGCTTCCTACCCGCGGCGCCGCCCGGTATACCGGCGGCCTCTGGGTGGGCAAGTACCTGCGCACCGTCACGTACCAGGAAGTGACCAACACCGAGTCCAGCGCCTTCTTCGGTGAGCTCTGCGGCCGCGCATCCAGGGTGGAACGGTTCGAGGGCCACGCCCGTTCGGGCGACGTCAGGGCGGCGAAGTACCGCGGCACGTCCCTGCCCTGGTCGGACCACACCTTCGAAAGCTAAGGGCCAGGGTGCTGAATTTCCGCCTGGACGGCAAGAATGCACTGGTCACGGGGGCATCCCGCGGACTCGGCAAGGCCATCGCCGATGGCCTTGCCGAGTGCGGCGCCACCGTGTATGGAACCAGCCGTGACGCCTCAAGTGCCCGCCAGATCAGCGAACGGTACGGAACGCCCTCCCTTCCCATCGACGTGACCCGGACCAAGGACCTGCGTCGATTCGCTGCCACCCTGATGCATGACAGCGGAGGTATTGATCTGCTGGTCAACAACGCAGGCGTCAATGTACCCAAGCCGGCGCTGGAACTGACAGCCGACGACTGGGATACCGTTTTTGACACCAATCTCAAGGGCAGCTTCTTCCTGACCACGGCCATCGCGCAGCACTGGATGGACCGGGGAACGCCGGGCGCCGTCGTCAACGTCGCGTCCCAGGCGGGAATCGTCGGAATCGAGGAACGGGCAGCCTACGGGACCAGCAAGGCCGGCCTGATCCATCTCACCAAGATCCTGGCTCTGGAATGGGCCCCGGCCGGAATCCGGGTCAACGCCGTCGCACCGACCTTCGTGCGCACGGAACTGACAGCATCGACCCTCAGCAGACCTGAATGGGCTGCGGAGCTGCTGTCCAGAATCCCGATGGGACGGTTCGGTGAACCGGAAGACATCGCGGGGGCGATCGCGTTTCTGCTCAGTGACGCCGCCTCGCTGATCACGGGCCACACGCTGGCCGTCGACGGCGGTTACACGATCCGCTAACCGTGCCCGGCCCTTCGGTCCTGCGCGCCCGACCTTTCCTAGGAGCATGTTCATGACAATCGTTGACACCTTTACAACCACGGCCGTCGTCGGCTCAGGCTACATGGGCGGCGGAATCGCGCAGGTACTGGCTTTGCACGGCTACGAAGTCGCACTGGGCGACGTCGACGGCGAGACCGCCGAACGGGCGCGCGTCAGGCTAGTCGAACAAGCCCGCGGGTTCGAGGCCCACGGACTGTTCCCGGAGGGGGCGCCCGAGGTCATTGCGGGAAACCTTGCCGCTGCGGGCAGCATTGAGGAAGCGGTGGCGGCGGCGGACTTCATCGCCGAGGCGGTTCCAGAAGACCCAGGGCTAAAAGCCAATATCCTTCGCCGGATCTCGACGGCTGCTCCGGCCGGCGCTGTCATCGGCACGAACACCTCAGCCATCCCCATCGGAGAACTGGCCCTGTCGGTGGCCGGTCCGGAGCGGTTCCTCGGCGTCCACTGGATGAATCCCGCCCCGTTTATCCCCGGTGTCGAACTCATACCCGGCCCGGACACAGACCCCGTTGTCCTGGACCTCGCCGAGGAGCTCATCCGCGGCGTGGGTAAGACACCGGCAAAGGTGGCTGACACGCCGGGATTCGTCGCCAACCGGCTCCAGTTCGCGCTGTACAAGGAAGCGGTTCAGATTGTTGACGATGGTGCCGCTACACCTGAGCAGATCGACACAGTAGTCAGAAACACCTTTGGGTTCCGCCTGGCTTTGTTCGGGCCCTTTGCGATCGGGGACATGGCGGGACTGGACGTCTACGAATCATCGTTCCGTACTTTGGAAAGGGCCTACGGTGATCGGTTTGCGGCTCCGGAAGCGCTAGCCGTGATGGTCAAGGATGGAAACCTTGGCCTCAAAAGCGGCCTCGGTTTCCTGGGCATCGATCCGGATGACCGGGACGCGCTGCTGGCCTACCGGGACAGTGCTTACGGGCGGCTTTCGCACCTGCGGGCGGAGCTTGGAGAGGCGCCAGGGCTGTAGGCGGTACGTCCGGAGGCGGCGCCAGGCTTCAGCGGGCGGGTTGGATCCCCGAATCCTTGATGTACTGGGCCACGCGGTCCCCGGCAAGGGCCGTCCTGATCTTGGTGATGGCTGCCGGGTCCTGCAGAACTATTGACCGTCCGTCGTCGGACGTGCCGACACCCGCCGTGGGAAGGGCAAAAAACACGCTGTCCTGCAGCCGGATATTCCGCAGGCTGTACGCCAGTCCCGCCACGGCTGGCGCGTCCAGGCCGGCATTGACGGCGAAAAACGAGGAGACGGAGCTGACCACCTTACGGAGCGTCTCCGGGTTCGTCAGCGTTTTCGGGCTGAGGAGCTTTGCGATCAGCGCCTTCACGAAGGTTTGTTGGTCCCGCACCCGCTGGTAGTCGCCGTCAGCGAATGCGTAGCGCTCGCGGACAAACTCAAGTGCCTGGGCACCGGTGAGGGTCTGCTTGCCGGGCCTGAACACGTGGCCGCTGTCGTGGGTTGAAGTGAACGGCGTCCTGACGTCCACTTCAACCCCGCCCAAGGCGTCCACCAACCCCGTGAACCGTCCGAAGTCGATCAGGACAGTGTGGTCGATGTGCACCCGGAAGAGTGACTCGACGGTCTGCGTCATAAGGGGTACGCCTCCCAAAGCCAGGCCGTCATTGATTTTGGAGAAGCCGTGGCCCGGAATGGCAGCCCAGGTGTCCCGCATGACGGAGATCCCGTAGGCATGCCTGCGGTCCGCGGTGATGTGAACCATGATGATCGCGTCCGCCCGCTGGTCCGTGGCGACCCTCGCGGCGGCCGCCTTCGCATTCGGCTCCCGGGTGTCGCTGCCCAGCAGCAGGATGTTGACGCCCCGCCCCCGGAGCTTGTCGACGGGGACCGCGGGAGCCGAAGGCGTCGCCTTTGGCGAGGGAGTGGCGGTGGGGGATGCGGACGTTGCCGGAGGAATGGCCGGGGCGGCCGCCCGGTTGCCAGGGTGGCCCTGTACCCAGACGAAGACGCCTGCCAGGACGGACATAAGGACCCCCAGCGTTACAAGGAACAGCAGCACCTTAGGCTGGACGCGTCGTCGCTGGTCGCTCATGGGATAACTATGTGCCTGAAATGACCCGATGGGAAAGGACTCGCCGGGCGGCCTGAATGTGCCCTGAAAAAGCCCGGAATCGGTGCGGCTTTTGTCCCTTCCACCCTCCGCAGCCCCGGACGGGGCTGCGGAGTCAATGGTGGAACTAGCTGGCTCGGAAGAGGTCCTTCGCGACCGCCATGGCGGACATCGCCTTCGGCCATCCAGCGTAAAAGGCCAGGTGGGTGATCACCTCGATGAGCTCCTGCTCGCTGGCGCCATTGTCCTTGGCCCTGCCCAGGTGGTGGGCCAGCTGCTCAGTGCTGCCGCTCGTGATGAGACTCGCGACCGTTACAAGGCTGCGCTCCTTCGGGGTCAGCTCCGGTCGCTCCCAGACCTGGCCGAACAGGACATCGTCCGTGAAGCCCACCAGTGCGGGCGCGAAATCGCCAAACAACTTCTCCGCGCCGGAAGGTTCCTTAGTGTCTGTCATTGTCTTCACTTTCTCAGTAGTCGTTCAGTGCCAATGCCCCTGTGGCAACGCTTAGCTGAGGGTGGCGGTGTCTATGACGAAGCGGTACCGGACGTCGGAGACCAGGACGCGTTCGTAGGCGTCGTTGATCTTGCTGGCCGGGATGACCTCGATCTCCGCGCCGAGCTGGTGTTCGGCGCAGAAGTCGAGCATTTCCTGGGTTTCGCGGATGCCGCCGATGGCGGAGCCTGCGAAGGACCGGCGCCCCATGATGAGTGAGAACACGTTCACCGGGAGCGGTTCCGCCGGTGCGCCCACGTTGACCAGGGCGCCGTCGAGGGTCAGCAGCTGCAGATAGGAGCTGATATCGATCTTCGCGCTGACCGTGTTGATGATCAGGTCGAAGGTGCCCGCGAGCCGTTCGAACGTGCCGGGATCGCTCGTGGCGAAGTAGGCGTCCGCACCCAGGCGCAGGCCGTCTTCCTGCTTCTTCAGGGACTGGGAGAGAACAGTGACGTCGGCGCCCATGGCGTGGGCGAGCTTGACGGCCATGTGGCCGAGCCCGCCGAGGCCGACAATCGCGACCTTCTTGCCGGGGCCGGCGCCCCAGTGGCGCAGCGGCGAGTAGGTGGTGATGCCGGCGCACAGCAGGGGAGCGGCGACGTCGAGTTCGATGCCCTCAGGGATGGTGACCACGAAATCTTCGGCCACTACGACGTGGGTGGAGTAGCCGCCCTGGGTGATGGTTCCGTCGCGGTCCACGGCGCCGTAGGTGCCTGTCATGCCGGCGAGGCAGTACTGCTCCTCGCCCTTGAGGCAGTTGGCGCACTCCATGCAGGAGTTGACCATGCAGCCGACGCCGACGCGGTCGCCCACCTGGTGCCGGGTGACCTCGGCGCCGATCTCGGTGACGATGCCGGCGATTTCGTGGCCGGGGACCAGCGGGTACTGCTGGGGTCCCCAGTCGCCCCGGACGGTGTGGATGTCTGAGTGGCAGATGCCGGCGTACTTGATCTCGATCAGGACATCGTGGGCGCCGACGTCCCGGCGCTCGATGGTGGTGGGAACGAGTTCCCCGTCAGCGGACGGGGCGGCGTAAGCGTTGGCGGTAAGCATGTGTCTCCTGTTTCAGGATCGGTTGGCAATGCCCCGCCAGAGGGGATCACCCGGCGGACCTTGTCGGCCGCGAGCGGGGCGGGGCACCATCCATACAACCCTGTTTGGTTCGGATGAGGGAGTCACTGCTGATACAGGTACTGGCAGGGACTCCCTCCGGGCCCCGCAAACTCCTAGCCTTGAGGCTATGGATAACCGCAACGAGATCCGTGACTTCCTCGCCTCCCGACGCGCCAAAATCAGCCCGGAACAGGCTGGACTGCCGGTCTACGGCGGTAAACGGCGGGTGCCCGGACTCCGCCGAGGGGAAGTGGCGACGCTTGCGGGCGTGAGCGTCGAGTACTACACCCGGCTGGAGCGCGGAAGCCTCGGCGGCGTGTCGGAGAGCGTGCTTGAGGCGTTGGCCAGGGCACTTCAGCTCGACGACGCCGAACGGTCGCACCTGTTCGACCTGGCCCGGGCTGCCAACACCACACAGCCGCGGCGTCGTCCCGCCCAGCAGCGCGTCCGGCCGAGCGTCCAGTTCGCCCTCGATTCGATCACCGACGCCCCGGCGTTCGTGCGCAACGGGCGCATGGACATCCTGGCCGCCAACCGGCTGGGCTATGCGCTGCACTCCGAGATGTACGTCAGCCCAGGGCGGCCGGCCAATTACGCCCGGTTCATCTTCCTGGAGGAGGAACGCTCCCGCCGTTTCTTCCCCGACTGGGAGCTGGCGGCCAACAACATGGTGGCCATCCTGCGCGCCGAGGCCGGCCGCGACCCATTCGACCGGGGACTGAGCGACCTCGTGGGCGAGCTCTCAACCCGCAGCGGCGAGTTCCGCACCCGCTGGGCCGCGCACAACGTGCGCCGCCACACCACCGGATTCAAGCACTTCCACCACCCCGTCGTCGGCGAGCTGCACCTGATGTTCGAGGCGATGGACCTCTCCGCGGACACCGGACTCTCACTGTTTATCTATCCGCCCGAGCCCGGTTCTCCCTCCGCGGACGCCCTGCGGCTCCTGGCGAGCTGGGCGGCAACGCAGGCCCTGGCTGCCGAAAGCCAGACCGGGCGTGAAAACGAGGCCGAGCGGACCCCGGCAGCCAAGGCCCCGGCCGCCAAGACACCGGCCACGCGGCAGGACTCGGCCCCGGCGGCCGCGGGGGACGGCGTCTGACCGTGCCCACGTAGACTGGCAGGATGCGGTTGGTAGCAAGTGACATAGACGGAACGATCCTTGGGCACGACGGAAAGATCAGTGGCCGCACGGTCCGGGCATTCCACGCCTGCCGGGAGGCCGGCGTCGAACTTGTCTTTGTCACGGGCCGCCCGCCGCGCTGGCTGCACCCGCTCGAAGAGCAGCTGGGGCACACCGGCACGGTGATCTGTTCGAACGGCGCGGTGGTGTGGGACCTCGAGGCGGGCCAGCTGGTATCCGCCCGGACCATGGCCCTCGCGGACGTTTTCGAGGCCCGCCGGATCATCAAGACACTTCGTCCCGCAGCCCTGTTTGCCGCCGAGACCCTCACCGGCTTCCACCTGGAACCGGGCTTCATCGAGAACGGCTCCAGTGAGCTTCTTTCCGAGTTCACCCCCGCTCCGCTGGCCGAGACGCTCACGGCGGATGACGCCGTCGTGAAGTTTCTCGCCATCGTCCGCGAAGGCACCGCGGATGACTTCCTCGCGGAGGTGACTCCAGCAGTCGGTAATCTAGCCACCGTCACGCACTCGGCACCCACCGTCGCCATGCTGGAGCTGTCGGTCCCGGGCATTAACAAGGCCGTGACGCTGGCTGAATACGCTGCGTCGCGGGGAATCGACGCCGCGGACGTGGTGGCCTTCGGTGACATGCCCAACGACATCGAAATGCTCCGCTGGGCCGGCCACGGTTACGCGATGGCCAGCGGCCATCCGGAGGCGATCCGCGCCGCCGGGCAGCAGGCACCGCACTTTGACGACGACGGCGTGGCCCAGATTCTCGAGGAAAAGCTCGCCGAACTCGGCGTCAGGCTGCCGTAAAACGACCGTGGCTCTGCCCTTTTTCTCCCCTTCGGGCCGTGGCGCCGGTGCCGCCGGAGGCGCGCCCGTCGCCATGGCGCACCGTGGCTTCTCCCGCGAGGGCCTGGAGAACTCCATGGCAGCGTTCCGCGCCGCCGTCGGGATCGGCTACCGGTACCTGGAAACGGACGTGCACACGACATCCGACGGCGTGCTGCTCCTCTTTCACGACGCGGCACTGGACCGGATCACGGACGGCGCCGGACGGATCGCAGAGCTGACCGCCGCCGAGGTTGCACGGGCCAGGATCGGGGGCCTGGAACCGGTGCCAACGTTCGATGAACTCGTGGCCGCCTTCCCCGACGCCCGGTTCAATCTCGACGTCAAGGACTGGAACTCAGTCCGCAGCCTCGCGGCCGCCATCGAGCGGCACGCCCTGCACGACCGTGTCCTCATCGCCAGCTTTTCGGACCGCCGACGCCGGGCGGTACTGCGGCTGCTCAGCCGCCGCACTGCCTCCTCCGCGGGGACGGCGGCCAATGCCGCCTTCGTGGCGCTCTCGCCGCTGCTGGCCGTGCCCGGTGTGGGTGCGCTGGCGCGGGCGGTCGTGGGCCGTGTGCTGCGCGACGTCGATGCCCTGCAGGTGCCGGTCCGCTACCGTGCTGTTCAGGTGGTGACCCCCGGCTTTGTCCGCCGCGCCCACGACCTGGGGCTGTACGTCCACGTGTGGACCATCAACGAGCCGGCCGAGATGCACAGGCTCCTGGACCTCGGCGTGGACGGCATCGTCTCCGACCGCGCCGACCTGCTGAGGGAAGTTCTGGTGAGCCGGGGCGCCTGGTCCTAGACGGACCCTCCTGGGTGGACTTCTCGGCATCTGACTGGTCCAGAATCATCAGCATGCTTACAATTAGTCCAGTGCCCCCGGGGCCCCGGAGGGCCGAGCTCCACCGTCACCAAAGTCCGTTGTATTTGCATACGACCCTAACCACGGAGGACCGCAGGAACATGAGCAGCTATCACCCCGAAAACGACCCCGCCAACCCGGACCAGCCCGGCTCCGCCGATGCGGCCGGCGAAAAGGAGCATGGAACCGAACGGGAAGACCCGGCCGCTTCGCCCAACCCTGACCCGCTGAATGGAAACATCACCGGACTTGAGCCCGGCGGAGGCGTGCCGCCGGGTGAGACGCCGCCGGCGGAGGACCAGATGAGCGGGGACCAGGGGCACGAGGAGTAGTCCAGAGTCCATACTCCGAGGGCAGGTCAAGCCCGGTATCTTTCACATCTTGAGCAGGGGAGTCTTCGATGGCTGATCGGCTGGTTGCTGACGTAATGGTGGAACGCCTCAAAGCCTGGGGCGTGGACAGGGTCTTCGGATACAGCGGCGACGGCATCAACGGCTTCATGGGTGCCCTCCGCCGCGCCGGCGACGGCGGCAAGTCGGGCGGCGTCCAGTTCGTCCAGGCCCGGCACGAGGAGACTGCCGCATTCATGGCTGTTGGCCACGCCAAGTACACCGGCGGCGTGGGCGTTGTGACGTCCACGCAGGGACCTGGTGCGGTGCATCTCCTGAACGGCCTTTACGACGCCAAGCTGGACGGCGTCCCGGTCGTGGCGATTATCGGGCAGCAGAGCCGCAGCGTGCTGGGATCTGCGTACATGCAGGAAATCGACCTCCTGACCCTGTTCAAGGACGTGGCGGCACAGTTTGCGCAGATGGTGAGCACCCCGGAGCAGCTTCCCATGGTCCTGGACCGCGCCTTCCGCACGGCGCTTGAGACGCGGACGCCGTGCGTCGTGATCGTCCCGCATGACATTCAGAAGGCCCCGGCGCCGGAACTCGAGCAGGAGCACGGCATCATCGTGACCGCACCGGAATGGCGGCCCGCGCGGGTACTGCCGCGCGAGGACGACCTCGTGAAGGCCGTCGAGGTGCTGGACACCGGCCGCAAGGTGGCACTCTTGGTGGGCCAGGGCGCGAAGCATGCCCAGGCCGAGGTAGTGGCCATCGCGGAAAAGCTCGGCGCAGGCGTCACCACCAGCCTGCTGGGTAAGCCCTACGTCGACGAGACCCTGCCCTTTGCCGCGGGCACCATGGGACACCTTGGTTCCACGGCCAGCGCCCACCTGATGGGACACTGCGACACCCTGCTGATCATCGGTTCGAACGATCCCTGGACCGAGTTCTATCCCAAACCGGGCGCCGCCCGGGCCGTGCAGATCGACATCGACGGCCGGAAAGTGGGCAACCGCTACCCGGTGGAGGTGGGCCTCGTGGGGGACGCTGCGGAAACCCTGCGGGAACTCACCGCACGCCTCGGAAACGGAGCCGCCGGCGAAAGCGGCGAGGGGGCGGCCAGCGAGGCCCGCAAACAGTGGCGCGCGGGTGTGGAGGAGCAGGTTCACAGCTGGCATGCGCTACAGGAGGAGCGCTCCCGCGTGCCGGCGAAGCCGGTCAACCCGGAACTCGTGGTGCGAGAGCTCAACGGCCGGCTCCCGGCCAACGCCCAGGTGAGTGTCGACGTCGGCAGTTGCGTTTATTGGTACGCCCGCCAGCTGACCCTTCCGCCGGGAGTGCCGGCGCACCTGTCCGGGACTCTTGCCAGCATGGGCTGCTCCATTCCGTACGGCATCGCGGCCAAGCTTGCCCGGCCGGAGCGGCCGGTGGTGGCGCTGTCGGGCGACGGCGCCATGCAGATGGCGGGGATTGCAGAACTGGTGACCGTCGCACACCGCTGGCGGCAATGGGCTGATCCGCGCTTTGTGGTCTGTGTCTTCAATAACCGCGACCTCGCCGAAGTCACGTGGGAGCAGCGGGAAACAGAGTCCGAGCCGCGGTTCCCGGACAGTCAGGAGATCCCGGATTTTCCGTATGCCGGCTACGCGGAACTGCTGGGTTTGATGGGGATCCGGGTCGATTCCCCGGGGCAACTGGCCAGCGCCTGGGACCGCGCCTTTGCGGCGGACCGCCCCGTGGTGATCGAGGTCCTGACGGATCCGGACGTCCCGCTCCTGCCTCCTTTCCCCGCAGGCGCCGAGAAGCTGGACGGCATGCGGTCCGCCCTCTCCGCCGAAGGGCCGGACGGAAGCGGCGCCCGTGAACTCCTGGACACATACGCCGGCCAGGAGGAAGCACGCGCCTGATGGCGGGCGCGTGCTCCGGCCAATCAGTGGTTCAGGGAGCCGGCATGACGGAACCGGCAAGCGCGCGTTCCTGAGCCTTGCTGGCAGGATGGTGCCATGCGCATCCTCATCGCCCCGGACAAGTTCAAGGGTTCCCTCACCGCCATCGAAGCCGCCGCCGCCATCGCCGAAGGCGCCCGCCGCGTCTATCCCGACGCCGTAGCCAACCAGTTTCCGGTGGCCGACGGCGGCGAAGGGACGCTCGAAGCTGCCGTTGCCGCCGGGTACGAAGAGCGGCTCAACGCCGTCGTCGGGCCCATTCTCGCCCCAATCGGCGCGGCGTGGGCGCTGCGGAAGGATGCTTTCGGCGGAGCCACGGCTGTGATCGAGACTGCCCAGGCTTCCGGCCTGGCCCACATGGAGCCGACGCCGGAGAACTCCCTCCGCGCCCACAGTTATGGCTGCGGCCAGCTGATTGCCGCGGCCCTGGACGCCGGCGCCACGGAGATCGTGCTGGGCGTTGGCGGTTCGGCCATGTCCGACGGCGGCAGCGGCGCCCTGCGTGCGCTGGGGCTCAAGCCCCTGGACACGGCCGGAAACGTGGTGCCGCTGGGCGGCGGATCGCTCGCGGAAGTGGCAGCCCTGGATGTCTCGGGCCTCGATCCCCGCCTGACCGCCGTAAACTTCCGGATCGCCGTCGACGTTCAGAATCCGCTGTACGGCGCCGACGGCGCGGCACACGTCTTCGGCGCGCAGAAGGGTGCTGATGAGGACGCCGCCGAAAAGCTCGACGCCGGCCTGCGCAACTGGGCGTCCATCCTCAGGGAGGCCACGGGCCGGGACGTCAACGTCCCGGGATCCGGAGCGGCGGGCGGCTTCCCGGCGTCGTTCCTGGCCTTCACGCACGCCACCCTCGAAGGCGGCTTCGCCCTCGTCGCCGGGCTGACCGGGCTGGCCGAGCAGCTCAAGGACGCCGACCTCGTCATCACCGGCGAAGGTTCCATGGACTCCCAGTCCCTCACCGGAAAGGCACCCATCGCGCTCGCGGACGCCGCCCGGGAACGGGGCATCCCGGTGATCGTGGTGGCGGGGCGGATCCTGGTCACGCCGGAGGACCTGGCCGAACACGGCGTGGTGGCCGCGGCGCAGCTGCTGGACGTCGCCTCAAGCCCGGAAGACGCCGTCGCCAATGCCGCAAAATACCTTGCGTGGGCCACTTCCCAGGTGCTCGAAGGCGCTTAACACCGCATGCTTCGCCCCTAGGCCGGACCTTGCTGGACAGGTGCGCTCAGGCGCCGGTTTCGTAGTGCGGTTCGGCGACGGGTTTGGATTCGGGGGACCCCTTCTCGCGCAGGTAGACCGATGTTCCCACCAGCACCGCCACGGCGAGAAACTCGCTTTGCCAGTTCTGGAAAGACTCGAACCAGAACCGGCTCGTGGCGAAGTAGCCCAAGACGCTTACTGTCGGCTGGCCGTGGCTCTCCTGCTCGCTGTTGTAATCGTCGGCGCCACCAATGCCGTGCAGCACGAACGAGGCCAGGAACAGCAGCAGGAACATGATCGAAAGGGAGTGTTCATAAAGCTTCAGCACCACTCCGCCGCGCTTCACGGGCCACGGGGTGGCGTCCTTGATGGTGGCATTGCGGGGATCCTCGTCCTGCGGCGCGTCCTTTCCCATGGGTTTGGATTCCGAGGAGCCCTTCTGGAAAAGGAACACGGTGAGGATGACGTACATGCCCATCTGCAGGAATTCGGACTCCCAGTTTTCAAACGTGGCTTCCACAAAAGCGCCGGTGCCCAGATATTCCGCGACGGTGACGGCCGGCTGCCCGTGAGCGAGCTGGTCTTCGCTGTAGTTGCTGGCGCCGGTGAGGATCATGCCGCCAAAGAACGCCAGGAAGAGCCCCACGTTTGCCAGCAGCAGCCCGTGTTCCTTGGCCCATTTACGCATTGTTCCTCCGTGCTCTTTTGATTGATGCCCCGCCCTCACTGGAGCGGAGCCGGCAGTTTCTGTCCGGCTTCCGGGCCTGCTATCTCCGGGCCTGCCGGTGAAGATGCAGGGGGACATAAACGAGAAGGACGGCCAGCACCGCGAGCAGTACCAGCCCTGCGGTGAGTCCGGCGGTGCGCCCGGCCGTGACGTCGAAGACCAGCGCCGCAGTCCCGACGCTGAGGCATGCCACGCCGCCCAGTGCGATCTTGGTGATGTTGTCCGCACTGGACACCAGAGTCTCTTTGAGCCGGTGGCGGAACAGCCGCCGGTGCACGCTGACCGGCAGGAGGATGAAGGCGGTGGTCAGGGCGGCAAGCGCCACATTCACCAGATAGAGGCCGATCTGGAAGTCGTCGAGTTCCTTGAACCGCTGCTGAAAAGGCAGGGTCAGCAGGAAGCCGGCAAGGATCTGCACGCCCGTCTGCAGCACCCGCAGCTCCTGCAACAGCTCCATCCAGTTGCGGTCGAGCTGTTCCTCGCGGGTCTCATTCCTGCCGCTGCCTGCTGGGGCGTCCGGATCACTCATGCATCGACCTCCATCTGGCCTCAGGCGGGCCCGCCTGCTCCCAACGTAGGCTCAAGCCGGACCGAATTCAACAACTGCTAAGTTTGCTGACTAATTTCTATCAGGATGTGGACTTGGTCCTCAAACCTGCGTTAGGTTCGAAGAGTCGGACGCCCAATGGCCCACGGAGGGAGCCGTGGAAAGCGAACCGTGAAGCCGCCTCAATGGCCAGTCCCGCATGACCCTGCCCGTTAGAACCCTGACCGTTAGTAGGTGGACTATGAGTGACTCAGCAAAGCAGACTGACCAGCCCAGGGATCCCCGTGGTACCTACCACTCGGGACCCTTTCCCGAGCAGGAACAGAAGCAGCCGGGACTCACCGCCCCGATGGATCCGCAGCCGGACCATGGCGAGCTGAGCTACGAGGGCAGCGACAAGCTGCGGGGCAAAGCCGCGCTCATCACCGGTGGCGACTCCGGCATCGGCAAGGCGGTGGCTATTGCCTTCGCCCGCGAGGGTGCGGATGTCGCCATTTCCTATCTTCCCGAGGAGGAAGAGGACGCCCAGGACACGGCGGAATGGATCCGCAAGGCCGGCAGGCGGGCGCTGCTTCTCGCCGGCGACGGCCGGAGTGAAGAGTTCAGCACGAAGATCGTGGACGACGCAGTAGCGGAGTTCGGCAGGCTGGATGTGGTGGTGCTCAACGCCGCCTACCAGAAGAACCGGGACAGCTTCGAATCGCTTCCCACCGAAGAGTTCGACCGCGTCTTTCAAACCAATCTCTACTCACTGCTGTGGACCGCCCGTGCCGCCGTGCCGCACCTGACCGTGGGTGCGTCGATCATCACCACCGCTTCCATCCAGGCGTTCAACCCCTCACCGGGACTGATCGACTATGCCATGACCAAGGCGGCCCAGGTTGCCTTTACCAAGGCCCTGGCCCAGGAGCTCGGGCCTAAGGGTGTCCGCGTGAACGCCGTGGCGCCGGGCCCCATCTGGACTCCGCTTATTCCGGCCACGGAATGGCCTGACAAACTGCCCAAGTTCGGCCAGGACACGCCGCTGCAGCGCGCCGGCCAGCCCGCGGAACTCGCCCCGGCCTATGTCCTGCTGGCGTCCGACGCCGGCTCGTACATCTCCGGGGCAGTTCTGCCCGTCACCGGCGGCAAGGGGCTGTGAGCCGGGCCCTGGGCCGCACGGAGACCACGTTTTCCAGCAATTTCCAGCCAATCAGGAGGAACACATGAGCCAGGACAACCAGCACGCCGCCCCTGAAGAGGAAGCGGGAGGCTACGGCACGCCCACCGTTGAGCAGGAGGTGGGCGGAAAGCAGTTTGCCCAGCCCCGCGAGGAGGAGGATTTTGACGCAGCAGGCCTGAACCAGAACAGCCCGGACGGCGAGACCTTCGGCACAGGTACGCCGAACCTCAGCCACTTTGCCGAAGAAGATCAGGACAGCGCGGGTGAACCCGGTGCCGGCCGCTTCGGCGGGACAGACGAGCAGCTCCATGCCGAGGGTGATGCCAGCGGAGCCGGCTTCGATACCGTCCCCGGTGAGTCCCCGATTCCCCGAGACGCCGATGCCTCGCCGAGCGCCGGGGCTGAAACAGCCGACGCGCGTGCAGGAGACGAAGCGGTACCGTCAGCGGACGCCGAGATCGATGAGGGCAACGCGGACGCCCAGGGCTCAGACCAGTTCTCTTCGGAGCCGGACCAGGACGCCGCCGGCCTGCCGGACGGCAGCGGCAACGATCTGCCGAAGGAAAAGTCCCCGAACGACGATGACGAGACGTTCGACGCCGGGTAGCAGCCCAGTTCTTCAGGTGCCGGCGCCGCACTCCTGCACCACCTTGCCGGCGGAAAACACTTGGCGCCCCTGATTTTCAGGGGCGCCAAGTGGCCTGCGGGCTCAAAACGGTGCAAATATGCTCCGGACATTCCTCGGGCGTGGCACATGCGCCCGTGAGAAGACAGGCCCGGGGCCTAGCGCTTCTTCGGTGACCGCTTCGCCGCCGCGTTGATGGCTGCCTTCGCGGCCGGGGGAAGTCCGGACGGCCCCTCGGTCTCCGGTTCGGCCGCGGTGCCCCGGGCCTTCGCGATGGCCTTCATGCCGTGGTAGATCACCAGAGCCGCGGCGGAGCCCAGCGCAATGCCGGTGAACTTGAGGTCCCCGATGGTCCACGTGTAATCGGCGATGCCGATGATGAGCGCGACGGCGGCGGTGGTCAGGTTCACCGGGTTGGAGAAGTTGACCTTGTTCTGGACCCAGATCTTCACGCCCAGGATGCCGATCATGCCGTAGAGCATGGTGGCGGCGCCGCCCAGCACACCCGGCGGAACCGTGGCGATCAGCTCGCCGAACTTGGGCGAGAAGCTCAGGAGGATCGCGAAGATACCCGCCACCCAGTACGCCGCGGTGGAGTAGACCTTGGTGGCCGCCATGACGCCGATGTTCTCGGCATAGGTGGTGGTACCCGATCCGCCGCCGAAGCCTGCCAGTACGGTGGCCGCTCCGTCGGCCATCAGTGCGCGGCCGGAGACGCCATCCAGGTTCTGCCCGGTCATGGCGGACACGGACTTTACGTGCCCGATGTTCTCGGCCACCAGCACCAGCACCACCGGAACGAAGAGGCCCACGACGCCCAGGTGGAACTCCGGCGTCTGGAAATGGGGCAGGCCGACCCAGGCCGCGGCGTCCATCTTGGAGTAGTCCACCTCGCCGCGGACCATGGCCGCGAGGTAGCCCACCACCACGCCCACGAGAATGCTAAGCCGGCCGACGATCCCGCGGAACAGGACGCTCACCAGGATGATTGTCACGAGCGTGATCAGCGCGGTCACGGGGGCTAGGTCGAAGTTGTTCTTGGCCGCGGGCGCCAGGTTGAGGCCGATCAGCGCCACGATGGCGCCGGTGACGATCGGCGGCATAAGCCTGTTGATCCAGCCCGCACCGAACTTCTGCACGATGGCACCGATCACGGCAAGCCCGGCTCCCGCCAGCACCACCCCGCCCAGGGCGCCGGGGACGCCGTACTGCTGCTGGGAGGCCATGATGGGTGCGATAAAAGCGAAGCTGGAGCCGAGGTAGCTGGGCACGCGGCCCCGGGTGATCACCAGGAACAGGAGCGTGCCGATGCCGGAAAAGAACAGGGTTGTGGCCGGGGGCATTCCGGTGATGATGGGCACCAGGAACGTGGCGCCGAACATGGCCACCACATGCTGCATGCCCACGCCGATGGTGATTGGCCAGGTGAGCCGTTCCCCGGGGGCGACCACTTCGCCTGGGCGGACCGCTTTTCCGTTGCCGTGCAGCTTCCATTTGGTTCCGAGCATGCTCATTGCCGGGGGCCTTTCAGAGGGATAGCCCGCGGGTTGGGGGCTGGGATCTTCCGGTGCAACAATACCGCGCCAGGCCCGGGCGCCAAGAGGGTTCCAGCGGGCGGATGTGCCCAAGCTCACGTCCCGTAACCGGCCGTCACGGGAAGAGGGCTGCTCCCGGCACGGTTGTAACCATGGAAAGCAGGAGTGCACCGCCACGCCCAGCAGGGACGGCGGCAAAGCTAAAGGGAACTGAATGACAATCGCCCATGAAGAAGCCGTGATCGATTCCGCAGCCGTGGACGCGATTTTCGCTGAAGCCCGCACGGCCAACGCCTTCACCGGTGAGGTCACCGAGCAGCAGGCCCGCGCCATCTATGAACTGACCAAGTTTGGTCCCACCGCGTTTAACTCCCAGCCACTGCGCGTCACGTACGTGCGCTCGGACGAGGCCCGCGCCAAGCTCGTGGACTTCCTCTCCGCCGGGAACCGCGCCAAGACGGCCTCCGCGCCGCTCGTTGCGGTCCTCAGCTACGACACCTCGTGGCAGGAGCAGTGGGACAATTTCCTTCCGGGGTACAACGCCCCCAAGGCCATGTACGACGCGTCCCCGGACCTCGCAACGTCCACAGGCAACAACAACGCGCACCTGCAGGCGGGCTACTTCATCCTCGCCGTGCGTTCCCTCGGCTTCGCCGCAGGCCCCATGACGGGCGCGGACTTCACCGCGATCGACGCCGAGTTCTTCCCCGCCGGTGACCAGAAGAGCTTCCTCGTGGTCAACATCGGCCGGCCCGGAGCTGACGCCTGGGGCGAGGCCAAGCCCAAGTTCGCCTACGAGCACGTCGTCCGCACCGTCTGATCCGCCCGTCAAGGCTTCGCCCGCGCAAGCTTTCGCCCGGTGCGAGCCTTCGCCTGGTCCAAGCCTTCGCCCGGTCCAGGCTTCGAAGCGACCAGGCGGACAGCCTCAGGACGCGCGATTGCCTCCGGCAACATGGGGGACATTCCGGAGGCAATCGGGGCAGTATTTCTGCAGCTTAGAGCTGCAAGGCATGCATCCGGGCCTACCCCAAGTTTAGTCCTGTTCCCTGGTTGAGAGCATCCCCGCGCGTTGACTCGTAGAAAACCTCCGCGTGGCCGGATACGTTGCCTCATCTGAAAACCTCCGCGGAGCGGCGTGGTGGACGGCCTTGGGAGCGGATGCGGGCTATGCCCGTTTTCATGGAGCTAACGATGGCCCAGCGGCAAGCTGTGACGAAGAAGAAAGCCCTCGCCTATAAGAGCGCCGACCGCTCAGGGAAGACCCGGATCCTGAACGAGCTGGTCGAACTGACCGGCTGGCACCGCGACTATGTGAGCGCGGCGACGATCGACCGCAAACTGGCCGGTGAACGGGCGAGACTGATCCCGCGGGGACGCTCGCATACCAAGCCGGGTACGCTGCTCAAGTCCCAGATCCCGGTCCGCACGTGGGCCGAGTGGGACGATGCCGTGCCGGGGTTTGTGGAGATCGATCTGGTCGGCCACGAGGGAGGCAACAGCTTCGGGGAATTCTGTTTCACCCTGACGGTGACCGATATTTCCACCGGGTGGACGGTGAACCGGTCCGTGCGGAACAAAGCCGCCAAGTGGGTCTTCGAGGCCCTGGAGCACGTCACCGAGGTGTTCCCCTTTCCCATCATCGGCATCGATTCGGACAACGGCTCCGAATTCATCAACGAACACCTTCTGGCGTACTGCCACGCCCATGAGATCACGTTCACCCGGTCCCGGCCCGGGAACAAGAATGATGGCGCACATGTGGAGCAGAAGAACTGGGCCCGGGTCCGGGAACTGGTCGGTTACCTTCGCTACGACACCGCCGCCGAACTGGAGAAACTCAATGAGATCTGGGCGTTGGACCGCGTCTTCACCAACTATCTGCTGCCCCAGCAAAAGCTCATCGAAAAAACCCGGCACGGCGCGAAAGTCACCAAGAAGCATGACACGCCGGCCACGCCCCACCAGCGCGCGATCCGGCACGAGAGGATGCGTAAACGCCCCGTCATCCAGATGAATGCCGCGTTCAAACGGATCAAACCCGGGGCACTGTCGCGCCAAATCCTCGCTCTCACCGCCGAGTTGGAAACTCTGGCCCTGGCGAAGAAACCAGCAGCGCTCAAACCCGTCAACAGGGCCTGGAACAACTGATCTCCCGGAGGTTTTTCAATGAGGCAACGAAGGGAGCCAACCGGAGGTTTTCAGATGAGGCAACGAATCACTCTTCCCGGAGGTATTGCAATGAGGCAACAGGCCCCGGTGGCACACTTGGGGTATGCGGAACCTCATCATGGTGGCGTTCATTGAGCCGGCCTCGGAGGGGCAGGAGTTCCTGCGCACCGACTGGCCGCTGCACATCACGCTGGTGCGTTTCAATGTTACGGACGACGGCGGCACGGCCCGGTTCGCGTCGCTCGCCGAGGTGCCGGCCAAGCAGGCGCTGGGCTCAGTGCTGTCCATCGGCGGGGACCACCACTTCGGGCATCAAGGCTCCGTACCCGTCAGCCTGGTTAAGGATGACCCCGCGCTGCAGGCGTTGCACGAATCCCTGGTGCAGGCGGTGGAGCAGCTTTCCGGCCGTGTCGCGAGCCCGCACCACACCCGGCGGCTCTTCCGCCCGCATGTGTCCCACCACGGTGAGCAACGCGTGAACCCGGGCGACGCCGTCGTGCTTGACCACATTGCACTCGTGGACATGGCGCCGGATGGTGACCGCACCATCCGGCGCATCCTCAAGCTGTGGGAGCTTAGGAAATAACCCCGTCCACCAGGGCCTTGGCTTCCGCCTGGACCTGCTTCAGGTGGTCGGCGCCCTTGAAGGACTCAGCGTAGATCTTGTACACGTCCTCGGTGCCGGAGGGGCGGGCGGCGAACCAGGCGTTCTCCGTGACCACCTTCAGGCCACCGATGGAAGCTCCGTTGCCCGGCGCCTCCGTCAGTTTCGCGGTGATCGTCTCGCCGGCCAGGTCGGTGGCCGTGACATCCGACGACGACAGCTTCCCGAGCGCCGCCTTCTGTTCCCGCGTTGCAGCGGCGTCGATGCGGGCGTACACGGGTGCACCAAACTGGTCGGTGAGGCCCTTGTAGAGCTCCGACGGGGACTTCCCGGTGACCGCGGTGATCTCCGAAGCGAGCAGGGCCAGCAGGATGCCGTCCTTGTCCGTGGTCCAGACGCTGCCGTCCATCTTGTTGAACGAAGCGCCGGCAGATTCCTCGCCGCCGAACGCGCCTTCGCCGGACAGCAGGCCCGGCACGAACCATTTGAAGCCCACCGGCACCTCGACCAGCTTGCGGCCCAGGCTTCCGGCGACGCGGTCGATGATGGAGGACGACACGAGTGTCTTCCCGATCACGGACTCCGGGTTCCAGCCTGTGCGGTGGCGGTAGAGGTAGTCGATCGCGACGGCGAGGTAGTGGTTCGGGTTCATCAGCCCGCCATCGGGTGTCACGATGCCGTGGCGGTCCGCGTCGGCGTCGTTTCCGGTGGCGACGTCGTAGTTCGCCCCTTCGGACATCCGGTTGATGAGCGAGGCCATGGCGGACGGCGAGGAGCAGTCCATGCGGATCTTCTCGTCCCAGTCCAGCGTCATGAAGGCCCACTGCGGGTCCACGGTGGGGTTGACCACGGTGAGGTTCAGGTGGTGCCGTTCGCCGATCTCGCCCCAGTAGTCCACGGAGGCGCCACCCATGGGGTCCGCACCGATCCGGACGCCGGCCTCGCGGATGGCGTTCAGGTCCAGGACCGACGGAAGATCGTCAACGTAGCTGCTGAGGAAGTCGAACTTGCCCGTGGTCTCGGCCTCGAGAGCTTCAGCCACCGGAATCCGCTTCACGCCGCGAAGACCGTTCTCCAGCAGTTCATTGGCCCGGTTGGCGATCCAGCCGGTGGCGTCGGTGTCCGCAGGTCCGCCATGCGGAGGGTTGTATTTGAAGCCGCCGTCACCGGGCGGGTTGTGGCTGGGCGTGACCACAATGCCGTCCGCCTGCGGAGCGCCGGCCGGGGCGTTCCTGTTGTAGGTCAGGATGGCGTGGCTCAGGGCCGGGGTGGGGGTGTAGCCGTGGCGGGCGTCGATGAGGACCTTCACGCCGTTGGCGGCAAGAACTTCCAGGGCGGAATTCTGCGCCGGTTCGCTGAGCCCGTGGGTGTCTTTGGCCAGGAAGAGCGGACCGGTGATGCCCTGCCCTGCCCGGTATTCCACGATGGCCTGGGTGATGGCCACGATGTGAGCCTCATTAAAGGACGCCTTCAGGCTGGACCCGCGGTGCCCGGAGGTTCCGAACGCCACACGCTGCCCGGGATCACCCAGGTCAGGCGTGACGTCGTAGTACGCATCGAGAAGAGCGGTCAGGTCAACAAGGTCTTGGGATTGGGCAACTGTACCCGCGCGGCTAGCCATGGGACCAGCATGCCAGACGTGGCCGGAACGCAACACGAGTTGTCCGTAATCCGGTCCCTATGACGCCGAATTTCAGGAAATAGTGCGGCTAGTTGGAAATCGACATGGAAAAACTGAGTACTCACCGCCAAAAGTACCTATATACCGGCTGTTTATGCGGCTGCTACCTTCAAAAAAGAATGACGACGGCGGTCGCTGCCGCCGGCCGGAAAAGATAACGGGCGGCGTGCAAAAGGAGCACGTCACGGAACGGGTCCCCGATTGGCTGTGCCTCAACGGGTCGACGATCCGAACAGTGACGCTCTGAATGGTAATGAATGGGGGTGTGGGCAATGGGGGCTGCAGATGGGGCATTCGAACAGTCGCGGTTGTCGCCGGAACGGATTGCGCGGCTGAAACGCGACCTTGACCGGGCGGAGCACGCCGCTGCCGGCTACCAGCAGCTGGTGGCAGGCACGCTCGGCCTGCTGCTGCCCCACGGCTGGTTTCTCCTGCACGATGTCCACTGGCCCGGCCGCCCCTTGGCCAGGCTGGATCACGTACTGGTGGGGCCCGGCGGGGTGGTGGTCATCAGCTCCAAGAGCTGGAATGGCCACGTTGAGGTCCGGGACGGAGTGCTGCGGCAGAACGGCTATGCCCGGCACCCTGTTATAGAAGTGGCGCTGGGGCAGGCCGCTGCCGTGGCCGCCCTTCTTCCGGCGAACCGGCGCAGGTTCGTGCGCTCCATGGTCTGCATGGCGGCGCAGCACGAAGTTTCCGGAAATACCGCCTGCGGGGTGGAAGTGCATGGGACCGACCGGCTGGTGGCGGCGGTGGCAGCATTACCCCGGGTGCTTGACTCGGAGTCCGTGATCGGACTGTATGCCCAGCTCGGCCAGCTCCTCACGCAGCCGCAGGTCCCGGAGGGGCCGGGCACCATGGCGCGGCCTGCCCGCGCCATGGTCCAGGAAGGGTTGAGGGCGCCGGCTCCCCGGCAAGCGACTACACAGCCTCCAACTGTTGGATCATCCGCCACTGCGATATCCCAGGCATCACGCCCGGCTGCCCCTGGTCCGAGCGGCCGATGTCCTCCGGTTGTCCCTCACCACGCAATCCCCTCCTCCCGGGTCCAGTATCCCGCTGGCCGGGGGCAGGCTGGCCGGCACTCCGGCGTCCGGAACGGCTTTCCTCAGCCGGGGCGGCGCCGTTCCCCCGGCACCCGTGTGGCGCGGTACATGGGAGGGGCGTTGATTGCAGGCTTTCTCTTATCAGCACTCCTTCTGCCGCCCCTTTGGGTCGTCTGGGAGATTTTGCCCCGCTAAAGTCACCGATGGTGATTGACGGGTTGCCCGTGCCATTGCCCGGGGCGGCTGTACTGTTTTGCTTAGGACACTTTCAGAGGGGATCCCCATGACAGAGCAGCGCCCCAACGGAACGGGCGGCGACCCAACGCCGGATGGCTACCAGCCGCCGTCGTATATTCCGCCGCAGGGTTCGGACATTCCGGCGCCCCCGCTGTACACGCCGCCGCTCTATGGCCAGGAATTCGGCCAGGGACGGGGCGGGTCAGGCTACGACGGCGGCCCGTACGGCCGCCCCTACGCCCAGCCGGGGAGCCCCTACGGCAACCAGGGTAGCCCCTATGGCCAGCAGTACGCCGGCCCCTACGGCCAGCCCCACTACGGGATGCCGGCTGAACCGAAAACGCTGAGCATCGCCAGCCTGTGCTGCGGCATCGCAGTCTTCGTCGGTTTTGGGTTCGTCATCCTGCCGCAGATTGCGGCGGTCATCCTGGGGCACATGGCCCTGCGGCGTGAACCGTCGGGACGCGGTCTCGCCCTAGCCGGTCTGGTGATGGGATACGTCGGCCTGGCCCTCACGGTGCTGGCCATTATCAGCCTCGCGCTCCTGTTCAGCGTCGCAGCCACCAACTCGTACAGCACCATCTGAGGAGCGGCCCGGGGAACGGGAAGCAACCCGTCAATCTGTCAGCGGCCGGACCAGTCGCCCGCCGTTACGCCAGCTGCGCCTCATGCCCCAGCTGCGCCTAATACCCCAGCTGGGCCGCGACCTGCAGGAGCAGCGCTTCGGATCCCATCGGGCCGATCAGCTGAATGCCCATGGGAAGTCCCGCGTCCGCGCTGCCACCGCCGGTCCAGTGCACCGGGATGCTGACGGCGGGCAGGCCGCAGACGTTCACCATGGAGGACCACGGGGCGAATTCGCACTGCTTCCGGTAGTCGCCGTCGGCGTCGCCCGCCCATTCCGACGCCGGCCAGTGGCCGTCCCCGTGGGCCGAGCCCGTGAACCAGCCCACCGGCCGCGGCGTTTGGGCGAGTGACGGCGTCAGGATCAGGTCCCATTCGGCGTACTGCGCCAGGGTGTCCCGTTGGAACTGGCGCAGGAAGGCGAGGGATTCGTTCAGTTTCGCTGCGCTGCGCTGCTGTGCCCGGCGCCGGAAGGTTCGCGTGAGCGGGGCCAGCAAAGCCTCGCGCTGCGGTGCTATCCGGGCCGCTCCGACGCCGGCCGTCCAGGCCGTGGTGAAGGCGTCCGGATAACGGTTGTCGTAGCGGATGGCGGTCTCGACGACGTCGTGCCCGGCGTCTGTCAGCAGCCGGGCGCCAGCTGCCAGGGCATCGAGCGCTTCGGGTTCCGGGGTGAACGGGAAGATGGCGGACCACGGGCTGTCCAGGCTCACACCGATCCGCAGCTTGGGCGGTGCGGCCTTGACGGCTTCCAGGTAGCGGGCGCCGCCCGGTGCCGCGTTCACCGCACTGCCCTCAGGACCCTCCGCAGCCAGCGCGTCGAGCATGAGCGCCGCGTCCGCGGCGGAGCGCGCCAGCGGTCCTGAAACCACCAGCCCGGCGGGATCGCCGCTGCTTTCCCCCGCCGGAACCAGTCCGCGGCCGGGTTTGAGTCCCACTAAGCCGCACGCGGCAGCAGGAATCCTGACAGACCCGCCGCCGTCGGACCCCGGCGCGAACGGCAGCAGTTTGGCTGCCACCGCGGCGGCACTTCCGCCGGATGAACCGCCCGAGCTGCGGCTCAGCGCGTGCGGATTGCGCGACGGCGGGGCGATGAGGTTCTCGCTGTAGGCCGTCAGCCCGAATTCCGGAACCTGCGTCTTGCCAAGTGAGATGGCCCCGGCACCCTTTAGTGCCGCGGCGAGGGCGCCGTCGACGGGAGCCGGGCGGCGGTCCAGGGCTGCGCTGCCGTGCGTTGTGACCACGCCGGCCACGTCGGTCAGGTCCTTGAACGCCAGCGGAACACCATGGAGCGGGGGCAGCTGCTCGCGGGGAAGGCGGGCTTGCAGCTCATCGGCCGCGGCGGCATCGGCCAGGGCCATGTCCGCGGTGACCGTGATGAACGCGCCCAGCCGGGGATTCGCGGCCTCGATCCGCCGGAGGAAGTGGGCTGTTGCCTCTCGCGCGGAGAGCTCCCCGGACCGCAGTTCGTCCCTGAGCAGCACCGCTGAGAGGTCGTGGATCTCACTCAAGGCGGCGCATCCTCCCGGGCGCGGGCAACGCCCTGTCGCCGGACACGTCGCGGGCCGCGGGAGTGCCGGCTGGCAGGGCTGTTGTCCTTTGCATGATCCAAGAAGCGTAACGTGCCGCCCGTGGGCCGCGGGGCTGCCCGCTGGCGATACGCTGGTGCTGAGAGCTTGCAGCCGAGGAGAGGACTCCCATGAGCGACTTCGATACCGTCACCGTCAACGAGGTTCCCGCGGACGCCACCATTCTAGATGTGCGCGAAGACTACGAGTGGGTGGCCGGCCACGCCGAAGGCGCGGTGCACATCCCCCTGGACCAGCTGCCCGGCCGCATCGATGACCTGGACCCGGACCAGGACCTCTACGTCATCTGCCGCACTGGCGGACGGTCATTCCGGGCCGCCCAGTGGCTGGTCGGCCAAGGCTACTCGGCCCTCAATGTCGCAGGCGGCATGGACCAGTGGCTCGAGTCCGGCAAGCAGCTGGTCTCGGACAATGGGCTCAAGCCCGTGGTTCTCTGACCCGCTCGGCCACCGCTGCCCTTCCCCTATATAACTCGTAAGGAATACTGATGTCTGCCTCACGTCCCACCTATACCTTCCTTGGCCCCGAGGGCACGTTCACGGAGGCGGCGCTGATGCAGGTCCCGGACGCGGCAGACGCCATCCGGGTTCCGTCGTCCAACGTGAACACCGCGCTGGACAAGGTGCGCGACGGATCTGCTGACGCTGCAATGGTCCCTATCGAGAACTCCGTCGAGGGCGGCGTTACGGCCACCCTCGATGCCATCGCCACGGGACAGGAACTCCGGATCATCCGCGAGGCGCTTGTTCCCATCAGCTTTGTCCTCGTGGCGAGGCCCGGCACGGACATTTCTCAGATCCGGCGCGTCTCCACCCACGGCCACGCCTGGGCCCAGTGCAGGCTGTGGATGGATGCGCATATCCCTGGTGCTGAATACATTCCGGGCTCTTCCACTGCCGCCGCGGCGATGGGCCTCCTGGAGGATGACGCCCACTACGATGCCGCCATCTGCGCTCCCATTGTTGCCGCGGAACAGCCGGGGCTCCACGTGCTGGCCGAGAACATCGGCGACAACCCCGGTGCTGTGACGCGCTTTGTTCTCGTAGGGCGTCCCGGCGTTCTTCCAGCCCGGACCGGCGCGGATAAGACCACCGTGGTAGTTCCGCTGCCTGAAGACCGTCCCGGTGCCCTTATGGAGATCCTGGACCAGTTCGCCACCCGCGGGGTGAACCTGAGTCGGATCGAATCCCGGCCCACCGGGCAGTACCTTGGCCACTATTTCTTCAGCATCGACGCCGACGGCCATGTGGCGGACGCGCGGGTCGCAGACGCACTTGCCGGGCTGCACCGCATCAGCCCCGCCACGAGGTTCCTCGGCTCCTACGGGCGCGCGGATGCGCAAAGCCCGGTGGTGGCGCCACATACTTCCGACGAAGCATTCCAGGCTGCGCATGCGTGGGTCGGAGATATTCTCGCGGCGGACTCGCTGGGCTCCGAAATGACCGTAAATGCTTCGCCCACAGCGTAGACAAATGCCCCTGACGGCACTTCCCTGCCCCTAGGACTGTGCGTATGCTTGCCTGATCAACAAGGGGGGCGGCCCCAACGAAGGGAGCGGGTCATGTCAGATAGTGCCAGCGCCGACAACGACGGCCAGGGAATGATCGTCAATCCCAAGCCGACCGCTGAAAACCAGGACTGGGACGGGGACGACGCCGACCGGGCGGACCGCCTGCGCTTCGAAGAGGAACAGGCCATGATCCGCGAGCAGTCCGAGGCCCGTGCAGCCGCCAAGGCCGCCGAGGCCGCCAAGCATGCTGGAACCGCCAAGTCCGCCTAGGCCTGGCTGCCGCCCGTGCCAATGCCGGGCATGGCCCTGACCCGGATCAGCAGGGATCCGGGATCCACCTGAACCGTGACTTTAGTGGCTTCTCCGGAGGTGTCGCCGTCCAGTTGTGTGGGCATGGGCTCCGGGCATCTGATGACCACCTTCCCGGAGCGGTAGACGCTCATCACGGGCAGGTGCCGCTTGTGCTTGAACAGAATCTTCGTGTACATCGCCAGCCAGCCCACGGCGCTTCGCGGGCTCATCACGACGACGTCCAGCATTCCGTCGTCGATCATGGCCTGGGGGATCAGGTCGATGCCGCCGGGTACGAGTCCGCAGTTGGCGAAGAGGACGCTGCGGATCTTGCGCATCTGTTCGGGCTGGTCGTCCAGCGAAATCGACACTTTCTTCCGGCGTCCGGGCATGTGCCGGACGCCTGCCTCGGTGTACGCCAGCCAGCCCACGGCACGCTTTAGCCCGGCATTCGTATCACCCACCACCTCGGCGTCCATACCGATGCCGGCGATAACCAGGAATGCATGGTTGGACGAAGCGCCGGTCGCCGAGTTCTCGATGTGCATCCGGGCCGTATCGATGTACCGCTGATGGCCGAAGAGGGCCGTCTGGACGTTGCCGTATAGGTCGTACAGGTCCACGTCCACATTGCGCGCCAGCAGGTTTCCCGTGCCGAGCGGGATCAGGCCCATCGCCACACCCGTGTGGGCGAGCGACTCAGCCACAACGCGGACGGTGCCGTCACCGCCGCCCACAAGGACGACATCGGCGCCGTAGTGGAGCGCTGCCTGCACCTGTGAGTGGCCGGGGTCATCCGCCGTCGTCTCAAAAAACCGTGGGGCCTCCCAGCCTGCCGCAAGGCAGGCGCGCTGGATGGCGGCGCGCGCCTCGGCCGACTTGGCCTTGATGGGGTTCAGAACCACGGCAACACGCTGGCGTTCCAGGCCGTGCGCATGGGTGTCTTCCCGCACGGCGCTGCGCGCATGCAGGGCCTTGAGGCTGCGCACGCCCCACCAGCTGGAGACGGCGAATGCCAGGGCCCCAGCGATCAGGACGTAGAGAAGCAAGTCGCTCATGGTGCTTCAACACTATCCCGCCAGGCACCGCTCCCAGTTCGGCGGGGCGTCCAGCAACGGGTCCGCAATCGGAGCCCCCGGCAATCGGGAACAGCGTCCGCGCCGGGCAGCCCGGCATATTCGATACTCTTGTCTGGTGATCGACGTAAAAGACCTCAGCGAAAATCCGGACAAGTACCGCGCCAGCCAGCGCGCCCGAGGTGCGGACGAAACCGTGGTGGACGCGATCATCGACGCGGATGCCGCGCGCCGGGCCGCGCTGATCAGCTTCGAAAACCTCCGCGCTGAACAGAATGTGTTCGGCAAGAAGGTGGCCCAGGCCAAGGGCGAGGAGAAGCAGGCACTGCTCTCTGAGGTCCGCGAGCTCGCCGGTGCCGTCAAGGCCGCCTCCGCCGAAGCCGACGCCGCGCAGGCCAAGCAGGAAGAGCTGCTGCGTACCATTCCCAACCTCATTGAAGACGGCGTGCCCGAAGGCGGCGAGGACGACTACATTGTGGTCAGGACCGTCGGCGCACCCCGCGAATTTCCCGACTTCGAGCCGCGCGACCACCTGGAGATCGGTGAGCTGATCGGCGCAATCGACATGGAGCGGGGCGCCAAGGTGTCCGGCTCGCGGTTCTACTTCCTGCGGGGCGTCGGCGCCAGGCTGGAGATGGCGCTGCTGCAGATGGCCATGGACCAGGCCATCGAGGCCGGCTTTGTCCCCATGATCACGCCCACATTGGTGCGTCCCGAGATCATGCAGGGCACCGGTTTTGATGTGAAGCACGACGCCGAGATCTACCGTCTCGCCGAAGACGACCTTTACCTGGTGGGAACCTCCGAGGTGGCGCTGGCCGGGTACCATGCCGACGAGATCCTGGACCTCACGGCGGGTCCCATCCGTTTCGCCGGCCAGAGCTCCTGCTACCGCCGCGAGGCCGGATCGCACGGCAAGGACACCCGCGGCATCATCCGCGTGCACCAGTTCAACAAAGTGGAGATGTTCATCTACACCACCGTTGAAGAGGCCGCCGCGGAACACGGGCGCCTGCTGGCCTGGGAAGAGGAGATGCTGGCCAAGTGCGAGCTCCCGTACCGCGTGATCGACACCGCCGCGGGCGACCTCGGCATGTCCGCGGCCCGCAAGTTCGACTGCGAAGCCTGGGTCCCCACCCAGGGCAACTACCGGGAGCTGACCTCCACCTCCAACTGCACGACATTCCAGGCCCGCCGCCTGAACATCCGCGAACGCGTGCTCAACGAGGACGGCGCCCCCAAGGGCACCAGGGCTGTCGCCACGCTCAACGGCACGCTGGCCACCACCCGCTGGATAGTGGCCATCCTGGAGCACCACCAGAACCCGGACGGCTCAGTCAACGTGCCCGCGGCCCTGCAGAAGTACCTCGGCGGCCTCCAGGTCCTGCCTGTCCTCTAACCCCGCCGGCGACACCGGGTAAACACTCACACCGGGGAAAAGCTGTGAATATTTACCCGGTGTTCACACAGTGCTGTGGCCTGCGTCCTAGCGGGTGTCAGGGGTGTCTGCTGTACTAGGAGGCATGACTACAATGACTGAATCCTCAGCCGCTGGCATCGAAGACCAGCGAGAAACCCCGCAGAAACTCATGATCGCGCTGGACGTGGACGGCACCCTCGTTGACCACGACGGCCACATGTCCGCCCCTGTCCGCGAAGCCGCGCAGGCCGTGGTGGCAGCAGGCCATGAGGTCATGATCGCCACCGGCCGTTCGCTCAACGCCACCCTTCCGGTGATTGAGCAGATCGGCATCGACCGCGGCTACGCCGTCTGCTGCAACGGCGGCGTCACGCTGCGCCTGCATCCCGAGCTGACAGACGGCTACGAGATCATCCACAAGGCCACCTTCGACCCCGGCCCCGCGCTGCGCGCCCTCCGCAAGCGGCTCCCCTCGGCCAAATACGCCCTGGAGGATGAGGACGGCAACTTCCTGTCCACTGAGCGGTTCCAGGATGCCAGCTTCGGAGTCGAGGCCATTGGCACCGACTTCCAGACCATGCTTGAGGCCACCGCGGTCCGCGTGGTGGTGTTCAGCGCCGAGAACACCCCGGAAGAGTTCAACGAGGCCATCCAGCACATCGGCCTCGCCGGCGTGACCTATTCGGTTGGCTGGACGGCCTGGCTGGACATAGCTGCAGCCGGAGTCACAAAGGCCAGCGCCCTCGAAAAGCTCCGCAGCAGCCTTGGCGTGGACGCCTCATGCACCGTGGCCATCGGCGACGGCCGCAATGACATCGAGATGCTCACCTGGGCGGGCCGCGGCGTTGCCATGGGCCAGGCCCCCGAGGAAGTGGCCGCCGCCGCGGATGAGGTCACCAAGTCCGTTTACGACGACGGCGCCGCCCACGTTCTGCGCAGTCTGCTGTAACGCCGGCTGCCACCGAGCAACTGGCACCGACGTTCGGCAAATGGCTGCGCCCGTTCAGTCAGGCCTCCTGCGCTCCGCCGCCCAGACAGCCAAGGCCGCGCGACTGTGCAGTCCCAACTTCGTCAGGGCATGCGCGACGTGGTTCTCGACGGTACGCGCCGAGAGCGAGAGCTGCGCCGCGATCGACACGTTGCCGAGACCTCGGCGCACAAGCTCGGCGATCTCGAGTTCGCGGGGCGTCAGTATGTCCGGCTGCAGCCCGCCGCCGACGGCCCGGAGCTCCGCCGCGGCCTCCGCGAATGAGAGCTTCTCCCCGGCTTCCCACGCGACCGCGAAGCTGTGCGGTCCGAGCAGCAGCTCCGCGGTCGACTGTACTTGGGCGAGGTCCGCAAGCGCGATCTCGTGGAACCTCCCCCCGGCCCCCTCCCGACGCGTGGTCGCGGCGGCCGCCCGCACCGCCGTCGTCGGGTCCCGCGTCACAGTCAGCGCCGCGAGGCGGGCGAGCGCGACGCCGCGGTAGGAAATGTCCCCCACTCGGGCGAAGGCGTCCACCCCTTCGAAAAGCCTGGCCCGGCCCACCACGGTGCGGCCCAGATTCGACTCGGCGAGGCCCAAGTAGGTGAGGATCTGACCTTGGGCCCAGAGGTCCCGCGCGTCGACGGCAAGGTCCACAGCCTCATGGAGGATGCCGATCGCCTCCTCGTCGCGACGGGCCCACACCGCCGCCATACCCAGCATGCCGACGGCCCTGCTCCGTCCGGCCGCATCGCCGAGCTTCGTATAGACATCCAGAGCCGCCCGGCACGACTCCACTGAACCCTCGGTGTCTTTGGCAAGACATCGGGCGATGGCCTGGTAGAAGAAGGCGGATCCTGCCCCTGCCGAATCCCGTTCGAGGATGGCGAGCGCCTCCGCAGCCAGCCGGTTCCCGGCCTCGGTCTCCTGCCGCGACGTGTGGCAGACGGAAGCGGTTACAAGCCCTTCGGCGCGCGCCTCATCAGCGATTGGATGACGTTCCAGAAGACCGATGGCCCGGGAGAGCCCTTCGTCCTGGGCATTGCGGAACCACAGCTCGCGCGTCGCGCCCATGAGCCGAAGGCCTTCGGCAGGTGCGGCGACGACCGCGAAGTCGAGAGCCGCCCGGAGATCGGGCAGGCGATCGACGGCTTGCCCGTTGCGTGAGCTCTCCATCACGCTCAATGGCCGGTCGGTACCGAACTCTGCCGCGATCCACGCTAGGTGGCGCCTCTGCACCCCCTCGAGCCGTCCGGCGTCGAGCCCCTCGCGAGCGAACTCGCGCAGGCTCTCGAGAAGGCGGAAGACCGTGTGGCCGGCACTGTCGACGGATGGCTGGAGCAGGGATCGGGCGACGAGGTCTTCTAGGTCCTCGAGTGACGCACCCGCGACGGCGGCCACCGCCCGTGCGTCGAACGGGCTCGCGAAGACGGCGCATGCCTCGAACGCAGCGCGCTCGCGCTCCCCCAGCGCGTCCACGCTTGTAGCGATGCAGGCCCGCAGGCTGCGATGGCGGGCCGGCCCTGTGGCAGATCCGGATCCAAGGGCACGCAGGCGCCGCTCGAGCAGCGGCAGCATCTCCGCCGGCGTCATGACGGACATGCGAGCGGCTGCCAACTCAACGGCCAGCGGCAGCCGGTCCAGGCGCGCGCACAGCTCCCGGGACGCGGAGCGGGACTCCATGGAGAACGAAAGCGACGGTCGCACCGCTAGCGCGCGCTCCCAGAAGAGAGTCTCGGCATCGTCGTCGAGCATGGGCCCCACCGGGACGATACGCTCGCCCGCGACGTGGAGGGGCTGTCGGGTCGTGACCAGGACGGTACATTCCACGGCCGCTTCGAGGAGCTCGGCCACGAGCGCAGCCGTCTCCTCAAGGACATGCTCGGTGTTGTCCAGCACGAGGAGCACCCGCTCTCCGCCGTCGAGCCACCACAGGATCGCGTCGAGGGCACCCTCCCTCTTGACGCCGCGAAGTCCCATGGCCTCTGCTACCGCGAGCGCCACCGGGGCGCCCTCGGGGATACGGGTGAGGTCGACGAATACCGGATGGCCAAAGCGGTCGCCGGCGGCGTGCACCGCGGCGAGGGCTATGCGTGTCTTCCCGACGCCACCGGGTCCGGCGAGCGTCACGAGGCGGCTCGACAGGAGAGCGTCGGTGACAGCGGCGAGTTCGGCAGTGCGACCAACGAAGCTGCTCCCAGACGCCGGGAGACGCCCGGGGACCCGCGTCTTGGGTGCCGTGGGGAGGGTTCTCCTGGCCATGCCATCAGTATCTGCGGGGCGAAGTAAGGGTGTCCAGCCCCCCAAATGAGTAGGCACTTGAGTAGCCGCCCCGATGTCTCGGCCAGCCCTCGAAACCTAATATGAAGGGCATCAGGAAGGGCATACAGACCGAAAGGAGCCCGCCATGTACGCCACAGCACCAACCCCGACCCGGGCACCCGCACCGCCGACGGTGCACGAGCGGGCCGTCATCACGTGGGTCGCGATCTTCCCGCTCGTCGCGCTCAGCCAGTGGGCGCTCACACCGTTGATCGGGCCATTGCCACCTGTGCTCCGGGCCCTCGCGGTCACGCTCGTCGTCGTCCCCGTCGCCGTATACCTCGTCGTCCCCCGCCTGATTGCGACGTATCTGCGGCTTGCGCGCCGGCGGTAACGCATCCCCGCTTGACCAGCCAATTTATTGTGTGCGCTCCACTACGAGGCACGAGCGGGTTCAACGCGGCAGAACCAGCGCAACGCAAAGAAGCCTTACGGCAGCCACAGGGGCGCTAGCGGACCTCGAGAATGAGGGACAGCAGCCGCGCGGCGGCGGGGCGGGCGGCATGCTCCTCGTTCCACTGCGACCTTGAAACGGCCTTGCTGACGGCCTGGGACGTGATGCCCAGCTCAGCCGCCACCGCCTTCTGCTGGCCCCTGACGCCGGGGGTCAGCAGATCGAGGACACGCCATTCTGCGTCGCTCCGGTCCCGGACGATCTGGCCCAGTAGCCGCATGACGGCTTCACATTCTGCGGCAAGGTCTGCCAGCGGTCCTTCGACGGCCACCGGTATCCGGTCTTTGCCGTTGCGGAGCCGGTCCACGGCCCGGCGCGCGTAGACGAGCCCGTGCCCGGAAGCGTCCTTAATCTGGTTCGGCAGGGGCTCGTTGACAGGCCCTACCCCGACCCCCACATACCAACTGCCGCACCGCAGGGCGATCAGCGCTGCCTCCACGGTCTGATGAGGGCAGTCCAGGATCCCCTGGACCTCGTCCTCTACCGAGCGATCGAAGTCCAGGCGTGCCGGGATATGCCGCAGATCCTTGAGCAGCGTCGGGACCCGGTCGCCGTCGCGCCGGCTGTCTGTTTGGTTGATAGTCAGCGTGAACATGGTGAAAAACAGCCTACCGGTTGGTAGCCGCGAGACAAGCTGGCCACTCCCGAAATTGGGCCCGGACACAGCTGTTGCGGGAGCGCCCGGCTGGACGCGGCCGGCCTGGAACTTGCGGTTAAACACCGACGGCGGCGGGTGCGGTTCGCAGGGAACCCCCGCCGCCGTCGGGCAGCCTTCAAGAAAGCGTCAGTGCGCTGCAGGCACGTAGCGCTTGATGGACGCCTCGAGCTCAGCCTCTGCGGCGGCGCGGTCGGCCCAGCCCTCGGCCTTGACCCACTTGCCCGGCTCCAGGTCCTTGTAGCGGGTGAAGAAGTGCTCGATCTCCTTGATCAGGAACTCGCTGACATCGCTGACTTCCTGGATGTGGTCGAAGCGGGGGTCCGCCGGCACGCACAGGACCTTGGCGTCTCCGCCGCCGTCGTCGGTCATGTTGAAGACGCCGATCGGGCGCGCTTCGACGATGACGCCCGGGTGCAGATCGAAGTCCTGCAGGAGCACCAGTGCGTCCAGCGGGTCGCCGTCTTCGCCGAGGGTGTTCTCGAAGAAACCGTAGTGGGTGGGGTAGTGCATGGAGGTAAAGAGGACGCGGTCCAGGCGGACTCGGCCGGTCTCATGGTCGACTTCGTACTTGACGCGCGATCCCTTGGGGATCTCGATGGTCACGTCATGCTTCATGGAATGCTCCTCGACGATTGCTGGGTGTTCGCGGCACGCTGGAAGGACAGTCATTGCCGCCGACTACTATTGAGGATATAGCGAGAGGCCCAGGTTTCAGGAACTAATGGGGTAATTTCAGGACTTTGAGGACCAGCAGCATGAGGGGCACCAACGGCACGGCAACCGGCCGCGCAAGACGCAGTGCGCCGTCCAGCCGATCGATCACCCGACCACTCCGTGCACTTAATCGGGCTTGGCCAATGCTGCTGCTCACGGTCCTTCTGGCCGCCCTGGCCCTTCCTGCGGGGATGCTGATCGCGCAGGGCTTGACCGGCCCGGACCAGTCCGCGGAGGTCCCCGCGCCAATACCCACCTGGCAGCTTGTGCCGGACCGGCTGTCCGTCCCGCAGGGAATTGGGCCGCTCAGCAACACGGCGCCCGTTCCGGTACCTGCGGAGGTTGCGGCCAGGCTCGGTCCCGTCCTGAAGACCGACGGCGGCGGCACCTTTACGGGGATTGTCCAGGACGCGGCCACGGGCACGGTGTTGTTCGACCGGGGCGGCGCGGCCAACAGGATCCCGGCCTCAAACATGAAGCTGCTCACCGCTGTGGCGGCGCTGCGGGGGATCGGTCCGGAGACGCGGTTCAGCACGAAAGCCGTCGCGGGGCCGGCAATCGGGGCCAAGGCCGGTCCGGCCGCCAAGTCAAGGGCGGTGGTGCTCGTGGGCGGCGGGGACGTCCTGCTGGGCGCGGGCGAATCCGCCGAAGGCAAGGTACTCGGCCACGCCGGCCTTGCCACCCTCGCCAAACTGACTGCCGAGTCGCTGCGCCGGGACGGGTTTGCGGGATCGGTGGAGGTGCTCGTGGACGACTCCCTGTTCACCGGACCTTCCCTCAGCCCGGCCTGGAGCCCGGACGACGTCGCTGCCGGGGAGGTGGCGCCGCTCTTCCCGCTGGCGCTGAACTCGGCACGTTTCGACCCGGCAGTGGTCACCGGGTCGCGTCCGCAGGATTCCGCCATCGCCGCTGGCGAGGCCTTCGCAGCGGAGCTCAAAGCGGCCGGGGCCGCCGCCGGACTGAAGGTGGCGCCCGGCGTCGGACGTCTTGAAGGGAAGCCGGCAGCGGACGCCGCCGTGCTGGGGGAAGTGGAGTCGGCGACGGTCAGCCAGCAGGTGGACCTCATGCTCCAGACGTCGGATAACTACCTGGCCGAGACCCTGGGCCGGATGGCTGCGGTGGCCGCCGGGCAGCCGGCGAGCAGCGAGGCGGCCAAGGCCGCCGTGCTGAAGCAGCTCGCGGACCTCGGAATCCCGACCGGCGGCATGGCTGTTGCGGACGTTTCCGGGCTGGCACTGGACAACCAGGTCTCCGCCCGGCAGTTCGCTGAGGTAGTCCGCGCCATCACGTCGGGCCGGGACACCCGGCTCAGGGCAGCGCTGGCGGGCTTCCCGGTGGCAGGCCTCACGGGGACGCTGGGCGACAGGTATATAGACGAGTCCAGTGCTGAAGGCGCCGGGCTGGTCCGGGCCAAAACGGGAACCCTGAACACGGTCATTGCGCTGAGCGGGTACGTAGTGGACGCCGACGGGCGGCTCCTGGTGTTCTCGTTCATCGGCAATGGCCTGACACCCGGCGCCGACGGAAATAAGCCGGCGCTGGATGCCTCCGCCACGGTGCTAGCCGCCTGCGGCTGCCGCTAAGCGCTGAGGGCAGCAACCGGCCGCGGCAGGCCTGACGCGCACGGCTGTTCGCCGGTCAGCGAACTTAAGGCGCGTAGCCGGGAGCGTGTGGTCTGATGGAGCGTATGGAGTCAACAGCAGGCCAGACATCAGCCCCGGGCCCGGCCCTGATCAACTGGGAGCTCGCCGCGTCCGCGGCCGCCCGACTGGCTCCCGCCGGCCCGCCCCTGAAGGCCGCCGAGATCGGCGAGGCCGTTCACCAGCTGCGCGAGCTGGCCGATGCGTCCGTGCCGCACGTACACCACATCACCGGCCTGGAGGCCGCCCGCGATCTCCGGGATTCCAATGTGCTCGTAGTAGACCGGGCGTCCTGGGCCAAGGCCAACACCCAGAGCTTCGCCGTCATGCTGAAGCCCGCCATCGAGCGGATGATGGAGAACCGCAAGGGAACCATCAGCCCCGGGGCGGCCAGCGTCAGCGGTGCCATCACGGGCAGCCAGCTCGGTGCGGTGCTGGCGTTTCTTTCCAGCAAGGTCCTGGGTCAGTACGATCCCTTCGCCGCGCTCGCCGAAGGGTCCACGGCGCCATCGGGCGGCCGCCTGCTCCTCGTGGCGCCGAACATCATCTCCGTGGAGCGCGAGCTCAACGTGGCGCCTGAGGACTTCCGGCTCTGGGTCTGCCTGCACGAACAGACGCACCGGGTGCAGTTCGCGGCGGCGCCGTGGCTGCGGCACCACATGCTGAACGAGATCGACAACCTCAGCGGCCACCTCCTCGGCAACGTCGACTCCCTTATGGAACGGGCCTCCGCAGCCGCCCGCTCCCTGAAGGACCGCACGGCATCGGGCGCCACACCGGGCCGCGGCGCCATCCTTGACCTCCTGCAGAACCCTGAGGAAAAAGCGGCACTGTCCCACCTCACGGCCGTGATGAGCCTGCTCGAAGGCCACGCCAACGTGGTGATGGACGCCGTCGATGCGAGCATCGTCCCGTCCGTGAAGACCATCCGGCAGCGGTTCAACGCCCGCGGCAAGGACCGTGGGGCCATCGAGAAGTTCATCCGCAGTCTCCTGGGACTGGATGCCAAGATGCGCCAGTACAGCGACGGTGCCAAGTTCGTGAGAGCCGTGGTGGATGTCGCCGGCATGGAGGGCTTCAACCGGGTCTGGGAATCTGCCGGGAACCTGCCCACCGAGCCGGAAATCCATGACGCCAGGATCTGGCTCGACAGGATGGGACTCTAGTCTCCGTGCAGGGCGTTTCCAGCGGACCACCGCTTTCAGGCGGACCACCAGTTTCCAGCGGACGCCCGCTTTCCGGCGGCCGACGGCGGCCGGGCCGGCTGGTGCCGGTCGTCGGCACCGCGCGGAAAATGGTGCAGGACGCCCTGGCCCGGGCCGGTTATCCGGACCGGGTCCTGGTGGCGTGCAGCGGCGGACCCGATTCGCTGGCGCTCGCCGCCGTGGCCGCCTATTTTGCCCGCCGCGGCCACGTCGACGGGCAGCCGGTGGCCGTGGGCGCCGTGGTGGTGGACCATCAACTGCAGCCCGGATCCGCGGATGTGGCTGCCCGCACCGCCGAGACCCTGGCGGAACTCGGCCTCAGCCCAGTAGTGGTCCGTGCCGTTGAGGTGGCCTCCAGCGGCATGGGTCCCGAGGCTGCGGCGAGGGACGCCCGGCATGCCGCCCTTGAAGCCGCTGCAACGGAGTGCGATGCGGCCGCCATACTCCTGGGGCACACCCTCGACGACCAGGCCGAGCAGGTACTGCTGGGGCTCGCCCGCGGCTCGGGCACCAGGTCACTGGCCGGAATGCGCCCCGTCCGAGGGAAGCTGCTGCGGCCTTTCCTCGGACTGCGGCGCGCGGACACCCTCGAAATCTGCCGTGCCGAGGAACTCGATCCGTGGCACGATCCCAGCAACGCCGATCCCGCCTTTGCCCGTTCGCGGACCCGCGTGGAGGTCTTGCCGCTGCTGGAGGAAAAGCTCGGCCCCGGAGTCGCGGAATCCCTGGCCCGCACCGCCGCCATTCTCCAGCTCGACGCGGACTATCTGGAAGAGGTGGCCAACAACACCTTCACGGCCCTCGCCGAGCGGGACGGGCCGGACATCAGCCTTTCCGAGGCGGCCCTCAACGAACTGGCGCCGGCCATAAGGTTCCGGGTGATCGCCAAGGCGGCGGCCGACGTCGGGGGTCAACAGCCCAGCTACCAGCGGCTACTGGCCGCGGAAGCGCTGTTGCGGCGGAAGGGATCGGCGGGGCCCGTGGAGCTGCCGGGGGGAGTGAGCGTGTACCGGCTTTCGCTGGCACAGCTGCTGGCGGAGGAGCGCGGCCGGGAGAAGGGCGGGACTGCAGGGGTTCCCCGGGAGGGCGCCCGCTGTGGGAAGCTTGTATTCCGGCTTCACACTCCGGCCCGAAAATAGTCGCACCCGCATCTACACAGGAGCAATTGGTGGATTCATCCGACGTCCAGGCAGACCTCAAGCACGTTCTCTACACCAAGGAACAGATCCAGCAGCGCATCACCGAGCTGGCGGCGCAGATCGACAAGGACTATGAAGGGCGCGAAATCCTGATCGTGGGGGTGCTCAAGGGCGCGGTCATGGTCATGGCGGACCTTGCGCGTGCGCTGCACAGCCACATCTCGATGGACTGGATGGCCGTCTCCTCCTACGGCTCTGGCACGCAGTCCTCCGGTGTGGTGCGCATCCTGAAGGACCTCGACACGGACCTGATGGGCAAGGACGTGCTGATCGTTGAGGACATCATCGACTCCGGCCTCACCCTCTCCTGGCTGAAGACCAACCTGGAGTCCCGCGGCACCGCTTCGGTGGAAATCTGCACGGCCTTCCGCAAGCCCACTGCGGCCAAGGTTCAGATCGACGTCAAGTACGTCGGCTACGACATCCCCAACGAGTTCGTGGTGGGCTATGGCCTGGACTACGCCGAAAAGTACCGCAACCTGGACTTCGTGGGCACCCTGGCGCCGCACGTTTACGAGTAAGCGCCTCTTGGGCCACCACGCCGCCGCCGGACCTTGGAATCACAGGTCCGGCGGCGGCGTGACCCGGTTAAAGAGGTGCAGAAAATGCTGCGGCTGGCTCCGGGTGAAGCCTGCCCTTTTGAGAAGCCTGCGCTTTTGAGGTGCGCCAGCCTGGTGACGCCGCCCTTCCGGGCGGCGACAATTCGCGGCCACGGGTCCGCCGCGGTGGGAAAGTGGTGCAGAAATGCGAGAGCACCGATTGCGCCCCTGACCTGCACGGACGCTGCCACGCGGCCTCCGCATTGCGCGTTTCCGCTACGCCCACAGGGAACTTTTGTCCTACACCGTGCGTGAATTACTCCGGCGGTGTATAGCTAGAAGCTGACGCAGCACCACACGCGCGCAGACCACGCGCCGTGCAGCACTACCAGGAGGGACGGGGCCTGCCCCCGAACAGATGAAAGCTAAGAGTTTCTTCAAGGGCCCGGGCATCTGGATCATCGTTGTGGTCGGCATGCTCCTGCTGGCCTTTGCAACGTTGGCTCCGGGCGGTGCCACACGGATCGACACCCAGCCCGGCCTCGAGCTGCTTGCGCAGAGCGGCAAGGTCGAACAGGCAAAGATCTTCGACGGCGAAAACCGCGTGGACCTGGTCCTGAAGGACAACCTGGTCATCGACGGGCAGGACAAGGGCAAGAACGTCCAGTTCTTCTTTGTCAACGACCGCGGCCCGGATGTGGTCAAGGCCGTCACCGACTCCAACCCCTCCAAGGGCTACACAGACCAGCCGGTAGAGAGCAACTGGCTGTCCGGACTGTTCTCGCTGCTGATCCCGGTCCTGCTGCTCGGCGTCCTTTTCTGGTTCCTCCTGTCCCGGATGCAGGGCGGCGGCTCCAAGGTCATGCAGTTCGGCAAGTCCAAGGCCAAGATGGTCAACAAGGACATGCCGCAGGTGACCTTCGCGGACGTCGCGGGTGCCGATGAAGCCGTTGAAGAGCTCCAGGAAATCAAAGAATTCCTTGCCGAACCCGCCAAGTTCCAGGCCGTGGGCGCCAAGATCCCCAAGGGCGTGCTGCTGTACGGTCCTCCGGGCACCGGCAAGACCCTCCTGGCCCGCGCCGTCGCGGGTGAGGCCGGCGTGCCGTTCTTCTCCATCTCCGGTTCGGACTTCGTTGAAATGTTCGTCGGTGTTGGTGCTTCCCGCGTCCGTGACCTCTTCGAGCAGGCCAAGGCCAACTCGCCGGCCATCATCTTCGTCGACGAGATCGACGCCGTCGGGCGCCACCGCGGTGCCGGCATCGGCGGCGGCAACGACGAACGCGAGCAGACCCTCAACCAGCTGCTGGTTGAAATGGACGGCTTCGACGTCAAGACGAATGTCATCCTAATCGCTGCCACCAACAGGCCGGACGTCCTGGACCCGGCGCTGCTCCGCCCGGGCCGCTTCGACCGGCAGATCTCAGTTGAAGCCCCGGACCTCGTGGGCCGCGACCAGATCCTCCAGGTGCACGCCAAGGGCAAGCCGATCGCACAGGGCGTTGACCTCAAGGCCGTGGCCAAGAAGACCCCGGGCTACACCGGCGCGGACCTCGCCAACGTGCTGAACGAGGCGGCCCTGCTGACCGCCCGCTCCAACGCCAACCTGATCGATGACCGCGCCCTGGACGAAGCGATCGACCGTGTCATGGCCGGCCCGCAGAAGCGCAGCCGCGTCATGAAGGAACACGAGCGCAAGATCACGGCCTACCACGAAGGCGGCCACGCCCTGGTGGCCGCCGCATTGCGCAACTCGGCACCGGTCACCAAGATCACCATCCTGCCCCGCGGCCGCGCACTGGGCTACACCATGGTGGTCCCGGAGAACGACAAGTATTCCATCACCCGCAACGAGCTGCTGGACCAGATGGCCTACGCCATGGGCGGCCGGGTAGCCGAGGAGATCGTCTTCCACGATCCCTCCACCGGCGCCTCGAACGACATCGAAAAGGCCACCGGCACGGCCCGCCAGATGGTCACGCAGTACGGCATGAGCGAACGCGTCGGTGCTGTCCGCCTGGGCCAGGGCGGCGGCGAGCCGTTCCTGGGCCGCGACGCCAGCCATGAGCGCAACTACTCGGACCAGATCGCCTACATCGTGGATGAGGAAGTCCGCCGCCTGATCGACCAGGCCCACGACGAGGCCTACGCCATCCTCACCGAAAACCGCGACGTCCTGGACCGGCTGGCCCTGGAACTGCTGGAACGCGAAACCCTGAACCAGGCCGAGATCGCCCACGTCTTCCGCGACATCCGCAAGCGCGATTTCCGCGAAGTGTGGCTGTCCAAGGAAACCCGGCCCGTGCAGGCTGCCGGCCCGGTGGAGTCCCGGCTGGAGAAGGCTGAACGCGAGGCCCAGGAAGAAGCCAAGGAAGCCCGGCTGGAAGAACCGCTGGACGCGCTGCCGCCTCATCCCCAGGGTGTTTCTGAAGACGCCTCCTTCCAGGGCGGGGTAACGGAAGCCGGCTCGGACGGCTACCGCGGCTAAGCTCTTGCTGTGACTCACTTCGACGACGACGACCTTGCCGCCTCCGCCGATCACTCGGCGGTGGGGGGATCCGGCCACCACTACAGGGTGGACCGGCCCCGGATTGAAGCGGCGGTGCGCGAAATTCTCCTGGCCATCGGCGAGGATCCGGACCGCGGCGGGCTGCAGGATACGCCCAAGCGGGTTGCCAAGGCCTACGCCGAGGTCTTTGCAGGCCTGCACCAGGATCCGGCAACCGTACTGTCCACTACCTTCGACCTCGACCACGAGGAACTGGTGCTGGTGAAGGACATTCCGTTCTACTCAACCTGCGAGCACCACCTCGTGCCGTTCCACGGTGTGGCCCATGTGGGCTACATCCCGTCGCACGACGGCAAGGTGACGGGCCTGAGCAAGCTGGCGCGGCTGGTAGACATTTTCGCCCGCCGTCCGCAGGTCCAGGAACGGCTCACCACGCAGATCGTCGAGGCGCTCGTCACATATCTCAAGCCGCGCGGAGCCATCGTGGTGGTGGAATGCGAACACATGTGCATGTCCATGCGCGGCATCCGCAAGCCCGGGGCCAAAACCGTCACAAGCGCGGTCCGCGGGCAGCTTCATGACCCGGCCACCCGTGCCGAAGCCATGAGCCTCATACTCGGAAGGTAATAAACAGACTATGGATTCCCTAGCTGCAGCACCTGGAACCGGACCCGCAACATCCCCGCTGCCCATCCTGCGCAAACCGCGGCCGGCTGCTAAATTTGAAGACCTGCCCACCGGACGCGCCCTCGTGATGGGCATCCTCAATGTCACGCCGGATTCGTTCAGCGACGGCGGCAAGCACCTGACGGCGGACACCGCCATCGCCGCCGGCCTCCGGATGTTTTACGCGGGAGCCGACATCATCGACGTCGGAGGCGAGTCCACGCGTCCGGGCGCGGAGGACGTCAGCCCCGAAGAGGAGCAGCGGCGGGTCCTGCCCGTCATTGAGGCGCTGGTCAAGGCCGGCGCGCTCGTCAGCATCGACACCACCCATACCTCCACGGCTGAAGCTGCCCTGGCGGCCGGAGCCGCGGTCATCAATGATGTCTCGGGCCTCACGATCGAGCCGGGAATGGCCGAACTGGTGGCCAAGAGCAAGGCGCCGTACGTCCTGACCCACCGCCGCGGCGACGCCAAGACCATGACCTCCCTGACGGAGTACGGAAACGTGGCGGACGACGTCGTCGCAGAGCTGAGCGGCGTCCGGGACAAGCTGTATGCCGCCGGCGTGCTTCCGGAGCAGATCATCATTGACCCGGGCATCGGCTTCTCCAAGACGGACGAGCAGAACTGGGAGCTGCTCAGGAACCTCGACCGGCTTGAAGCCCTGGGCCACAAGATCCTAGTGGGAGTCTCGCGCAAGCGATTCCTGGGCACCCTCCTGACCGTTGCCGGCAAGGCGGCGCTCCCGGAGGAGCGCGACGCCGCTACCGCCGCCATCACGGCCGTCACCGCTGCCCGCGGAGCCTGGGCTGTGCGGGTGCACGACGTCGGCCCATGCCTGGACGCTGTCAAGGTTGCGTCCCGCCTGGCCACACCCAGTCCCGGCCGCTGACCAGGAAGGGCTGAGCAGGACCACGATGGACAGGATCTCACTGAGCGGCGTCACTGCCACCGGCTACCACGGAGTGTTCGATTTTGAGCGCCGAGAGGGCCAGCCGTTTGTGGTTGATGCCGTGCTGCACCTGGACTTCAGCCGGGCTGCGGCATCAGACGACGTCAGGGACACCGCCCATTATGGCGAAGTGGCCGGGCGGATCACGGACTGGATCACAGGTGAACCCCTGAACCTCATCGAGGCCCTGGCCGTCAGGATGGCAGAAGGCCTGCTGAAGGAATTCAAAATCGAGGCCGTGGAGATCACAGTGCATAAGCCGAAGGCGCCCATCGAGGTCCCGTTCGGGGATGTGGCCGTAACCGTCTACCGGGAGCGCACATGAACGCCCGGTACACGAGGGTGGTGCTTGCCTTGGGCAGCAACCTGGGCGAACGCAACGACACGTTGTCTGAAGCCGTCGCTGACCTCGTCGACGGGCCGGAAGTGCGGCTCCTCGCCGTCTCGCCGGTGGTTCAGACCAAAGCCGTAGGCGGCCCTGAAGGCCAGCCGGATTTCCTCAACATGGTGATGACCGTGGAGACCACCCTCGAACCCCTTGAGCTCCTCAGGCACTGCCAGTCGGTCGAGAACAAGCACCACCGGATCCGCGAGGTGCGCTGGGGGCCGCGGACGCTCGACGTCGACATCATCGCTTACGGCGACCTGGAAAGCTCCGATCCGCAGCTGACCCTGCCGCATCCCCGGGCGGCGGAGCGGGCCTTCGTGCTCTACCCATGGTCCCTGATCGACCCTGCGGCAACCCTGAACGGGACGCGGATCGGTGAGCTCGCAGCCAGGGCCGCCGACTTCCCGGACCTCACACCGTTCGACGGTTTCGGCGACTTCAACGGAGTGCCCACGGCGGGGGCGGTGGAATAACAGTGAAGCCCATGAATCCGCTGCTGCTCGCGGTGGTCGGCCTGGCCGTGGCCATTGCCGGCTGGTCCGCTGCCGTCCTGAGCGGCCGGTACGGCATGGCCACACCGGTGCTGCCGCCCACGGGGCTGGTGACCATGGGCGTGATCGTGGTCCTCACGCTGGTGCTGGGCATCCGCGTGCTCCGCTGGCGGAACGGCAAGAAGAAGAAAATGCTCAACCCGATCCTGGCCGCCTGGACGCTCGTCCTGGCCCAGGCCTGCGCCTACACGGGCACGGTGCTGCTCGGCTGGCACGCGGGGATCTTCGTGGAGCAGCTGCGGATCTGGAGTCTGCGCAGCAGCCAGGAACTCACCGGGCTCGCCTTGGGCATGGGGGGCGGCGGACTGGTCATGATCGTGGTGGGGCTCGTCGTCGAGCGTTTCTGCAGGATCCCGCCCGAAGACGGCGAAGATGCTGCGAAAGGGCTGCCGGGCCACCCACGTCCCGGCAAGGCCAAAGGGGAAGGCGAATATGCCTACCGCGGCGATTGATCCGCCCGGGATCACCTGGCTTCGGGTTTCCCCCAAATACGTCACTGTCCGCCTGGTGGAGTGGGCCGTGGGCAACCTGATTGCCGTCGGGCTGCTGAGCTTGCCCCTGGTCTTTGTGCTGCTCGGCTGGTGGAAGTGGCCGCCGTTGTGGCTGGCCGTTACGGTCCCGGCGTTCCTGCTGGTGCTGGCACTGTGGCGTCTGACCCTGATTCCGCGGCAGGTCCGCGCCATCGGCTACGCCGAGCGCGACGACGATCTTCTGATCCGCAGTGGCATCTTCTTCCAGCGAGTCATGGTGGTGCCGTACGGGCGGATGCAGTACGTGGACATCAGCGTGGGGCCGGTGGAGCGCGGACTGGGGCTGTGCACGCTCAAGCTTCACACGGCGTCCGCCGGAACCAACGCCTCGATTCCGGGGCTGCCCGCCGAGGAAGGGGCCCGCCTGCGCGAACAGCTCTCGGCGCGCGGTGAAGCCAGGCTGGCGGGACTGTGAGCGGGGACGGGCTTTCTTCCGGAACGCCCGACGGCGACTGGCTGAGGGTGCATCCGGCGTCGCCCTTTGTGCGGGGCTGGGTTGCACTGGCGGCCATCGGCTACTTCTTCGGGCGTGACACATTCGAGAGAATGCTCCGGGGCGAGCCCCTCGTGGATGACCAGATTGCCGGACGTGCCCCGTGGCTCGTCGGCGGCGGCGCTTTGGTGCTGCTGCTGGCGGTCCTGGGGTTCATCATGTCCTGGTACTTCACCCGGTACCAGGTGGCGGAAGGCTACGTCCGCGTCAACACGGGCTTCCTGTTCCGGCAGCAGCGGCAGGCGCGCCTGGACCGGGTCCAGGCGATCGACATCGTCCAGCCGCTGCTCGCGAGGATTTTCGGGCTCGCGGAGCTGAAGTTCGAAGTGGCTGACGCCGGTGAGTCCGCGGTGCGGCTTGCCTACCTCCGCATTGACGATGCCCGGCAGCTGCGCGCCACCATCCTGGCCCGTGCCTCGGGGGCGGGGCTGGACCCCGACCATCCCGAAGCGCCCGCGCCGGAGGCGCCGGAGCGCCGGGTGCTGCAGGTCCCGCCGTCGCGCCTCATCGGATCCCTGCTCCTCAGCGAGCAGAGCGTCGTTATCGTGCTGGGCGGCGCGGCATCCGTGCTGCTGTCCGCGTTGACGGAAAACCGGGCTTTCTTCCTGTATCTGATCCCCGCGGCCCTGGGCCTGTTTGCCGCGTACTGGGGCGCGTTCCACAAAGGCTACAACTTCACCGCTGCCATCTCCCCGGACGGCATCCGGCTCCGCTACGGACTGCTGGACACGCAGGCGCAGACTCTTCCGCCGGGGCGGATCCAGGCGCTGAAGGTGTCGCAGCCGCCGCTGTGGCGCATCTTTGGCTGGTACCGGATGCAGGTCAACGTTGCCGGCTACGGGGCCGCCGGGAACAATGGCGAGGCGGCGTCCCGCACCACGCTGCTGCCCGTGGGAAAGATCGGCGACGTCTTCAACATGCTTGCCCTGGTCCTGCCGGACCCCGGAACTGACGACCCCCTCCGCGTTTTCCGGGCCGGGCTGGACGGCCTGGATTCCGACGGCGGTTTTGTCACCACGCCGCGCCGCGGCCGCTTCCTCGCCCCGCTGGGCTGGCGACGGAACGGCTTCGCCGCCACCGACACCGCACTGCTGATGCGATCGGGGCGCTGGTGGCGCACGCTTGTGCTGGTGCCGCACCAGCGCACGCAGTCGATGGCGCTGCACCAGGGCCCGCTGGCCCGCCGTTACGGCCTGGCGGACCTCGTGCTGCACACCACCGCCGGTCCCGTTACCCCGCGCGTGATCCAGGCGGGCGTGGACGAGGCCCAGGCACTCTTCGACCACCAGGCCGCCCGCGCCCGGGCTGCGCGGAAGCGCCAGACCAGCGAACACTGGCTCGCGCAGGTGGCTCCCATTGCAACGCTGGCTGCGCCCGACGGAACCCAGGATCTCGATCAGCGGAGTCCGCTCGATCAGCCCCGCCCCCACTCACCGCAACAGGAAGGCCCGCAACGTGGCTAAGCCCGGACGCCTCGGCGTTGGAATCATCGGCGCCGGCAAGGTAGGCGCGGTCCTCGGGGCGGCGCTGCGCGCGGCCGAGCACGCCGTCGTCGGGGTTTCCGCTGTGTCGGACGCAAGCCGGGAACGGGCGGAAACGCTGCTTCCCGGCGTTCCTGTCCTGGACGTGCAGGACATCGTGGAACGCTCTGAGCTGGTGCTCCTCGCAGTGCCGGACGACGCCCTCGGCGGCTTGGTCGAGGGGCTGGCGAAGCTTGGCGCCTGGCAGCCCGGCCAGCTCGTGGCCCACACCTCCGGCCGCTTCGGCGTCGGGATCCTGCACCCCGTCCGCGCCGCCGGGGCCGTGCCGCTGGCCCTGCACCCTGCCATGACCTTCACCGGCATGAGCCTCGACCTGACCCGGCTTCTGGACTGCACGTTCGGCGTCACGGCGGACGCCGTGATGCTGCCCATCGCCCAGGCCCTCGTGGTGGAAATGGGGGCGGAACCGGTGGTGATCGCCGAGGCTGACCGCGTCATCTACCACGCTGCCCTGGCGCACGGCTCGAACCACCTGGTCACCCTCGTGGCGCAGGCGTCCCAGTTGCTCAGCGAAGTGGGCGTTGATGCTCCCGAACGGATGCTCGGGCCGCTGCTGAGGGCTACGCTTGAGAATGCCCTCGCCTCCGGCGAGTCCGCGTTGACGGGGCCGGTAGCCCGCGGTGACGCGGGGACCGTCGCGGCGCACGCACGGGCGCTCCGGGAGCACGACGGCGGTGCCGGCGGCGACATCCTCGCGGCGTATCTCGCGATGGCGCGGGCAACGGCGCGGCGGGCCGAAAGCAGGGGGCTCTTAAAGCAGGACCAGCTCCAGGGCATCCGCGACGCCCTGGCAAATACAGAGGAAGACGGCCCCGGGGCCAAGGGAGGACACTGACATGGCAATCCGACTCGTGACCACGGCGGCCTCCCTCCGCGCCCAGAGCCGCCACCTCCTGACCCAAAAACAGGGCTCCTCCCAAGGGCTGGTGCCCACAATGGGTGCCCTGCACGAGGGCCACGCCCGGCTGGCGCGCACCGCCGTCGAACAGAACGACGTGGTGGTGGCCTCCATTTTCGTGAATCCGCTGCAGTTCGGCGAGGCCGTGGACCTGGAAAGGTATCCGCGGACCCTCGAGGCGGACCTGGCGCTGCTCGAGGCGCAGGGGGTGGACCTGGTGTTCGCCCCCTCGGTGGAGGAGATGTACCCGGACGGGCAGCCCATGATCCGGATCACGTCCGGCCCGCTCGGCGAGAAATGGGAGGGGGCGTCACGTCCGGGGCATTTCGACGGCGCCCTCACCGTGGTAGCCAAACTCCTCCACCTTGGAATCCCCGCCACAGGGCTGCCCGGGGAAGGTGCGTTCGTCACCGGCGCCGGGGGAGGGCTCCCCGCCTACCGCGCCTACTTCGGGCAAAAGGACGCCCAGCAGCTCGCCCTGGTCAAGCAGATGGTCGCGGACCTGAACTTCCCGGTGGAGATCGTTCCCGTGCCCACCATCCGTTCCGCGGACGGGCTGGCGCTGTCCAGCCGCAACCGGTTCCTCTCAGCGGAAGAACGCGATGCCGCCCTGGTTTTGTCGCGGGCGCTGCGGCTCATCGAGGAACGGTCCGACGCCCGCAAGCCCCTGGAAGTGGAGTCGGCCCAGGCCCTCATCGAGTCCCAGCCGTTGGTGGAACTGGACTACCTCGAAGTGGTGGACCCCCGGACGCTGGAGCCACTCGCCGAGAACTGCCGCGAGACCCCGTTCCGCGGCGAGGGCCTGGCCATCGTTGCAGCGAAAGTCGGTGCCATCCGGCTGATCGACAACCTTCCGCTGAATTCGTAGGCCGGCGCCCCGGGCTGGCGCCGACGGCTGCCCGGGCTGCCCCGCAGCCGTCCCCGTCGGACCGCTGCCCATGTACGGGAATGCCTCGGGTAACTAGACTGTTGCAGTCTGCAGCGGCGCCGATCGCCAGCCATCCTTCCGAACTCACTGAGGCCTCGCCATGTCTACTGAAGTAACGTCAAATTCCCACGGTGAACCGGGGCCGGAGAAGTCCGGAAACGTGAAGTCCGCCGGGCTCCGGTCCCCGCAGCAGCAGCCAGCCGCCGACAAGATGTCCCGCGAGTCGGTGACGGTCATCGCCACGCTGCTCGTGGCCACCTTCGTGGTGATCCTCAACGAGACCATCATGAACGTTGCCCTGCAGCGGCTCATGGTGGACCTTCAGGTGGATGCGCCCACGGTGCAGTGGCTGTCAACGGGCTTCATGCTGACCATGGCCGTCGTCATTCCAACTACCGGGTTCATCCTGCAGCGGCTGTCCACCCGGGCCGTCTTTTTGCTGGCCATGGGACTCTTCTCCGGCGGAACCGCGCTGGCGGCTCTGGCACCCGGTTTCGGGGTCCTGCTGCTGGCAAGGATCGTCCAGGCCGGCGGCACTGCCATCATGCTGCCCCTTCTCATGACCACCATCCTCACCCTTGTTCCGCTGGCCAAGCGCGGTGCCGTCATGGGCAATGTCAGCATCGCCATCTCCGTGGCCCCGGCCATGGGCCCCACGGTGTCCGGCCTGATCCTGCAACACTTCTCCTGGCGCTTCATGTTCGTCTTCGTGCTGCCCATTGCCCTGGCGGCGCTGGCGATCGGCGCCAAGTACCTGACCAATGTCGGCGAAACGGAGAAATCCCGGCTCGACTTCCTGTCGGTAGTGCTGACCATCCCGGCTTTCGGCGGGCTGGTCTACGGTCTCAGCCAGATCGGCGGCGGCCACGGCGGCGACGGCGGTCCGGGCACGCTTGCCGTGGCGGCACTGGTTGTCGGCGTCACAGGGCTGGTGGCCTTCGTGCTGCGCCAGCTGCGGCTGCAGAAGTCCAAGGCGCCCCTGCTTGACCTGAGGGCCTTCAACTTCCGCATGTTCACGGTATCCGTGCTGCTGATGGTGGTGGCCATGGTGGCACTGTTCGGTGCAGTGATCCTGCTGCCGCTGTACCTGCAGGAGATCCGGGGCCTGAAGTCCCTCGAGACGGGCCTGGCGCTGCTGCCCGGCGGGCTGGCGATGGGCCTGCTCGGCCCGGTCATCGGACGCCTGTTCGACAAAGTGGGCCCCCTGCCGCTGACAGTGACAGGGTCGTCCCTCATGGTGCTGGCGCTGTGGCAGTTTTCCATGCTCGACGCCGGCACTCCCGTGTTGTGGATCGTCACCCTTCACGTCGGGTTGAGTCTTGGTCTCGCGCTGCTGTTCACCCCGGCTTTCACCACCGGGCTTAACCCTCTGCCGCCGCACCTGTACTCGCATGGTTCGGCCATCATGAGCACCCTGCAGCAGGTGGCCGGCGCCGCCGGTACCGCGCTGCTCGTGTCGATCTTCGCCGTCGTCTCGGCGGGCTCGGGCCTTGTCGCCGGAATGAGCGCCGCCTTCCTGACGGCCACGGTGATAGCCGTAGCCGCCGTCGTCCTCTCCGCCATGATGCGCAAGACGGCCGGACCCGAAGGCGCACCAGCCGCCCCTCACTAAGCGCGGACAGACACTTCAGCCCCTCAGGGGGACCTGGCGAGCGGGCTCAGCCTGCGAAGAAGTCACTCAGTTCCGTGATGAGCTTGTCCGGGGCGCGGTTGACGCCGTCGTGCCCGAAGCCCGGCAGGATGGTGTAGCTGGAGCCGGACAGGACGTCGTGGATCTGGCCGCAGGCCACGCCGAAGTAGGCCGGGCTCTTCTCGCCCACGATGATGAGCGTCTCCAGCGGCAGTTCAAGGAACGGTTCGGCCGGCATGTCGGCCGCGATGATCGCCTTGATCTCGCGGACGCCGGTGCGCATCATCTCGCGCTGCTGCTTGCCCACGGTGGTGGCCGCCGTGAACTTGTTGGCCAGGGTCAGCATGGACAGCGGCATCCGGGATGAGAAAGCGCCGCCGGTCTCCAGCCCGCGCAGCAGGACCGCGAGGGCGCGGTCGTCATCCCCCGCCGCAGTCGCGCGCTCATACTCGGTGGTCCAGTCGGCCTTAACGCTGTGGTTTACCGAGACTGCGGGGTCGTAGACCGCGAGCCGTTCCACCGGGAGGTGCCTGGCCGCGTGGAGAGCCACAGCGCCACCGAAGCTGTGGCCGAAAACGTCCGTGCTGGACGTGTGCTTCATGACGGCATCGAGGTCGTGGATGTCGACGTCCAGGGTGTAGTCGCCCGGCTGCTCCGACGACCCCCCCCGGCCGCGGCGGTTAAAGGTGTGGACCGGACGGCCGAGGGCCGCACTCAGCTTTTGGGCGAAGCGGGTGTAGTCGGCGGCAGTCACCATGGAGGCCGTTACGACCACGACGCCGGAGCCGGCCGACGCGAGCTCCGCGCCGGTGCTGAACAGCTCAAGTTTGCCGCCGTCAGGTGTGCTGATGATCTCGCTCGTCATGCTCCGAGCCTATCGGAGGCGGGGCCCGGCTGACAGCCGGGTCACGCTCGGAAGGAGTCCGAGATGTCGGTCACCAGTCCGGGCGGCAGCGACCCGCGCCGTCGCCGCCGGCTCAGCGAGTGGACGCCGCCGTCGGTGCCGTTGAGAAAGCGCGCCATACGGACGGCCAGGCGCTTTCCGGGGCGGATCGGGCCTTCGTGGAGCTGACCAGGGACCAGCGCAAACTCGATCGCCGGAACGGCCGCGGCCAGCTGGCGGCCGGTGTCCGCGAAATACCCCGGGCTCCAGCCGCCGCTGAGCATGAGCGTGGGGGTGGTGAGACCGGTGAAATCGCCCAATTCGGCGTCGGCGTCGAGCACGGCCCGCATTTCCTTGACGGCGGTGGGCAGGAGCTGCCTCATTTCGGCGCCGACGTGGGTCCGGGCGGACATGATGCTCAGCATCCGGAGCGCCCCCAGCGGCAGGTAGGACACCGGCCCCGCCGTCGCCAGCCCCTGGACCAGATGTGCCCATGCGTGGTTGAGCTGCCCTTCCGTCACGGCCACTTCCAGCTCCGGACGCCAGCGGTGGTTCAGATTGCCGGAGAGCGAGACTGCTGCGTCATAGGTTATGAGCCGCCTGACCGGAATGCTGCGGGCCGCCTGCAAGGCCACGAAGCCGCCGTAACTGTGGGCCACCACATCCTCGGATCCGGTGGCGCGCATCACGGCGGCCAGGTCACTGATCTCGGTGGCCGCAGAATACCCGTCCGGCTGCGGTGCGGACCCCGCGCGCCCACGGCGGTTGTAGCAGTGCACCGGCCGGCTGAGCAGGAGGCTGAGTTTGCGGGCGAACGGCCGGTACAGTGCGTCCGTCACCAGCGTGCCGTGGATAACGACGACGCCGGGCGCCTCCGCCACAGGTCGGGCGCCACCCGCGGTGGTCACCGGGGCGGGGGTCCCGCCGGCGGTGGCGGGCAATGCGGGCCGGAAGGAATGCACCTCAAGCTGGCCGCCGTCGTCGTCCGTCTGAACAGTCCAGGTCTCCACAGCCCGAGTCTATGCCCCACCCCTGGCGGGCTCTTGAAGGGGTGGGGCGGGCGCCCGTGGAGCCCGAAAGCCGCGCAGGCGAAGTCCCGGTAAACTTGATGCTTGTGACTTCCCAAAACACCCCCGCCCCCAAGAATGCCCCAGAGCCGCTCGACGCCAGCGAGCAGATGCGCATCCGCATGGAAAAGCGCGCCAAGCTGATCGAACGCGGTACCGAGGCGTATCCGGTGGGTGTTGAGCGGACGCATTCGCTCACCGAAATCCGTGAAAAGTACGCGCACCTGGAAGCCGACGAGACCACCGGGGACGTCGTCGGCGTGACCGGCAGGATCGTGTTTGTCCGGAACACCGGCAAGCTGTGCTTCGCCACGCTGCAGGAAGGCGGCGTGGACGGCAAGGGCACCCGGCTGCAGGCCATGCTCAGCCTGGCCAACGTGGGCGAAGAGGCGCTCGCGGACTGGAAGGCCCTGGTGGACCTTGGCGACCACGTCTTCATCAAGGGCGAGGTCATTTCCTCCCGCCGCGGCGAGCTGTCCGTCATGGCCGACTCCTGGTCCATGGCGTCCAAGGCATTGCGTCCGCTGCCGGTGCTGCACGCCGAGCTGAGCGAGGAAACCCGCGTCCGCCAGCGCTACGTGGACCTCATGGTGCGTGACGAAGCCCGCGAGATGGTCTACACCCGCGCGGCGATCACCCGCTCCATTCGCGAAAGCCTGCACCGCCACAGCTACGTGGAAGTGGAAACACCCATCCTCCAGCTGGTCCACGGCGGCGCGCTGGCGCGCCCGTTCGAGACGCACATGAACGCCTTCGACCAGAAGATGACCCTCCGCATCGCCACCGAGCTGTACCTCAAGCGCGCCGTGGTGGGCGGCATCGACCGCGTCTACGACATGGGCCGCGTGTTCCGCAACGAGGGCGTGGACTCCACCCACAGCCCGGAATTCACCACGCTGGAATGCTACGAGGCCTGGGCTGACCAGTTCGTCATGGCGGACCGGATCAAAGAGATGATCCTGGACGCGGCGGACGCCGTGGGCGCCGGGCGCACCCTGCAGAGCGAAGCCGGAGAGATCAACCTCGACGGCGACTGGGCCTGGCTGGCCGTGTACCCCGGGCTCTCCGACGCCGTGGGCCAGGAGATCACCCCGGAAACGCCGCTGGAAGAATTGCGCGCCGTGGCGGCGAAGCACGAGGTCAAGGTGGATCCCAAGTGGGACGCCGAGAAGCTCGCCGTGGAACTGTTCGGCGAGATCGTGGAGCCCACGCTGCTGAACCCGACCTTCGTCTACGACTACCCGCCGTCCGCGCAGCCGCTGGCCCGCCCCCACCGCGAGGACGGCCGCCTGATCGAGGCCTGGGACCTCATCATCGGCGGCATGGAGCGCGGCACCGCCTTCTCCGAGCTCATCGACCCCGTGATCCAGCGCGAACGACTCACCGAGCAGTCGCGCCACGCCGCCGCCGGTGATGTCGAGGCCATGCAGCTGGACGAGGACTTCCTCCGTGCCCTCGAGTACGGAGCGCCGCCCATGGGCGGCATCGGCTTGGGCATCGACCGCCTCGTGATGCTCTTCACCGGCGCCGGGATTCGGGAGACCATCCTGTTCCCGCTCCTGAAGCCCGAGGGGCACTGACCATGGAGTATGTAGCCGTACTGCTGCCCTCCCTCGTGGTGGGCCTGATCTTCTGGTTCGCCATGAAGTCGATCTTCAACGCGGACAAGTCCGAGCGCCAGGCCGAGGCCAGGGCGCAGGCCGAAGCCGACGCGCAGGTGGAAGCGGCCGCGCAGGCCGCGGGGCAGGAAAAGAGGCAGCCGGGTACCCGCCCGGATTTGCAGCCGAATGCCCGGGAGGCATTTCCGCCCGCAGGCCCTTCGGCTCCCTCGACGGAATCCGACAAATAACAGGCAACATTTCTTCCCCGGGTTTTCCCCATGGAACCAAAGCGTGTTTTGACGCGTTGCCTTATTGAGGGACATACTTCATAGGGAAACATCCTGCTTTTCTGATTACACGTCCCTTTCCCAAAGAGAGAACTTTGATGGCACAGAAAGTTAATATCGTCCTCGTTGACGATCTGGATGGGGGATCGGCGGACGAAACTGTCCGTTTTGGGCTGGATGGCGTCGGTTACGAAATTGACCTGTCATCTGCCAATGCTTCAGAACTGCGGTCAGCCCTGGAACGCTTTGTTGCAGCTGGCCGCAAAACTTCCGGCGGACGCCCTGCCCGCACCAAGGCAGCAGGCGGACGCAACCAAGACTCTGCGCAGATACGCCAGTGGGCCAGGGACCACGGCTACACGGTTAATAGCCGCGGCCGCATCCAGGCTGAAATCCAGGAAGCGTACCAAAAGGCTAATTCCTAGATTGCTGAAGTCCTGAGCATTAAGAGCGGCGCCCCCGGCCTGACCCGGGGGCGCCGCTCTTTAAGCACCGAGTACTGCACGCGGCATTAATCAGCAGGCTTCCCTCTTTGTTCGGAGGAATCTGCGGGCAACTGTATTCGGTTTACCGAAGGAATCCTCCTCATCCCCGCGAATCTTCGCGGGCGAGCGAAACTTCCTGGCCCCACAGTCCGGATTGGCCCTTCCCGTAGTTCGGCCGGGACGAAATTCCGAATGTTCCGGGTCGGTCATTAAAATCCCCATTTGCGGTCCGGCTGCTAATTAGCGCCCGGGCAGCGCGCAACTGGACGTGAACATGCGCTGCGGCCCTTTCCCGACACCGGAGAGATGGTTCCGGCGGCCCGCGGAAGGAGGTGCGCAACAGTTGCGGTTTCCCCTGTGGCGAACAAGCTCCCCAAGTCATGCCTTGCCCACGTAGCATCAAAGTACGTCGTAGCTAGGAGTGTGGCGAAATGTTTGAGCGATTTACGGACCGTGCCCGTCGCGTAGTTGTGCTTGCCCAAGAAGAGGCACGCATGCTGAACCACAATTACATTGGTACCGAACACATCCTCTTGGGTCTGATCCATGAAGGTGAGGGCGTTGCCGCCAAAGCTCTTGAGTCCTTGAGCATTTCGCTCGACGGCGTCCGCGAGCAGGTGCAGGAGATCATCGGGCAGGGCCAGCAGGCCCCCTCCGGCCACATCCCCTTCACCCCCCGTGCAAAGAAGGTGCTGGAGCTCTCGCTGCGCGAAGCCCTGCAGCTCGGCCACAACTACATCGGCACGGAGCACATCCTGCTGGGCCTTATCCGTGAGGGTGAGGGCGTTGCGGCCCAGGTGCTGGTGAAGCTCGGGGCGGACCTCAACCGTGTCCGCCAGCAGGTCATCCAGCTGCTGTCCGGCTACCAGGGCAAAGAGACCACCGGGGCCGGCGTCGGCCAGGGCCAGGCCGAAGGCACCCCTGCGGGTTCAGTTGTCCTGGACCAGTTCGGCCGGAACCTGACGCAGGCTGCCCGCGAGAACAAGCTGGACCCCGTCATCGGACGCGAGCAGGAAATGGAACGCGTCATGCAGGTCCTTTCCCGCCGCACCAAGAACAATCCGGTGCTGATCGGCGAGCCCGGCGTCGGCAAGACCGCCGTCGTCGAGGGCCTTGCCCAGGCGATTGTCCGCGGCGACGTGCCGGAGACCATCAAGGACAAGCAGCTGTACACGCTGGACCTCGGGTCCCTCGTGGCCGGCTCCCGCTACCGCGGTGACTTCGAAGAGCGGCTGAAGAAGGTCCTCAAGGAGATCCGCACCCGCGGTGACATCATCCTGTTCATCGATGAGATCCACACCCTGGTGGGTGCCGGTGCCGCTGAAGGCGCGATCGATGCGGCCTCGATCCTGAAGCCCATGCTGGCCCGCGGCGAGCTGCAGACCATCGGCGCCACCACGCTGGATGAGTACCGCAAGCACATCGAGAAGGACGCCGCCCTCGAGCGCCGCTTCCAGCCCATCCAGGTCAAGGAGCCTTCGGTTGCGCACGCGATCGAGATCCTCAAGGGCCTGCGTGACCGCTACGAGGCGCACCACCGCGTCACGATTACCGACGGCGCCCTCGCCTCGGCAGCGAACCTCTCCGAACGCTACATCTCGGACCGCTTCCTGCCGGACAAGGCGATCGACCTCATCGACGAAGCCGGTGCCCGGCTCCGCATCCGCCGCATGACCGCTCCGCCGGAGCTCAAGGAGATGGACGAACGCATCTCCGAGCTGAAGATGGAGAAGGAGTCCGCGATTGACGCGCAGGACTTCGAAGGCGCCGCAGCGCTCCGCGACAAGGAGCAGAAGCTCATCACCGAGCGCTCGGAGAAGGAACGCCACTGGAAGACCGGCGGGATGGACGACATCTCCGAGGTTGACGAGGACCTGATCGCTGAAGTCCTGGCCAACTCAACGGGCATTCCGGTCTTCAAACTGACCGAGGAAGAGTCCTCGCGACTGCTCAAGATGGAAGACGAGCTGCACAAGCGCGTAGTCGGCCAGAACGAGGCCATCCGGGCCCTGTCCCAGGCCATACGCCGCACCCGTGCAGGGCTGAAGGATCCGAAGCGCCCCGGCGGCTCGTTCATCTTTGCCGGCCCCACCGGCGTCGGCAAGACCGAGCTGGCCAAGGCCCTTGCCGAGTTCCTGTTCGGCGAAGAGGACGCCCTGATCACCCTGGACATGTCCGAGTACTCGGAGAAGCACACGGTATCGCGGCTCTTCGGTGCCCCTCCGGGCTACGTCGGCTACGAAGAGGGCGGTCAGCTGACCGAGAAGGTCCGCCGCCGTCCGTTCTCCGTGGTCCTGTTCGACGAAGTTGAAAAGGCCCACGCGGACCTCTTCAACTCCCTGCTGCAGATCCTGGAGGACGGCCGCCTGACCGACTCCCAGGGCCGTGTGGTGGACTTCAAGAACACCGTGATCATCATGACCACCAACCTCGGCACCCGGGACATCTCCAAGAGCGTCGCCACCGGCTTCCAGTCCGGCACGGACACGCAGACCGGTTACAACCGGATGCGGGCGCGGGTCACGGAAGAGCTCAAGCAGCACTTCCGGCCTGAGTTCCTGAACCGTGTTGACGACGTCGTGGTGTTCCCGCAGCTGACCCAGGACGAGATCATCGAGATCGTGGACATGTTCGTGGGCCGCCTCGAGAAGCGCCTCAAGGATAAGGACATGGGAATCGAGCTCACCACGGCAGCCAAGGTGCTCTTGGCCACGCGCGGTTACGATCCCGCAATGGGTGCGCGGCCGCTGCGCCGCACCATACAGCGCGAGATTGAGGACCAGCTGTCCGAGAAGATCCTCTTCGGAGAGATCCACGCGGGCGACATCGTTGTGGTGGATGTGGACGGCGAGGGAGACGAAGCCAAGTTCACCTTCGCCGGCAACGCCAAGCCGCGCATCCCGGAGATCGCTCCGAGCGCCTAGGCTCCAGCCGCACTCTGCTCCATCGAGGCCCCGCCCGCACCCGCAAGGGAGCAGGCGGGGTCTCCTGCGTGCCGCTGCCGCAGCGCACAGGCCGACCACACGTACCGCCTGCGTAGTCTGAAAGTACTGTTTCACTGTCAGTGAACGCATCTGTGATCCACGGCACAGGCAGTGTTGAATCGGCACATGGCTTCTGATGACGCAGCGATCCTGCGCGACCAACCTGCGACCCCCTTCCACGACGTTGGCCACTATCTGGCGATCCCGCGCGTCAGCGGCCTTGCCCTGAGCCCGGACGGGCGCCGGCTGGTCACCACCGTTGCCACGCTGAACAGCACGGGCACCGAGTACGGCACGGCCCTGTGGGAAATCGACCCTGCGGGCGAGAAACAGGCCCGCCGGATCACGCGCAGCGCCAAGGGCGAGGCCGGTGCCGTGTTCGCGGCCAACGGGGACGTTTACTTCACCTCGGCCCGCCCCGATCCGGAGAAGACGGACACCGACAGTGACCCCGTGAACGCCCTCTGGCTCCTGCCAGCCAGCGGCGGCGAGGCCCGGGTGGTGCTGGCCCGGGCCGGCGGCGTGGAGAAGGTCATGGCGGCGAGGAACGCGGACGCGGCTTTCGTCGCGGCATCGGTGCTTGCCGGTTCCACGGACGAGGACAACGACGCCGAACGCCGGAAAGCGCGCAAGGACAACAAAGTGGCGGCCATCCTCCACAGCGAATACCCCGTGCGGTATTGGGACGCCGACCTCGGCCCCGCGCAGCCGCGCCTCTTCGCAGTGGAACCCGGGCCCGACAAGGAGCCGTCAAAGCCAGACACGGTGGACAGCGCCGCGCCCCTGAAGCTGCGGAATCTCACCCCGAACGCGGGATCCAGGCTCCGCGAGGCCGAGTCCGTTGTCAGCCCGGACGGCACAACCATCTACACGAGCTTCGCCAAGCCCCTGCCCAAGGCGGACCTCCGCTCGGTCCTCGTGGCCGTGGACGTCGCCACCGGCACGCAGAAAGTCCTTCTCGACAAGGAAGGCATGAGCTACTTCCCGGGCCCGGTCAGCCCCGACGGGCGGACGCTCGCCGTTGTCAGTGAAAGCGACACGACTCCCCAGGAGGCCCCGCAGGTCAAGCTTCACCTGCTCGACGTGTCCGGGGAGGCGGACGCGGAAGGCCTCACGCCACTGGCCCACGACTGGGACCGCTGGGCCCACCCTGAAGCGTGGCTCCCGGACGGTTCCGCACTGCTGGTCACGGCTGACGACGACGGCGCGTCCCCGGTTTTCAGTGTCACGGTTGCGGCAGGAGCCGCCCGGGGGAGCGTCGCCCGGGTGACGCCGGACGCAGCCGCCTACACCGACGTCGTGGTCTCACCTGACGGCCGGAGCGCGTACGCGCTGCGCAGCTCCTACGAGTTTCCGTCGGAACCGGTGCGCATCGATCTCGCCGCCGAGGCGGTCACCAGGCTCCCGGCACCGGCCGGGCGGCCGCACTTTGAGGGGACGCTGGAGCGCGTGGAGACGACCGCGGCGGACGGCTCCCGGATTCCCGCTTACCTTGCCCTGCCGGCGGGGGCGTCAGCGGAAAGCCCGGCACCCCTGCTCCTCTGGATCCACGGCGGCCCGTTGGGATCCTGGAATGCGTGGACGTGGCGCTGGAACCCCTGGCTGCTCACGGCCAAAGGCTACGCGGTCCTGCTGCCGGACCCGGCCCTGTCCACGGGCTACGGCCAGGCGTACATCCAGCGCGGCTGGGGCGGCTGGGGCAAGGCGCCCTTCACCGACCTGATGGCGATCACAGACGCTGTGGTGCAGCGGCCGGACATCGACGAAACGCGGACAGCCGCGATGGGTGGATCCTTCGGCGGCTACATGGCGAACTGGGTGGCCGGGCAGACCAGCCGGTTCAAGGCGATTGTGACCCACGCCAGCCTGTGGGCACTGGACCAGTTCGGGCCCACGACTGACGCCTCGCAGTACTGGCTCAAGGAAATGACGGCGGAGATGGCGCTGGAGAATTCGCCGCACCTCCATGTGGAGAAGATCAGGACGCCCATGCTCGTGATTCATGGGGACAAGGACTACCGGGTGCCCATCGGCGAAGGCCTGCGGCTTTGGTACGAACTGCTCTCCAAGTCCGGGCTCGCCGCCGACGAGAACGGGCAGACCAGCCACCGCTTCCTGTTCTATCCGGACGAGAACCACTGGATCCTGCAGCCGCAGCACGCCAAGGTCTGGTACGGCGTGGTTGAACACTTCCTCGCCAAAAACCTGCTGGACAAGAACATCCCGCTGCCTGCCGAACTGGGCCTGTGAGCTGGCCGCCGTAAGATGGGGGCTGTGACTGACTCCTTCACCATCCGCCCCGCCCGCACCAGCGACGTGACTGCCATCAAGCGACTGGTGGCGCCCCTGGCGGAGCAGCGGATCCTGATGGCCAAGGAGACAGTGGCCTACTACGAAAGCCTGCAGGAGTTCCGGATTGCGGAGTCGACCGACGGCGAGGTGATCGGCTGCGGAGCCCTGCACGTGATGTGGGAGGATCTCGCGGAGGTCCGCACGCTGGCTGCTTCGGACGCCTGGCGCGGCCAGGGCGTTGGCCATGTCCTGGTGGAAAGCCTCCTGGAGGAAGCAGCGGCGCTCGGCGTCTCGCGCGTGTTCTGCCTGACATTCGAGGTGGACTTCTTCAAGCGGCATGGCTTCGAGGTGATGGCCGATCAGTCGGCGCTGGACCCCCAGGTCTACTCGGAACTGCTGCGCTCGCACGACGAAGGCGTGGCAGAATTCCTGGACCTCGCCCGGGTTAAGCCGAACACGCTCGGCAACACCCGGATGATCAGGACCCTTTAGGTTCCTTGCCGGGGGCGTTGCGTCGCCGGGCGGGCGGCTGCCCGCCCGGGTTGATGCTGCCGCTCTCCGAGCGTTGCCCGCGCCGAATTTACGCTGGAACAGACCAAGATCCGCTCAACTTCCCCAAAGTCATATCTTTCCTTTTGTACATTTGCTGGATAAACTTTTCGGACGCCGGAAGGGACAGTCATTGGGGGCTGTCCCTTCCGGCGTTTCCGCAGCTGGGGCCGCGGTTTGGGCACATGGCAGCAGCCAGAGCTACCGAAGGGGCGGTGCCGGTAGTAGGGTCAAAGCACATCCTGACCGATGTCAATGACGAAGCACCGAGAGCCCAGGAGCCCGGCCGTGAAAAAGCTCATTAATGACCCCCGCGCTGTGGTGGACGAATCAGTGGAAGGCTTCGGGCTTGCCCATGCCGACCTCGTGACCGTCAGCGCAGAACCGAAGTATGTCACCCGCCGGGATGCCCCCGTTGCGGGCAAAGTTGGCCTTGTGTCCGGCGGCGGCAGCGGGCATGAACCGCTCCACGCCGGTTTCGTGGGTCTGGGAATGCTCGACGCCGCCGTGCCGGGCGCCGTCTTCACTTCACCCACCCCCGACCAGATCCTCCCGGCCACCCTCGCCGTCAATTCGGGGGCAGGAGTGGTGCACATCGTCAAGAACTACACCGGTGACGTCCTGAACTTCGAGACGGCCGCGGAAATGGCGCAGGCAGAGGGGGTGGAGGTCCGCACGGTGCTGGTCAACGACGACGTCGCCGTGGAGGATTCCCTGTACACGGCCGGCCGCCGGGGTGTGGGCGGCACAGTGCTGGTCGAGAAGATCGCCGGTGCCGCAGCCGAGCGCGGTGACGACCTTGACGCGGTGGCCGCCATCGGGGACCGGGTGAACCAGAATGTCCGGACCATGGGCGTGGCCCTCTCCGCATGCACGGTCCCGCACGCGGGCAAGCCCAGCTTCGACCTTGAGGACAACGAAATCGAGATCGGCATCGGAATCCACGGCGAGCCGGGGCGGCACCGGATCGCCATGGAACCCGCGGACGGCATTACGGACCGCCTGATGGAGCCGATACTGAGCGACCTCGGCGTGGCTTCCGGAGACAAGGTACTCCTCTTCGTCAACGGCATGGGCGGCACGCCGCTGGGCGAGCTCTACATCGTGTACCGCCGCGCGGCCCAGGTCCTGGCGGACAGGGGCGCCACCGTGGAGCGTTCGCTCGTGGGCAACTACATCACATCGCTCGAAATGCAGGGCTGCTCCATTTCGGTGCTGCGGCTCGACGACGACATGACGGCGCTGTGGGATGCCCCCGTCCACACCGCCGCCCTGCGCCGGGGCGTGTGACCGTGACCCTGGACGTCACCTGGGCTGTCAAGTGGCTGACGCTGTCCGCGCAGGCCATGGCCGAGCACCGGGTGGAGCTCATCGAGTTGGACAGGGCGATCGGCGACTCGGACCACGGTGAAAACATGGACCGCGGCTTTCAGGCCGTCCTGGACAAGCTGGCTGAAACCCCGCCCGAGACTCCCGGGGCTGCGCTCAAGCTGACAGCCATGGCTCTGATGTCCAAGGTGGGTGGCGCGGCGGGCCCGCTCTATGGCACGGCGTTCCTGCGGGCGGCAACGGCTCTGGGCGACGCGGCATATGTCGATGCTCCGGCTCTCGCCGCAGCGCTCGGAGCCGCGCGGGACGGCATCGTCGCCCGGGGCAAAGCCGAGTCCGGCGACAAGACCATGGTGGATGCGTGGACTCCGGCCGTCGAAGCGGCCATGGCGGCGGCAGGTGACGGCGACACACTCGCGGTGCTGATCGCGGCGGCCGAGGCGGCCGAAGCCGGCGCTGTGGCCACCGATCCCCTCGTGGCCCGCAAGGGACGCGCAAGCTACCTCGGCGAGAGAAGCGCCGGGCACCGCGATCCGGGGGCGGCCTCCAGCGCCCTGATCCTCCGGGCAGCAGCCGGAGCCGCCGCATGACCGTGCGGATCGTGGTGGTTTCCCATAGCGACAAGATCGCCGACGGCGCCGTGGAACTGGCAGCCCAGATGGCGCCGGACGTGATGATGGTGCCGGCCGGCGGAACCTCGGACGGCGGAATCGGCACCAGCCTGGACAAGGTGATGGCCGCCCTCGAGCAGGCATCAGGCGGCGACGGCGTGGTGGTGCTTACCGACCTCGGATCAGCCGTGATGACCGCAGAATCGGCCCTGGAGTTTGCCGAGGGAACGGCTACTGTTCTGCTCGCCGACGCGCCGATTGTTGAGGGCCTGGTGGCGGCGGCCGTGGCTGCGCAGGGCGGCGCCAGCGTCCATGCTGTCAGGCGCGCTGCCGAGGCCACCCACGGTTACCCCGCCTCACGCCCCAAGGACGAGCAACACGTTCCTGCGGGTGGGCATGCCCCTGCCAGGCACGGAACTGCGTCCGCGGGCGCCTTTGCTGAGGACGGCCAGACGCCGCCGGATGCGAGCGGAGACTTTGAGCTGGTGAACCTGGCGGGCATGCACGCCAGGCCTGCGGCGAAGATCGCCGGCGGCATCTCCGGGATGGACGCCGAGGTCACCGTGAACGGCGTGGACGGGGCATCGATGACCGGGCTCATGACGCTGGGAGCAGGCAAGGGGTCGGTGCTGCATGTGGAGGCGTCCGGTCCGGATGCGGAGCGCGCGGTCGAATATGTCGGCAGCCTCGTCAGGGCAGGTTTCGGCGAACCCTGATGGCTAGCCTGCCGTGCCGTCCTGACGGAGACCGGCTGCGTTCAGCACCACCGACGCCGAAACGAACCGTCCGCACTGCTCGCCGAAGGGGTAATTCCCCTTGGGCGTGAAGTGCAGGGTCCGGGACGGAAGCGGTTTGCCGTCCCTGAGGGCCCCCGTAACCGTGACGTCCAGGGGCGACTCGCTCAGCGTGGCCAGCTGGAGGATGCCCCTCTTAGTCCCGTCGGGTGAGGACGTGGCGGAGCAGACGCTGCCGGGGCCGTAGCCGCCCGGCGGCTCGGCATCGGGGGAGCAGCCCTGGTCTGCCGATGCAGTGCCCGGTACCAGTTGAACGTCCGCCGCCTTGCAGGTGCCGTCCTGGCAGGCCTTGACGTGGAGCGCCTTGACCGCGGCAGCGTAGTCATTTGCCACTGTCACCGCCACCCCGGGGGCCTGGGCAATCGACGGACACGCGACCTCGAACGACTGACAGCCGGAGACGAGGACTGTTGTTGTGATTGTGGCCAAAAGTACCCCTGCCTTGCCCATACTTCAGCGTAGAGCCGCTGCCGGGCAGCCCGGTCCGCCGCACGGAAACTGGTGCAGACATCGTTATGGCCCTGGGCGCATCGACTCCCAAACTGTGACCAAAACGCGCCCCCGGCTCCAGGTTTCCGGCCGGGTCCGGCCGGGCCTGCACTCATCAGCCGGGCAGCCGGTAGCCGCCCTGATGGAGCTCGGTAAGGCCGTCCTCCAGAAGCCCGGCGAGTGCCCGCTCGAGCTGTTCCGGGGCCGAGTTCAGCCGGTGCAGGGCGGCGAGCGGAACGCCGATCCCGGACGCCTCGAAGCCGAGATCTGCAGGTGCCTGCTGGAACATTTCCGCAGGTATGGGTGCATCAGCCAGCCGAAGCACGGCCATCACGGCACCGCGGACCTGCCGGTCCGTGCCGTGCCATGCCTGTCCTTTCGGCGTGTACGACGGCGGCGGCTCACCGGCGGCCCGCCAGGCGCACCTTTCGCGTACCGGGCACGCGGAACACTTCGGCGCGCGCGCCGTGCAGACCAGGGCGCCCAGCTCCATGACCGAAGCGTTCCACCGGACTGAAGTGCCGGCGTCGTCCGGCAGCAGCCCTGCCGCCAGCCGCATTTCTGCTGCCGTCAGCGCGGGCGACGGCAGCGCCGTCCCCGAAAAGAGGCGCGCATGGACGCGCCTGATATTGGTGTCCACCACGGTCTCGCGCCGGCCATAGGCAAAGGCGGCGACGGCGGCAGCGGTGTAACTGCCGACGCCCGGCAGGCTGAGCAGCTGGGCGTAGTCCGCGGGCACCTGCCCGCCGTGGTCCTGCCCGATGGCAACGGCTGCGGCGTGGAGCCGGAGGGCGCGCCGCGGGTAGCCCAGCCGGCCCCAGGAACGGACGGCTTCTCCTGCGGGTTCTCGGGCGAGGTCCGCCGGCTCGGGCCAGCGGCGGAGCCATTCCTCCCAGACAGGCAGGACGCGCACCACGGGCGTCTGCTGGAGCATGATCTCGCTGACAAGGACGCCCCAGGGCGGGCAGGCGGCTGACCGCCACGGCAAGTCCCGCGCCTCAGCCGCGAACCAGCTGCCCAGGGAATCGTGGATCTCGGTCAGCTCCGGACGGGCGGTCGCGGACGTGGCGGGGTAATCGGTTGTGGTTTTGATGCCAACACTCTAGTTGAAATCCGCTCGGTTGAAATCCGGTCGGGCGAATCGGAGCGGAACTGTCAGCTGGCCTCCTGGTGTACGTCCGGGCTGGGTTCCGGCCGGTGATAGAGGCGCTTCACGTGGCCGTGGATGGTTTCACCGCCCCGGCCATTCGCAGCCGGCACGGCCAGTGCAACCACGAAGCTTGCACCTTCGGCGTCCACTGACCGGATGGTCAAGCTCCGGGTTCCGGGTGGAATCGAAGGCGCAAAGAACTGCAGCTGCCGGGAACCGATCGTAGCAACCTGGTCGAGCCCGTACTCGGTACCGAAATGATCGTGGATGACGATTTCTGGGGTGTGGGGTTCGGTTCCGTTGGTTGAAGCCAGGTGCAGGTTCACCACGATGCCGGTGTCCCAGATCTCAACGGCGAGAACTGTGAACTCCGTCCCGTGGCTCTGGTGTTTTCCGAAAGTCAGCGGCAGCAGGACGCGTTCGAGTTGACCGCCAGACACATGATCTACCATCAGTGGTCCTTTCCTACTTGGCCCGATAAGTGGTAACCGGGATTCAATTTTAGTAAGCGTGCTGACAGTTGTCACGGGAAATTGTGCAACGAATTGGGCATGGTTTGTGCCGCGGCACGGCGTGGTGGGGCACCGGAAACCCCGGCGTTCTCTAGCCTAGAAAGACGGGCAGGCGGCAAACCGGCATTCGGGTTGTGCCGGTCCCCGGCGCCATGGGCGGCCGCGAAAATCAGCAGACACAACGGGGACGAAGAAGCAGTGAAAACACCGGCAGGAAAAACATCGGCAAGCAAGGCGCCGGCGGGCAAAAGCACAGGAAAAGGCGCCGGCGTTACGGCGCCCCGTGCCGCCCGCAAGCCGAGCGCCGCCGTCTACCGCCGACGTCGGCTGTTCGCCGGGGGAGCGCTCCTGCTGGTCCTGGGACTCACGGCGGGCGGCGTTGCCACCGTGTCCGGCGCCCTGAACGCCAAGACGGAGCAGGCTTCCTCGACTGAAGGAGGGGGCGCATCCGAGCCGAGCGGCGGCCAGACTGCGCCGGCGGCCTCCGCCGCTCCGTCCGCCACGCCGACGGCGTCGCCCACCTGCGACCAAAAACTCGTGACGGTCTCGGCGGCCACAAACAAGACGTCGTATGGTCCGGACGAGAAGCCGGTACTCACGCTGAAGGTAGCCAACGGCGGAAAGCTGCCGTGCAAGGTGAACATCGGCACATCCCAGATGGAGTACCTCGTCACCAGCGGTTCTGACCGGATTTTCTCGTCAAAGGACTGCCAGGCTTCCAGCAACGACCTGGTAAAGACGATCGCCCCGGGCAAGAGCGAAACCGCGAACTTCCCCTGGCCCCGCAACCGCTCCGTGCAGGGCTGCGAGAAGATCTCGGACGCGGCCGGCGCCGGATACTACGTGTTCATTGCCAAGCTCGGCGCCAAGGTAAGCCCGCCCACCGTCTTCCAGCTGAACTGACACTCTGACCAGGATCTAGAGGAAGCGGTCCAGCAGGCTGGCTTCGGCCATGCGGCTGAGGCCTTCACGAACTGTGCGGGCGCGCTGGTCCCCGATTCCGTCCACCGTCATGAGATCGTCGATGGTGGCGGCCATCAGGTGCTGCAGCCCGCCGAAGTGGTCCACAAGCCGGTCCGCCACGGCCTTGGGGACGGCCTTGAGCCCGGAAAGGAGCCGGTAGCCCCGCGGCTGCACCACGGCGTCGAGGGTGTCCACTCCGCCCGCGAAGCCGATGATCCCGGCGATTTTTCCTAGGTCGATCAGTTCGGTGGGGCCGAGGCTGAGCAGCGCGTTGACGGCGCCGTCGATGTCCTCAGGGGAGGCCTTCGGCCCGGCGTAGTCGCGGATGATGATGTCGCTGCCCGGCCCGCGGCCAACGGTGAGCTCGTCCAGCTGGAGGGACAGCAGCCTGCCGTCCTCACCCAGTTCCAGCACATACTGCGAGATTTCCTCGGAAATCCGGCGCACCATTTCCTGGCGCTGCAGTGTGACGGCCACGTCCCGGACGGTGACCATGGCCTCGATCTCCAGGGCGGACAGTGAGCTCGTGACCTGGTCCAGCCGGGACCGGTAACGTTCGAGCGTTGCGAGGGCCTGGTTGGCGCGGGCCAGTACCTTTTCCGAACCCTCCAGCACGTGCCGCAGCCCGTTCACGTACAGCGCGATGATCTGCATGGACTGGCTCACCGAGATCACCGGAACGCCGGTCTGGATGGCCACCCGCTCGGCGGTCCTGTGCCGGGTGCCGGATTCCTGCGTCTCGATGCTCGAGTCGGGCACCAGCTGCACGGCGGCGCGGAGGATGTTGCCGGCGTCCTTGTCGCAGATGATGGCACCGTCCATTTTGGCCAGTTCGCGAAGCCGTGTGGGGGAAAAGTCGATGCCAATGTCGAAGCCGCCCGAACAGATCGATTCGATGGTCCGGTCCGAGCCCAATACGATCAGTGCGCCGGTGCGTCCGCGGAGAATGCGTTCCAGGCCATCCCGCAGGGGGGTTCCCGGGGCTACCCTCCCCAAAGTCGCCTTCAGCGATTCTTCAGGGCTCCGAGCCATAAACATTCCCTTCACAGGTGCAGGCCGGGCCTGCAGGTATGCCGGTTTTCGGAAGTCTGCCGGCAGGATCAAAAGTACTCGGTTTCCCGCTTGCACCATCCTAGACGTAGATTACAGCAACAACCGCACAGACAAGCCTTAAAGTGCCCCATTTGAGACCTGCGGGGAGGGCGTTCGGAGTGCACCCGACGGCGGCCGGCGAGACTCCATTTTGGCCCTGTTTCGGCGTTGCTTCCGGCCCTGCGATAAACTTGAACCCTTGGCTGGTGCGCCCTGCCGCCGCCCGCCTCCAGATTCCGGGAACCCGGTTTCCAGGAATCCGGTGTCAAGTCTCCATTCCCACATCCAGGGTCCTCCGCGGATCCCAGCGAAAGTAGCACCGTGTCCCAAGAAGTCCTCAGCCCCGCCCGGGTCCACGAGATTCACAAGCAGGCGGCCCGGCGCCGGACGTTCGCTGTCATCTCCCACCCGGACGCCGGCAAGTCCACGCTGACAGAGGCCCTGGCGCTGCACGCCAAGGTGATCGGCACGGCCGGCGCGTCCAGCGGCAAGTCCAACCGCAAGGAAACGGTCTCGGACTGGATGCAGATGGAAAAGGACCGCGGCATCTCCATCAGCTCCGCTGCGCTCCAGTTCTCCTACCGCGACACCGTCATCAACCTGCTGGACACCCCGGGCCACGCCGACTTCTCCGAGGACACGTACCGGGTGCTGGCCGCCGTCGACTGCGCAGTGATGCTCGTGGACGCCGCCAAGGGCCTGGAAACGCAGACCATGAAGCTCTTCGAGGTCTGCAAGCAGCGCAACCTGCCCATCATCACCGTCATCAACAAGTGGGACCGCCCGGGCCTGGACGCCCTGGCGCTCATGGACGAGATCACGGAGCGCACCGGCCTGCAGCCCATGCCGCTGACCTGGGCCGTGGGCATCTCCGGCGACTTCCGCGGCGTGTGGGACCTGCGCAATGACAGGTTCGCGCGGTTCCAACGGAACAACGCCGGGGCCAACATCGCCCTCACCGAGTACTTCACCCCGGAGGAGGCAGCGGAGAGCCAGGGCAACAACTGGACCGACGCCGTGGACGAGGCCGGACTGGTCATCGAATCCAACCTTGAATTCAACGTGGAGAGCTTCCACGCGGGCAAGGCCACCCCTATCCTGTTCAGCTCCGCCGCGTTGAACTTCGGCGTCAAGGAGATCCTGGACGCTCTGGTTGACTTCGCGCCGCCCGCCGCGCCGCGTCCGGACGTCGAAGGCCAGCCCCGTGCTGTTGAGTCACCGTTCGCAGGGTTCGTCTTCAAGGTCCAGGCCGGCATGAACAAGGCCCACCGTGACCACGTGGCCTTCATCCGCGTCTGCTCGGGCGTGTTCGAGCGCGGCATGGTGGTTACCCAGACGCGCACCGGCAAGTCCTTCGCCACCAAGTACGCCCAGCAGGTTTTCGGCCGCGAACGCGAGGTCATCGACGAGGCCTTCCCGGGCGACGTCGTGGGGCTGGTCAACGCCTCGTCGCTTCGGGTGGGGGACAGCCTTTTCCTCGAGGAGCCGGTGGAGTTTCCGGCCATCCCACTGTTCGCGCCCGAGCACTTCCAGGTTGCGCGTTCCAAGGACCCCAGCCGCTTCAAGCAGTTCCGCCGCGGCATCGAGCAGCTCGAACACGAGGGCGTCATCCAGGTGCTGCGCTCCGACGTCCGCGGTGACCAGGCACCGGTGCTTGCCGCCGTCGGCCCCATGCAGTTCGAAGTGGTGGAGGACCGCATGGCGCACGACTTCAGCGCACCGATGCGGCTGGAGCGCCTCCCGTACTCCATGGCGAGGATTTCGACGGCGGATGCCATGCCCGCGCTGGCCAACGTGGTCGGGGCTGAGGTTCTTCTGCGGTCCGACGGCGAGTACCTCGCCCTGTTCAACGACGTGTGGGCGCTGCGCCGCATAGAGAAAAACCACCCTGACCTCACGCTGGTGCCGATCGGGACGCACAACCCGGCCAAGTAGCCGCGGCCATCCGGCTGCCGGCCGGTTCCGAATACTCAACGGGAGTTTCGCTCCAGTTCCAGGAAGCAAGGTGTGTCATGTCTGCAGTTCCGCCCCGGGCCGTCGTCACCGGAACGGGCACGATGAATCCGCTCGGGTCCACGGTCCCCGAAACCTGGACCTCCATGCTGGCCGGGCGATCAGGCATTGCCGCCCTTGACGAGGACTGGGCGCAGGCCCTGCCGGTGCGGATCGCGGGGCGGGTCACGGCTGACGTGGCGTCGTTGCTGACCACCCGCGAGTTCAAGCGGATGGACCGCTGCGGGCAGCTTGCGCTTGTCGCTGCCCGTGAGGCCTGGGTGCAGGCCGGGACCCCCGACGTCGACCCCGAAAGGCTCGCCGTGGTGATCGGCTCGGGCTACGGGGGACTGGACACCACGCTCGCGCAGACCCGGGAGCTGGACGGCGGTGGCCCGCGAAAGGTCTCACCGCACACGCTGACCCGGATCATGGTCAACGGCCCGTCGGCCTGGGTCTCCATCGACCTCGGTGCCCGCGGCGGGGCACGCACACCGGTCAGCGCCTGCGCGTCCGGGGCCGAGGCGATCGCCCAAGGCGCCGAAATGATCCGGTCCGGAACGGCCGACGTCGTCATCGCCGGAGGCGTGGATGCGTGCATCAACGACCTGATCATCAGCGGCTTCGCGCAGATCCGGGCCCTTTCCACCCGCAACGGCGATCCGCAGGGCGCTTCCCGTCCATTTGACCGGGACCGCGACGGCTTCGTCATCGCGGAAGGCGCCGGAATCCTGGTGCTGGAGAGCGAGGACCATGCCCGGGGTCGCGGCGCGGAAATCCTGGGCGCTGTCGCGGGAGGCGCAGTGACCTCGGACGCCAGCGACATCGTGGCCGCTGATCCGGAGATGCAGCGAAGGGTCATGCAGAAGGCGCTCGCTTCGGCCGGGCTCAACGGGGCGGATATCGGGTTTGTTCACGCCCACGCCACGTCCACCCCTGTGGGCGACCGCCTCGAGGCGCAGGCCATCAAAGCGGTGGTGGGAGACGGAGTGCCGGTGACCTCGACCAAGTCGCTCACCGGACACCTGCTGGGCGGGGCGGGCGCGCTTGGCGCGATTGCCACGCTCCAGGCCCTCAGGACCGGCGAGCTGCCCGGGACATACAACATCGGCAGCCTTGATCCCGAGGTCGATTTGAACATCATCACCGGAACCGTGCGCGGCAGCACCGCGACGGCGGGACTCGTCAATGCGTTCGGCTTCGGCGGCCACAGCGTGGCGCTGGTGGTCACCGGGTCCTAGGTGTGCTCGGCAAGCGTCGCGCTCGGCGTCTCCGCCGCCCTTGAGATCCCCGCCCTGCTCGTCATCGGCCGGCTGGGCCGCCGCTTCTCCAGCCGGGCGCTCATAGCCTCGGGCTGCCTTGCCGGAATCGCCTACTATGCCGCGATGGCATTTGTCGACAGCCGGATATCAGGGGATCTTTGCCGTCTCCGCGGCTCTCACCGTCCTCGCTCCGGCGATCCGCAACACGACAGGCCGGCCGCCCAAGCTCACGCGGAGGGCTGCGGCCGAAAAGGCCGGCGCAAGCTCTGGCCCTGTCTAGCTGATTAGCAGGCTCAGCGCCTCGGCCAGGTGGCTGACCTCCCGCACCGAGAAGCCCGATGGAATGGGGCCCGGGCCGTTGTGGCTGGACGGAACCACGGCGTGCGTGAAACCCAGCCGGTGCGCCTCCTGAATGCGCTGGTTGATGCCCGGAACCGGCCGCACCTCGCCTGCCAGCCCCACCTCGCCAAAAGCGATCAGCCGCTGCGGCAGCGGCTTTTTGGCCTTCGCAGACGCAACAGCCAGGGCAACGGCCAGGTCGGTGGCAGGTTCGCTGAGCTTCACGCCGCCCACCGTGGCCACATAGGAATCGTCCTTGTGCAGCAGGCAGCCCGCCCGTTGCTGGAGCACGGCCAGCAGCATGGCCACGCGGGAGCTGTCCAGGCCGCTCGTCGCCCGCCGCGGCTGTGAATTGGGGCTTTCCGCCAGCAGCGACTGGACTTCGGCCAGCAACGGGCGCCTGCCCTCCATCGTGACGGTGATGCAGGTGCCGGAAACTGGATCCTTGGTGCGCGTGACGAACAGTCCGCTCGGATCGGCGAGACCGACGATGCCATCCTCGTTGAGGTCGAAGCAGCCGACGTCGTCCGTGGGCCCGTACCGGTTCTTGACCGCGCGAAGCAGCCGGAGCCGTGAGTGGCGTTCGCCTTCGAACTGGCACACCACGTCCACCAGGTGCTCGAGCAGCCGCGGCCCGGCGATGGAGCCGTCCTTGGTCACGTGTCCCACCAGCAGGGTGGTCATGTTGCGGCGCTTGGCGGCCGCGATGATGGAGGCCGCCACCTCGCGCACTTGTGAGACGCCGCCGGAGCTGCCTTCCACGTCGGCGCTGCTGAGCGTCTGCACCGAGTCCACCACGAGGAGCTTGGGTTCCACCTTTTCCACCTGGCCCAGGGCCTGGCCAAGGTCGGTTTCTGCCGACAGGTAGAGGGTGTCCGCTATGGCATCGATGCGTTCGGCCCGCAGTTTCACCTGGGCGGCGGATTCCTCGCCCGTGACGTACAGGACGCTCTGGCCGGTCCGGGCGAACTTGGCTGCGACGTCCAGCAGCAACGTGGATTTCCCGACGCCGGGTTCCCCGGCCAGCAGGATGACGGCACCGGGAACCACGCCGCCGCCCAGCACGCGGTCAAGCTCGTCCACGCCTGTCGGCAGGAAGGCCGCCGTCGTGGCGTCCACCTCAGCGATAGGGCGGGCCGGCTCCAAAACTGTTGTGGCCGCCGTCGTACGCGCAACCGCGGTGCCGGTTTCCTCCACGGTTCCCCACGCCTGGCACTCGCCGCAGCGTCCCACCCACTTGACCGTGGTCCAGCCGCATTCCGCGCATTTATAGCCCGGGGCCTTGGCGGCCCGGGAAGTCTTTGTAGCCATTGCTCCACAGTATCTGGCGGTTCCGACATTCCAGTTCCGGGGTTTCGCACCGCTCGCGCGCCCCGGTGCGGTGATCGCCTCGTCGAACAAGCGCGACATCATGGACGTCACACGCGCGATCCGGTCAGCGGCAGGTGACGTGTGGGTTTTTGATCCCCAAGGGACGGGAGACCCCTTGCGGGTTGGGGGCGGAAACCTGGACCAGTGCACGCAGAGGTCATCCAGGTTGCGGGGAAGCCGGTCCATGCTATGGACCACGACAGTGTCTCCGTCACGGGCGAAGCGCAGCAGTACAGCCAATTGGGGCCGGAGTGTGTCCCGGCCCGAGGCCTTGTTGCTGAAAATCCGATCCGGAGCTTGGCCGTCGAGCTGCCGCGATTCATTCTGGTCCAGCGTGCTGACCCTCGTATACCCGATTCGTTGACCCGCCACCGAAGTCACCCCTACCGAAGCTGTCAGGATGAAACCTATGACTTTCCAAAAGGTATGTCTAGAAAAGGAACTTCAGATCCTATTCTGACAGCCGCTCCGGGTGGTGCCTGACGTCAGGGTGGGGTGTGGTTTAACTGGATGTGAGTGTCCTTCGCATTCCGCTGTTCCGGGGTGTCTAGAAGTTTGAATCGCTCGCAGGGCGAAGCTTGCGAGATGGAACCGAGGAATTAGTCCTCGCCCCAGCCGCTCCTCATCGCTTGACCCGGCTCAGGTGTGCGGTGATAGTTCCGAAAATGGTGCACGTCGGCACCATGGCGCCGAGGTGCGGGTTTGGGTGTTGATGTATTCAACATGTCGGTATCCGGAGGGAGTGACAAGCGCCCGTCCATACGGTGGCCGTGGGCGACGCCGAGCACGCGAATGGCCAGCGTGGCCCGGCGAATGGGGACGAGGAAAGTGACTCACGAATACTCGTGTTCTTGGACTCTGAGTCGAGCTCGAGTGCCGTGCCGAGGGTCTTACGCCGGATCTGCTGCGTGCCTTGTCCTCGACGGCCTTCTCAGTCTTATCGGCAAGATCGGCTAGAACTTCTCATCCCCAGCGTTTTGGTGTCAACCAGGAACTCAAATACCAACGCGCATTTCGCTACTTTCTTCGTGGACCCCGGTAGACAGCGGGGACGGATAGCAAGTAGATTTCGGCCAGCGTGCTTTTGTTACTTTATTTGGGGGAATCGTGGGGGATGGCCTTCCGGGTCGAATCTTGGGTTTATTTGTTGCCGTAATTGTGCTCATGGGGATTGTCTCTGTGCCTCCTGCTACAGCAGCCGGTGTGCTGGGGGCGCCCGTGCCGGTGGTCTCAGGCACCGCCCGGGTCGGGTCGAAATTGACCGCACTCCCCGGAGCCTGGGGGCCGGCGCCGGTTTCTCTGAGGTACCAGTGGCTGCGTTCCGGACTCGCCATAGCCGGCGCCACCGCTTCCACATACGTAGAAACGCCAGCGGATTTGGGAAGAACCGTCGCCGTGAGGGTCACCGGCTCCAAGACGGCGTATGCGACAACCACCAGGACGAGCAAACCAACTGCAGCCGTCGGTGCCGGTGTGCTGGGGGCGCCCGTGCCGGTGGTCTCAGGCACCGCCCGGGTCGGGTCGAAAYTGACCGCACTCCCCGGAGCCTGGGGGCCGGCGCCGGTCACATTGAAGTATCAATGGGGTCGTAATGGAACCGCTGTGTCCGGTGCGACCGCCCCCTCCTACAGTCCGAACCCTGCGGACCTAGGGGCCCGCGTATCGGTGACCATTACCGGTTCCAAAAGCGGATACACCACGCTGGCCAGAACCTCGACAACCACAATTGCCGTCGGAACGGGAACCCTCACCGCCGCCACACCGACCATCGCCGGGACGCCCACGGTCGGTTCGCCCCTCGCCGCGGTCGTTGGGACATGGACGGCCGGAACGACCTACACGTACCAGTGGCGAAACGACGGTGTCCTCCTTTCAGGAGCAACAGGGGCGACCTACCTGCCTGTTGCCGCCGACTTTGGTGGCAAAATCTCAGTAACCGTCACTGGATCAAAAACCGGTTACATCTCATTGACCAGAACCTCCGCGTCCACTCCCGCCGTCGCAGCGGCTGCCCTGACAGCCCCGGTCCCAACTGTGACCGGTACCCCCAAGGTCGGAACTACCCTGACAGCCGTCACAGGAGCTTGGGGGCCCGATCCGGTAACCCTGAAATACCAATGGAACGCCGACGGACTGGCCATTGCGGGCGCCAATACACCCACCTACGCTTTGGTCACCGGCGACGCCGGGAAAACCATCACGGTCACGGTCACGGGAACGAAGGCCGGCTACACGTCTGCGGACAAAACCTCCGCCCCCACGGCCACGGTCGTAGCGGCGCCAGCAGGAGTGATTCGGTTTTCCGGATCCATCGACCAAGACACGACCTGGTCAACGGATGAAGCCTCGGTCTTCCTTCTCGACTCGGTCACTATTTCTCCGGGGGCAACCCTGCTCGTGAAGCCCGGCGTGGTGGTCAAGGGAACGCTGACGGTTTCCGGCACGCTCAAGGCGGAGGGAACTGCCGTTTCCCCAGTGATCTTCACCTCGGCCTCCGACGACAGCGCCGGCGGAGACTCCAACGGCGACGGACCCACACCAACCACCGAGCAGGGCACACCGCTCCGTGTGGCTGGCATCGCCACCATTGTGCTATCCCACATCAAGGTGGACCACAGTGATCAGCTCGCCGAATATGTTTTTGACCCAAACGGCAAGAAGCCGATGCTGCAGGTCACCGACAGCGAACTCAACGCCACGCTCAACGCAGGCGATGCGAACCGACCGGTAGTGGAACGGAACCGCATCCACAGCCGCGGTCAGGCCGGGCTATCGGCCTACCGGGCTGATGTCAGCGGTATTGCGCTCAGCGGGCCAGACACCAACATTCTTTCTGGGACCGCACAGGAACGCGCCGTTTCCTTTGGTGATTCGTCCATCCCCGTCGGTGCAGCGATGATATGGAACCAGGATTCAAACGCCTCAGCATTCAGTGGAAACGCATATGTCGAGGGAAGTTTAACCCTGACATCAGGCGTTGTGGTCAAAGCACGCTTGACAGTTTCCGGCACGGTCAAGGCAGAGGGAACAGCGGCCGCCCCGGTAATTCTTACCTCGGACTCCGATGACAGCGCTGGCGGAGACTCCAACGGCGACGGCGCCACACCCGTCACCGACCAGGTCTCACCTCTCCGGGTAGAAAGCAGTGCCGGAGTCGTGCTGTCACATGTTCGAGCGGACAACAGTTACATGCTCTTTGACTGGATCTTTGATGTGTCTGGCAGGCAGGCCTCGCTGCAGATCACCGACAGCGAGCTCAACACAGCAGTCAACATCGAGTCTTCAAAACGACCCGTCTTGGAACGCAACCATATTCATAACCGGGACCGTGGCCAGGCAGGCCTCACCACTTCGCGAGTCGATGTCAGCGGCATCTCACTCAGCGGGTCGAACACCAACATCCTGTCCGGCACAGACGTAGAGCGGACCGTTCGCTTCCACGAGTCCACCATCCCCGAGGGCTTCACGGAGACTTGGAATCAGGACTCGAATGCCTCCGCATTCGTCGGGGACCCGCAGGTTGGAGGGAACCTGACACTGACCCCCGGCGTGGTGTTCAAAGGTGTAGTGACAGTCTGGGGCACCCTCACGGCAGAGGGAACACCAACGGCTCCCGTGATCTTCACCTCGGACTCCGATGACAGCGCTGGCGGAGACTCCAACGGCGACGGGGCAACAGCACCCTTCGACCAGGGGTGGCATATCGTAACGGCTGGCCCTGCCACCATAATTCTGTCCCACGTCCGGATGAACCACAGCCAGCAACTCTTCAATTGGAGCAACCCCGGCCAGGGAGTAACGACGCAGATCACAGACAGTGAACTCAACACAGCGGTCAATATACAGTCCTGGAACCGGCCAGTCTTGGAACGCAACCACATTCATAACGGAGGGCGAGGCGAGGCAGGGCTGACCGCTTATCGCGTCGATGTCAGCGGCATTGCACTCAGCGGCCCAAACACCAACATTCTGTCAGGCACAGCCGCAGAAAGAACTGTCCGCTTCCTCGAGTCCACCATCCCCGTTGGGGTTACTGAGATTTGGAACCAGGACGCCAACGTTTCAGCATTTAGTGGAAGCACATATGTCGAGGGAGGCCTGACCCTGACAGCCGGCGTGGTCATCAAAGCGAGGCTGACGGTCTTCGGCATGATCAAAGCGGAAGGAACCGCCCTCGCACCCGTAATCTTCACCTCCGAGTCCGATGATAGCGCTGGAGGGGATTCCAACGGCGATGGAATCACGCCGATCACTGACCAGTACATCAGCGTCCGGCTCGAAACCGGATCTAAGGCCTCGTCGCTCAGGTACTCGCTGTTCATGCACTCCACGACGGCCGTATCTGTTGGCGAATTTATCGGCTTGTCCGTAGACAACAGTAAGTTTGTAGACACGAAGGCAGCGTTCCAAGTTGACGGTGCCGCGCACTTTGACCCTGCCCTGAGTGTGTACTACCCATTGCTTCCCTGCGCACCCCCCTACGACTCAATGGTGACCGTAAGCAATACATGGTTCGGCTCGACGGGATTTCCAGGCGTTGAAGCCGATCTCACAAGCTTCGCCGGCCTGGCCATCGATGACGCGCTAGTTGGCGGCCTTTACGACATGGCCACTGGGCAAGCTCCGTTAACGGGCAGCGTAGGAACGAACACGCGGCCTTGGGCAGGCTATTCCTGTTCCCCAGGAGACCCCTCCAAGACGGTTTCCTTCCCCGTGACGCCTGTCATTCTTGGCAGCACTCCAAAGGTCCCCGCAATTGAACCGTGGACCAGCTTTAGCCAAAACTAGTAGGGCCGGGTTCGTCCTTGTGATCGATGAGATGCAGGACCTCGACACGGAGCTGCTGGGTGCGCTTCTGAGCGTTCAGTACGCCGCTGGTCAACGCGGCTGGCCCATGTACATCCTCGGCGGAGGCCTGCCGTCCCTGCCGGGCCAGCTCAGCGAAAGCCGCTCCTACGCCGAACGACTTTTCCACTACTGCATGGTCGGCAAACTCGCTCCCGACGCGGCAGCAAAAGGGGCAGTCCTCCGAGGACAGGCCCTCGATACCGTCCTCGACGCCGCGGGCGGCTGCGCCTACTTCCTGCAGGCCTACGGACGCACACTCTGGGAAGCCGCGTCCGAGAAAGAGATCACTGTCGGAGACGCCCGCCTCGCGGTCGAGCTCGGAACAGCAGACCTGGACCACGGCTTCTTCGTTGCACGGTGGCAACGGGCAACACCTGCCGAAAGGAACTACCTACGTGCCATGATCCAGGACGGTGAAGGCCCCTCAACCACCGCAGACCTCAGCGGGCGACTTGGTTAGGACCACAGCTCCCTCACAAGCCAGCGCGCCCGCCTGATCGAAAAGGCATCATCTTCTCGCCCGAGCACGGACACGGGCAATTCACCGTCCCCGGCATGGGCGGCATTCATCACCCGCCGGGAGGAGTGACCAGGCAACCGTTAGCCCGCGTGCACCACAGCTGTCAGCTTGGGGTGTGCCCTAACTAGATCTGTGTGCGGTACCCGACAGAACCCATTGTGCGACGGCGCGGGCATGTGCGGTTGGATGGGCTCCCGCCGGCAGAGCCTTTCCGCCGCGCTGCTTGGCTCGTTCTGGGGAGGCAGGAAAGTCTGCCAGTAGCGCAGCCGGCACAGCTTCTCGTGTCTTCGTCCTGACCCATCTCCCCTGCCCGGCGCCCTGGAATTCGGACGCCAACCAAGATTGAGGAGAGTTTTGCCACCCCTCAAAATCAGGCATCTAAGACGGCGGCGTCGTGCAAGCTGAGGTCCTGAACGGGGTCACGAGCTGGGGGAGCAGGAGCGCAGAGCTGGTGGTTGAGGGCGACAGAGGTTGTTTCACATTGGAACACTGTGCTTTGCGACACACTCTTTACCGTGGATACAGATGCCGTGGCGGTTGTCACATTTGGGGGCGCCGCGGCAATGCTGCCCGTTGCTTCTCAGTGCGGGTTACAAGGTCATTCCCACCTATCTGTTCCGTTGGCCCAATGAGCCTGTTTCAAGGGAGAAACACATGACAAGCACTACAACATCGCCGCCGGCGATGACACCCCGCCGTGCGGCGACAGCCGCGCTCCTGGGGAGCGCCTTGGAGTACTACGACTTTTTTGTTTACGGTGCAGCGGCCGCCCTCGTCTTTAACGTGCTGTTCTTTCCTTCCGGGGATCCCACTGTTGCTTTGATCGGGTCATTCGCAACTTTTGCGGTAGGTTACGTGGCCCGGCCCGTTGGCGCTGTCGTGATGGGTCACTTCGGCGACCGTCTGGGCCGCAAGAAGGTCATGCTTGCCACTGTGGTCATGATGGGTGTCGCCTCATTCGCCATCGGGTGTCTTCCGACCTTTGACCAGGTAGGGCTGCTGGCCCCGGCACTGCTGGTGGTCTTGCGAGTGGTTCAAGGTTTCTCTGCGGGAGCTGAATCCGCAGGCGCCTCGACGTTGACGGTTGAGCATTCCCCGGCAGGACGCAGGGGTTTCTTCACCAGCTTCGTTATGGTTGGCTACGCCGTCGGCTGCTCATTGGCGACTATCGTCTTCCTGCCGGTGGCGCTCCTGCCCGCCGAACATCTCTATGGTTGGGGCTGGAGGGTCCCCTTCTGGCTCAGCGCCGTCGTCGTCGTGATTACTTACTACGTGCGGAGCCATCTGGATGAAACGCCCGTATTCACCGAAGCGAAGGAAGAACGCGCGGTACGAAAGCTGCCGCTGAGCGACGTCTTCAAGTACCACTGGCGCAGTGTGATCTGTGTGGCCGGTGCATCCCTGATGGCAGCGATGCAGACTTTGTTCGCTGTTTTCAGCTTGTCCTACGGAACCTCGGTCGGCGTGGACCGGAGTGCGATGCTCGCCATTATCTCCGGCGCCATAGCGCTCTCCGTCTTTACTCTTCCGGCAGCGGGCTACCTCTCTGATGTCATCGGCAGGAAGCGGACAATGCTGATTTCCTCTGTAGGGTGTGCGGCCACGATCTTCGGTTACCTTTGGGCGATCTCGACGACGGACATCCTGCTGATCGGGGTCTTCGCGTTCATCAACATGACTTTGTTCTTCGGCTGCTACAACGGCGTTTGGACGTCGTTCTTCGCCGAGCAGTTCCCGGCTCCTGTGCGCTTCACGGGCATGGCCGTCAGCAACCAGCTGGGCAATCTCCTGGCCGGCTTCGCACCAATGGTCGCGGCGATGCTCCTCGTGCCGGGCCCGTCAGGCTGGCTGCCCGTCGCAGTCTTTGGTGCGGTAGCCGCCGGCATCGCGGCCGTCGCAGTCCTCGGAATGCGCGAGACTTCCAAAACCCCCACAGAGCTGCTCGGTGGGCCGCGGGCTCAAGCCACAAATCCCGAACGTTCCCTGGACGAGCCTGCTGGGCCCAAGCGGACCGTTGAGGCGGTCACGGACTAGTAGACCCAGTAGATCCCTAAAATAACGGGCCCCCGACGTTTCGTCGGGGGCCCGTTATTTTGGACTGTGTTACTCGTTCCCGGGCTACGGTCCCGGAAGGATCATTCGTTCGTCGTCATCAATTTTGAGGGCGCGCATTTTGCGGTACATGGTGGTGCGGCCGATGCCCAGAATTTCTGCGGCGCGGGACTTGTTGCCGTCGGCTTCGGCCAGGGCGGCGACGATGGTGTCGCGCTCGGATTGCTCGTAGCGGCTGAGCGAGGAGAGGGTTGTCTGGCGCATGGGGGCTGGCAGGTCTTTGGTTTGGATCAGGCCGGTGCCGGCCGAACGTCGCAAGTTGGCAAGGAGCCGTGCCAGCTCGGCGATGTTGCCGGGCCAGCGCCAGGTCAGCAGGCATTGGAGGGCTGCGGGGGAGAACCGTGGCGAGGGTGCCCCGGGGAAGAGTTCGGCCGAAACCTCGCGCACGATGTCCAGCAACTCACCGCGCAGTTCCACAAGGGACGGCAGGTGTACCGGAGCTTGAAGGCCCTCAGCTTCGTGGTTGGGGTTGAATGGGCCGCTGGTCCGTTCGGTAAGGATGACACGTGCCCCTGGGTGGACGCCGGGGCGGTGGGCCGACGCGAATTCGGTGAGCTGCTCTACCAGTTCGTGGCCGATGCCTGGTCCGGCGGTAACGAGGATTCCGCAGCCTTCTTTCAGTGCCGCTTCCATGCCTGCCCAGGCCGTTGGGTCCTCGGTGAGCATTTCTGCGGTGAATGTCTTGGGCTCGCGCCCGGTGTGCTGGCGCAGCCACTTTGAGGACTGGTAATGCTTCCCGGTACCAGGGCCCCCGGTGACGCGGATTAGGCCATCGGCGGTGGCGGCAACGGTGAGTTCGCGTTGGAGCACGCTGTAAGAAGTTGTCGTCCGGGCTTGGCGGGATGATAGGCCGTCCAGCACTTCGCGGAGCGCGGGCGCAGACTTTTGCTCTGGGTGGTTGACGACGGAAATCCCGCCCTCGGCTGCCGCGCTGGCTGGCTCGGTAAATTCGAGCGCGAAGATCGCGTCCTGGCCTGCTCGGCCGAGACGGCGCACCATGGCTTCGGTTCCGAGCACGGGAAGTTCGAGTTGCAGCTTGTCCTGGTCCCAATGGTGCATGCGCAGCATCTCCCACAAGTAGGCGTGGGACTCGGCGTCAAAATGGGCGAGTGCGGGCAGGTCGGTCATCACGGTTTCCGAGTTCATGACCAGGACCGGATGCTTGGAGGACCGGAACTGGCGGTATGTTCTGGCCAATTCGAGGTTCCGGGAATCGGCCATGAGTTCGAGCGCTTCAGCTATTTGATGACCGGCCTGCCGGGCCATGGAAACCATCAGGGGGCTTGAGGCATCAACGTGGGAGGCGATGGACAGCGATCCCACGATCCGGCCCGTGATGGGGTGCTTGATGGGGGCTCCCGCGCAGGCCAGTCGGGCCAGCGCGTCATTAAAGTGTTCATGACCGCGGACGAAAACCACTCCGCGCCCCTCAATAGGGGTGCCGAGCCCGTTGGTGCCCAGAGCCAGTTCGGAAAAGACAAAACCTTCCGCGGCATTGGCGTTGTCCAATGTCCGGGCGTCCTGGGCATCGACAATGCGCCGCGAGACGATCTTGCCCTCCTCATCGGCGAGGAAAAGGGCCATCCGGGTGTCGGTGAGATTGCTTTGCCACTGGTCCAAAATCCTTCCGGCAGCGCGCAGGATTGCACTGTCCGGATCAACCTCGCCAAGGATGTGGGGACCGGTTGCAGGGTTGACGTGGTTCGATACCGAGCGCCGCCAGCTCTGTTCGATTTCTTCAGCCACCAGCGACGCGGGGATGGAAGCCCTGACGAGGCCCTCCGTGATCAGCTGCTCCCGGGCGCTCCGGAGCGCGTCTTCACGCCGTGATTTGTCCATCACTTTCTCATTCTCAAGCAGTCAAAACGATGCGTCCAGCGATCCCGCCGGCAGTCAGGTCGTCCAGGGCCCGGGAGACTTCAGCCGCGGAAAGGGTCCTTTCGGACACCGGGATGGTGGGCAGTTCCCCTGCTTTGGCAATCCGGACCAGATCCTGCAGTTGAGAAAGTGTCCCGACAAAGCTGCCTTCGATGCGAATCATGCGCAGCGCCAGCATGGCAGTGGGTAGGGTGACTTCACCACCGAAGAGTCCTACCTGGATCATCGTCCCTGCCTTGGCGAGGACATCGAACGCGGACGTAGCAGTGGCACCGTTATTGACGAAGTCCACGACGGCACTGGCCGGCCCGCCTGCCGCGCGTTGAATGTCCGCTGCCCCGTTGCCTCCTCCGGAAATAACCGTGCTGGTTGCGCCCATCTCCCGGGCAAGGGCCAGGTTCCGTTCCGCGACATCGACCGCGCAGATGTTCCGGTGGCCTTGGGCCCGGAGGATCGCTATGGCGGTCAGGCCCAGCCCTCCTGCCCCGAAGATGACCACGGGCTCGTCCGGCCCGAGCGGAAGAACCTTGTCCACGGCACTGTGAGCGGTGAGACCGGAACACGCCAGGGTCGCCGCCCAACTCGGGTCAAGGCCCTCAATGTCCACCAAGTACTTCTCGTCGGGCACCATGATGTACTCGGCGTAGCCGCCGTGGCGTGCCACTCCAAGGTTCTGTCCGGCAGCGCAGCGGTTATCGTGGCCTTCCCGGCACTGGCGGCATGTGCCGCAGCCGATCCACGGGTAAATCAGTCGCACGTCACCGGCGCTGACGGATGCAACGTCAGCACCTACCTGCTCGACAACGCCCACTACTTCGTGGCCCAGGACCATCGGGTACTGGATGCCGCGGTCTTTCATGCTCATGTGTCCGCGGCTGCCCAGGTCGTAGCCGCCTTCGCGGAGGTGGGTGTCGGTGTGGCAGACGCCGGCCCGCATGACTTTGAGCAGTACCTGCCGCCCCTCGGGGCTTGGCGTCGACAGCTCCAGGTCATGGATGGTGGCATCGTCCGGGAGGACGGCGAATGCGTGCATTGCGGAACACCTCTTCATTGTGGCAATAGGTATCCATCCATCATGACCAACAATTGCTGCAGCTTCCAATACCAATCCATGACCCTTTTAGGGCGCGTTCCGGTATCAATGCATCCGCTGCAGTGTTTCACATTGGAACACGTGTGGCATGGAGCACAGTCCTACCTTTGATGCAGACGCCGCGGCACGCATCACAACAGGGGAGAGGCCGCAGGCACCAACAGATCGCGTCAAAGGAGACCCACAATGACCACCAACCTTGTTGAACAGTCCGGCACCGCTTCGGCCGAAGCCGGGAGCCAGGACGTACTGCGGAATCTCTACGCTGACTGGGCTCAGATCATGGCGACCACGCCGGACCTGACCATGCGCCTGTTCCGTTCCATTTTTGACGAGTGGCACCAGCCGACGGTCGAGCCCGAGGGCGTCATGTACCGTGAGGACACCGTTGGGGGCGTTCCGGGCATCTGGTGCCTGCCAAAGGGTGCGGACAGGACCAAGGTCCTCCTGTACACCCACGGCGGCGGCTTCGCCGTCGGCTCCGCCTCGAGCCACCGCAAGCTCGCCGCCCACGTCGCCAAGGCCCTCGGATCCGTCAGCTTCGTGCTGGATTACCGCCGCGCCCCCGAATTCCAGCACCCTGCCCAGATCGAGGACGGCGTGGCCGCCTTCGATGCCCTCGTCGCCTCCGGCATCGCCCCGCAGGACATCACCACCATCGGCGATTCCGCCGGCGGCAACCTCGCCATCGCCATTGCCCTGGCGCTTAAGGAACAGGGCAAGCCCGGTCCCGGCCAGGTCATCGCCTTCTCCCCGTGGCTGGATATGGAGAACAAGGGCGAAACCCTTGTCACCAACAACGACACCGACGCCCTGATCACCCCCGAACTGCTCGAAGGCATGATCGCCGGCGTCCTCGGCGGCACGGTTGACCCCACCACCCCGCTGGCGAACCCGCTGCACGCGGACTTCACTGGTTTCCCCCGCCTGTACATCACCGCCGGCAGCGTCGAGTCACTCCTGGACAACGCCACCCGTCTGGAGGAACGCGCCAAAGCCGCCGGTGTGGACGTCACCTTGTCCATCGGCGAGGGCCAGCAGCACGTCTACCCGTTCCTGGCAGGGCGCTCCGCCCTCGTCGCCCAGGAGTTCGAGAAGCTCGCTGCCTGGTACCGGAACTAACCCGGCCACCTGCGAAGCCAAACCATCCACTATTCCGTCCCCTGCATCAGAACGACAAAGGAGTTCGCCATGACTGCACAGAACACTTTCCACACCGTTGACGCCGTCGTCATCGGCGCCGGCTTCGGCGGCATCTACGCCGTCCACAAGCTTCATAACGAGCAGGGCCTGACCGTTGTCGGCTTCGACAAGGCCGACGGCCCCGGCGGCACCTGGTACTGGAACCGCTACCCCGGGGCACTCTCTGACACGGAGAGCCACGTCTACCGCTTCTCCTTCGATAAGGACCTCCTGCAGGACGGTACCTGGAAGCACACCTACATCACCCAGCCGGAGATCCTCGAGTACCTTGAGGATGTCGTTGACCGCTTTGACCTGCGCCGCCACTTCCGCTTCGGCACCGAGGTCAAGTCCGCCGTCTACCTCGAAGACGAGTGCCTGTGGGAGGTCACCACAAGCGGTGGCGCCGTCTACCGGGCCAAGTACGTCGTCAACGCCGTGGGGCTGCTGTCGGCCATCAACTTCCCGAACCTGCCCGGCATCGACGCGTTCGAGGGCGAGACGATCCACACCGCCGCCTGGCCCCAAGGCAAGTCGCTCGCCGGCCGCCGCGTCGGCGTGATCGGCACCGGGTCCACGGGCCAGCAGGTCATCACGGCCCTGGCCCCGGAAGTGGAACATCTGACCGTCTTCGTCCGCACCCCGCAGTACTCCGTCCCGGTGGGCAAGCGCCCCGTGACTACCCAGCAGATCGCCGAGATCAAGGCCGACTACGACAACATCTGGGCACAGGTCAAGCGTTCCGGTGTGGCCTTCGGCTTCGAGGAAAGCACCGTGCCGGCCATGAGCGTTTCGGAAGAAGAACGCCGCCAGGTCTACGAGAAGGCCTGGGAATACGGCGGCGGCTTCCGCTTCATGTTCGAAACCTTCAGCGACATCGCCACCGATGAGGAGGCCAACGAGACTGCGGCATCCTTCATCCGAAACAAGATCGTCGAGACCATCAAGGATCCGGAGACGGCACGGAAGCTGACGCCCACCGGCCTTTTCGCCCGCCGCCCGCTCTGCGACGACGGCTACTTCCAAGTCTTCAACCGGCCCAACGTCGAGGCCGTGGCCATCAAGGAGAACCCCATCCGGGAAGTCACCGCCAAGGGTGTGGTGACCGAGGACGGCGTGCTGCACGAGCTGGACGTCATCGTCTTTGCGACCGGTTTCGACGCGGTGGACGGCAATTACCGCCGCATGGAGATCACCGGCCGTGACGGCCTGAACATCAACGACCACTGGGACGGGCAGCCCACCAGCTACCTGGGCGTTTCCACGGCAAAGTTCCCCAACTGGTTCATGGTGCTGGGACCCAACGGCCCGTTCACAAACCTGCCGCCGAGCATCGAGACGCAGGTTGAATGGATCAGCGACACGGTGGCTTACGCGGAGGCCAACGGAATCCGGGCGATCGAACCGACTCCGGAGGCCGAAGCCGAGTGGACCGAGACATGCACCACGATTGCCAACATGACCGTGTTCACCAAGGTCGATTCATGGATCTTCGGCGCAAACGTCCCGGGCAAGAAGCCCAGCGTGCTGTTCTACCTGGGCGGCCTGGGCAACTACCGCGGCGTCCTGGACGACGTCAGTGCCAACGGATACCGCGGCTTTGAGCTGAAGTCCGAAGCCGCCGTCGCTGCCTGACGCGGCGCCTCGCGGCTGCCAAGCCGGTGCCATCGAACTGATGGTGCCGGCCACCGGCCTTGATTCCATCGTCTTTCACTACAGAGGAGAACCACCCATGGGTGTGTACACCACGATCGACCCGGCCACCGGGGACGCAACCGCACAATACCCGGAGATCTCCGACACCGAGCTGGACACTCTCATCGGAAACAGCGCCGCAGCCTACCGTTCCTGGCGCACCACAACCCTGGAGCAGCGCCGTGCCGTCCTGACCCGCACCGCCGAGATCCACCGCGAGCAGGCCGAAGAACTGGCCAAGCTCCTTACCCTGGAAATGGGCAAACCGATCGCGCAGGCCAGGGGAGAGGTGGAACTGGTCGCGTCGATTTACCAGCACTACGCCGACAACCTGGAGGAGTACCTGGCGGATGAATCCCTCACCTTCAAGGGCTCCGGCACGGCTGTCGTCCGCACCGAACCGATAGGACCCCTCGTCGGGGTCATGCCATGGAACTACCCTTACTACCAGGTGGCCCGGTTCGCGGCGCCGAACATCGCCTTGGGCAATACCATTATCCTCAAGCACGCCCGCAACTGCCCCCAGTCCGCCCTGGCCATCGAACGGGTGCTTATAGAGGCCGGATTGCCGGCCGGCGTGTACCTTAACGCGTTCATCTCCTCCGCGCAGGTGGCAGCCGCCGTTGCCGACCGGCGCGTGCAGGGCGTGTCCCTGACCGGGTCCGAGAAGGCCGGTGCAGCCGTCGGCGAGGTCGCCGGCCGGAACCTGAAAAAGTGCGTCCTGGAACTCGGCGGATCAGACCCGTTCATCGTCCTCGACGATGCCGACATCGACGCCGCAGCAGCTGCGGCAGTCATCGGCCGGCTCTCCAACGGCGGCCAGGCCTGCACGGCATCGAAGCGGTTCATCGTGGCGGAGAGTGTGTACGAGGAATTCCTTCAGAAGTTCCTGGACGCGATGGCCCCCTGGCAGTCCGGCGATCCCACCGACGCCGGGACCAAGCTCGGACCGCTGGCATCAACTGCAGGAGTCGAGGAACTGGACGAGCTCGTGCAGGACGCAGTCTCCCACGGCGCGGAACTCCTGCTCGGTGGCGAACGCCCCGACGGCCCCGGCGCCTATTACCCGGCCACGGTCCTGGCAGGCGTCACACCCGAAATGCGTGCCTTCACCGAGGAACTGTTCGGCCCCGTCGCCGTCGTCTACCGCGTCGGCTCCCTGCAGGAAGCGATCGATTTGGCCAACAACTCACCGTTCGGCCTGTCCTCCAGCGTGTTCACATCCGATGCCAAGAATGCGGACCGGCTGGCCGAGGAACTTGAGGTCGGCATGGTGTGGATCAACAGCACTAGCAAGAGCTCGCCCGACCTGCCGTTCGGCGGCGTCAAGGGCTCGGGCTTCGGGCGGGAACTGGCCCGCTACGGCTTCAACGAATTCGCCAATAAGAAGCTGGTCCGGAACCCCGGCGCCAGGTAGGCGGATTGCTGAGTCACCGCGCCAGGTTGCCGGCAGTGTGCCCGCAACCTGGTGCGGCCGTTTAACCTTGGGGGTCTTTCGCGAAGGCGGGGTACAGGGCGGCCACGAGGCTTTGGCCGAACGCTTCGTCCAGCGGCTCGCCGCTGAGGAACAAGCGGTAGTAGATGGGGCCGAGCAGAAGGTCGGTGACCAGCTCCGGATCCAGTCCTTCCCGCAGCTCACCCCTGGCAGTGCCGCGTTCCACCAGGGCTGTGACCTCCCGGACGCGCTTAGCCACCACCGTTTCCCGGTAGGTCCTGGCAAGTTCGACGTCGGCAGCTACCTCCGAGACCAGGCCCTGCATGATGCGCCCCAGCAGGGAGTTGGACATCAGGTCCACCGTCCGGTTCACCAGGCGGGTCAGCTCAGTCTGCGTGTCCTTGGCATAGGGCAGCGTGCTGACGTCGCCCAGCATGTCCAGCAGGACGGCCAGTGCCAAATCATTCCGGGACCGGTACCGGCGGTAAATGGTGGATTTGGCGACGCCGGACCGCTCGGCAACGCGTTCGATCGTCAGGCTTGCAAAGCCGGAACCGGCCAGCAGTTCCCGCGTGGTGTCCAGGACCACCCGTTCCGTGCGCGCGCGGCGCTTTTGGTGACCTGAGGCTGTGGCCCCGGCTGGACCGCCGTCGGCCGCGTCTGCTTTCTGCATAAAAAACCTTCCAGTCCTCATACCCCGAGTGCTAATATTGAAACGCAACGTAGCGTTTTATAAATGCTACTCGCTAACTCGTTTCCATAGAAGCCTAGAAGGGCAGCACCATGAGCACTGACCGGTACCAGCGCGGACTCGACCGGATGATGGAACTTGTCTCCAGCGAACACGCCAATACGTTCGACCACGCCAAGCTGGTGGAGTCCTATGCGGCCCTCGACGCCGAACTGTCGGACTACATCGTCTCCTTTGCTTTCGGGGACATCTACTCGCGGGACAGCCTGACCCAGCAGGAACAGACGATGGTGACTATTTCCACGCTCGCCGCACTGGGCACCGAGGTCCAGCTGAAGCTCCATATCAACGTCGGCTTCAACGTGGGCCTCACCAAGGAGAAGATTGTCGGCGCCCTGATCCAGTGCATCCCCTACATCGGATTCCCCCGCGTCCTCAACGGCCTGACCCTCGTCAAACAGGTCATGGCGGAGCGCGGCATGACCCTTGAAGCCACGAACTAGAGGACCCGCAGCATGAGCAAGAGAATCGGTTTCGTAGGACTCGGAACCATGGGACTTCCCATGGCAGTCAACCTGAACAAGGCCGGCTTTGAAGTGATCGGCTACGACGCCTTCGCCGGATCCCGGGAGAAGGCGAAGGCCGCAGGAATCATGGTGGCCGAATCCCTGAAGGAAGTAGCTGAAAAGGCTGACGACGCAATCGTCTCCATGGTCCGCGACTACGCCCAGAACGTGGACGTCATCCTCGGCAAGGGCGGGCTGCTGTCCGTCGGCCCCAAGAACATCACCATCATTGTCATGAGCACGCTGGACCCGGACACCATGAACGAACTGGGCCGGCWGGTGGAGGAAAACGGCTACGCGAAGCTGATTGCCGCCGCCGTCAGCGGCGGCGCCACGGGCGCCCAGGCCGGCACGCTGTCAATCATGGCCTCGGGCGCGGAAGACGTGGTCACCGCCGCCCGCCCGTATTTCGACGCCGTCGGATCCAACACCTTCTACTACGGCAGCAAGCCCGGCAACAGCCAGGCCGCGAAGCTGGTCAACAACCTGGTCCTCGGCATCACCATGAATGCCGTCGCTGAAGGCCTCAAGTTCGGCGCGGAATACAACCTGCCCGAAGCCGAACTGCTGAACCTGTTTAGGGTCAGCACCGGCGACAGTTGGGTGGCCCGCAACTGGGACTCCGTGTCGGAGTGGACCGCGGACACCGCGCTGGCCGTGCTGCTCAAGGACCTGAAGGCCGCGCACCTCAAGGGCCTCGAGCACAACGTGGCCATGCCCTTCAACGCCCTGTCCTCCACCCTGTTGTTCGACTCCATGGGAAAGAAGCCCCAGGCCAACTAGATGGCCTGGGGCTTCAAACCGTGCGGCGGCTTCAGCTCCAGTCGAAGAAGCCTTTGCCGGTTTTGCGGCCGAGTTCGCCGCGTGCCACTTTGTCGCGGAGGATCTGCGGCGGGGCGAACCGGTCACCCAGGGTGGACTGCAGGTACTCGGCGATGCCGAGGCGCACGTCCAGGCCCACGATGTCCGTGGTCTTCAGCGGCCCGGTGGGGTGCTTGTATCCCAGGACCATGGCGTTATCAATGTCTTCGGCTGAGGCGACGCCTTCCTCCACCATCCGCATGGCCTCGAGGGCGATCGCCACGCCCAGGCGTGAGGAGGCGAAACCGGGGGCGTCATTGACGACGACGGCGGTCTTGCCGAGCGCCTCAACCCACCCGCGGGCCGCAGCCGCCAGCGGCTCCGGGGTCTTCTTCCCCACGACCACCTCGATGAGCGTGGAGGCGGGGACCGGGTTGAAGAAGTGCAGCCCCAGAAAGTCCTGCGGACGGTCGAGCTCGTTAGCCAAGCCGTCCACGGAGAGCGAAGAGGTGTTGGAGGCCAGCACTGCATGGTTGCCGAGTTCAGCCTCGACGGCCCGCAGCGAGGAGACCTTCAGGTCCCACAGTTCGGGCACGGCCTCCACAACCAGCTCCCGGTCACGGAAGGAGGCGTAATCGGTGGTCACCGACAGGCGGGAGGCATAGTCGGCCGCCTCGCCGGCGAGGCCGCGGGCCAGGGACTTGCCGACGGCGTCCTCGACGCGTCCGCGGGCGGCGTCCGCCGCCGCATGGTCACGTTCCACCACCACGACGTCGGAGCCTTTGACCAGGAAGGCGTGGGCGATCCCGGCGCCCATGCGGCCGCCACCGAGGACGCCCACCTTTGCGGGGAGCCCGGCGGGAATTGCAGTGTTGCTCATGTCTACTTCTTCTTCCTGTCGAGAAACGCTTGCATGCGGTCGAACTTGGCCGGGGATTCGAAAAGCATGCCCTGGGCCAGGGTGTCGATCAAGGGATGGACTTCCCTTGGGGCATGGAACACGGCTTTAGTGATCCGAACGGCCAGCGGGTCCTGCCCCGCGATGGAGTCTGCCAGCGCGTGCGCCGCATCCAGCAGCGTTTCCGGGTCCACGAGTTCGGTGATCAAGCCGACAGCCAGGCAGTCCTCGCCGGTGAGGACTTTGCCTGCCAGCAGGATCTGTTTGGCCACCGGTTCCCCTACGAGCTCCTTCAGCCGCCAGGTCGCACCCGCCGCGGCAAGGATGCCAAGGTTGGTTTCCGGGTTGCCCATCCGCAAGTCAGCGGTGCCGATGCGGAGGTCCGCCGCGTAGGCCAATTCCGCGCCGCCACCGAGGGCGTAGCCGTCCAAGGCGGCGATGACGGGCATAGGCAGTTTGGCGATCCGGTCGAAGACCCCGGAGTTGATCCCGGCCAGCGCGTCGTCGCGCCGCCGCTCCCGCAATTGCGCGATGTCCGCCCCGGACGCGAAGACGGCTCTGGCTCCGGTGTCCGGGTTAGCGGGCGTGCCAGACAGGATCAGGACTTTCGGGGTCCGCTCCAGGTACGCGCAGACCACATGCAGTTCATCCACCATTGCCTGGTCGATGGCGTTGCGTGCCTCCGGCCGGTGCAGCCGGACCGCCAGGCGGTCCACCCGCTCCTCAACCTGCAGCGTTTGGAAACCCCCGGCACCCAGCTGCGTGCCCGCGTCGTACATCACGTCCGTCATGAGAGCCCTTCCAGGAGCAGCGCCGTGCCCTGCCCGACGCCCACACACATGGTGGCGAGTCCCAGCTTCCGGCGTTCGGTGGCTTCCCTCTCGAGGCGCCCGAGCAGGGTGATGACAAGCCGGGAACCGGACGAACCGAGGGGATGGCCCAGGGCGATGGCGCCGCCGTCGTTGTTCACGATGTCGGGCTCGAGCTTCAGTTCGCGCATGCAGGCCAGCGCCTGGGACGCGAACGCTTCGTTAAGTTCGACGGCGGCCAGGTCGCTCACCGCGAGGCCGGTGCGGTCCAGGACCTTGCGGGTGGCCGGGACCGGGCCGATGCCCATGATTTCCTGCGCGACGCCGGCGGACGCGCCGTCGAGGATGCGCGCCCGGGGCGTGAGCCCGTACTTCTCCACGGCGGCTTGGGATGCGACGATGATCGCGGACGCGCCGTCGTTGAGGGTGGAGGCGTTGCCGGCGGTGACTACGCTGCCGCCCTTCACCACGGGGCGCAGGCCGGCCAGGACATCCCGGGTGGTTCCCGGGCGGGGCCCCTCATCGGTGTCCACGATGGTTTCCACGCCCTTGCGGCCCTTGACAGTGACGGGGACGATTTCATCCGCGAAATTCCCGGCAGCGATGGCTGCGAGGGCGCGTTCGTGGGAGCGGACGGCGAACTCGTCGCAGTCATCGCGGGAGATGCCGTAGACGCGGGCCACTTCCTCGGCCGTTTCCGGCATGGAGTAGGTGGCCTTGCCGTCGCGCGAGAGCTCGCCGGAGAGGAAGGCGGGGTTGGGGAAGCGCCAGCCGATGGAGGTGTCAACGACGGCGCCGGGTTTGGCGAAGGGTTTGTCCGGCTTTTCCATGACCCACGGAGCGCGGGACATGGACTCGACACCGCCTGCAACAACGATGTCCGCGGCACCGGCTTTGATCATGTGCGAGGCCATGATGATGGCGCTCAGCCCGGAGGCGCAGAGCCGGTTGACTGTAACTCCGGGGACCGTGTCGGGGAAGCCGGCGAGCAGCCAGGCCATGCGGGCAACGTTGCGGTTTTCCTCGCCGGCGCCGTTGGCGTTGCCGAGGATCACCTCGTCGACGACGGCCGGGTCAAGGCCTGCCCGTTCGACGGCGGCACGAACAGCGATGGCAGCCAGATCGTCGGGGCGGACGGAGCTCAGGGCGCCGCCGTAGCGGCCGACAGGGGTGCGTGCCCCGCCGATGAGGAATGCTTCGGTCATGGAAAAGCTCCTTGTGAATCGTGGTTTGGGGGGGAGGACGGGGCCAGGCGGGGGAGGTTATCCGCGGGTCAGCGGAAGGCTGAGATTCCCGTGATGTCGCGGCCTACGAGCAGTGCCTGGATGGAGTCAGTGCCCTCGTAGGTGGAAACGACCTCCATATCGGTCAGGTGGCGGGCGACATGGTTTTCGAGCAGGAGACCGTTGCCGGCGAGCAATTCCCGTGCCTCGTTGCAGATCCACTTGCCCTTTTGCGCGGTGGCCATCTTGACCATGGACGCCATGGCGTTAGTCAGGGTGCCTTTCTCGGCCAGTTCAGCCATGCGGTTGACCATCAGTTGCATCGCGGTCAGCTCGCTGAGCATGTTGGCGAGCCGGTGCTGGACCAGCTGGTAGCTGGCGATCGGGTTGCCGAACTGGACCCGCTTTGCGGCATAGTCGGCTGCAATCTCGAAGCAGGCCATTGCGTGGCCGACTGCTTCCCATGCGGCACCGCCACGGGTCGCCTGCAGGACGCGGGAGACGTCAGCGAAGGACCTGCAGTTCTGAAGCCGGTTGGTCTCCGGGATCCGCATGCCCTCGACGACGATGTCGGCCTGCAGGATGGCGCGTTTGCCGATCTTGCCGGTGATGACGGTGGGGTTGTAGCCGGCCGGGTGGTTTCCGTCCGCGTCCTTTTCGACGACGAAGGCGTTGACCTTGCCGTCCTCGGTGTTGCGGGCGAACAGGACCACGACGTCGGCCGCGTGGCCGTTGCCGATCCAGCGTTTGTGGCCGTCGATGATCCAGGTGTCTCCCTCGCGGCGGGCGCTCGTTTCCAGCGCTACCGTGTCGGACCCATGGTTAGGCTCGGTGAGGGCGAAGGCACCCGTTTTCTCCAGCCGGGCCATGGCAGGCAACCAGTGCTGCCGCTGCTCCTCGTTGCCCAGCATGTACAGGGCGCCCATGCAGAGGTTGGAGTGGACGCCCAGGAAGGTGTTGATGCTTCCGTCAGCGCGGGCCATTTCGCGCGCGACCATTCCCGCGCCCTTGCGGCTCATTCCCGGGCATCCGTATCCCTGGATGTAGGTCCCGATGATGCCGAGTTCCGCGAGGCCGGGCAGCAGTTCGTCCGGGAACTCCGCCCGTTCCCAGTAGTCGTTGATGATGGGAAGGACGCGTTCTTCGGCGAACTGGCGGACTTTGTCGCGGATGGCCAGCTCTTCGGGCGCCAGCTCATCGTCGAGGTTGAAGTAGTCGGAGTTCACGGCGGTGCGGGCAGTTGTAGTGGTTGTCATGACAGGTCCTTTATGGTTCCGCGGACGGGTACTGGGTGCTTGTGGGGTGGCTGCTTGTGGGAGAGGGCTAGCCGTGCGTCGCTGACTGCAGCCACTGGAGGATGTCCCCCCGGTCTGCGTCGATGCCTGGCGGCACGAGGTCATAGCTGGCGGGTGTCGCTGAGAAGGTGATCGGGTTACGGACGCCGGGGATGGAATCCTCACCGGTGCCCACGTCCACGACCGGTTCCAGTCCCAGGCGCTGGGCAAAATCAATCCCACTGCGGACGTCGTTGATCGGAGCACACGGCAGCCTTGCCTCGGTGAAGATGTCGAACCACTCCGATGCGGTCCTGACGGCCAGCAGTTCCTGCAGGATGGGGCGCAGCGCCGATCGGTTGAGGCTGCGGTCCGGGGGTGTGGAGAACCGGGGATCGTCTGCAAGTTCGGGCTCACCGATGACGTTGCAGAGCGTCCGGAACTGCCGGTCGTTGCCGATGGCCAGAATGATTTCCCCGTCCGCGGTGGGGAGCGGTTCATAGGGGTAGATGCTGGGGTGCTCGTTACCCATGCGGGTGGGCACGTTTCCGCTGAGCAGGTATCCGCCGGTCTGGTTAACCATGCCGGACAGGGCCGAGGACATAAGGTTCACCTCGATGCGTTGTCCGCGGCCGCTTTGGCTGCGTTCGTGCAGCGCTGACAGGACGCCGATGGCGGCATGGAGTCCTGTGATGACATCAAAGACCGCAACACCGGAACGGTACGCGGGAAACTCCGGGTCCCCGGTGAGGCTCATGAGCCCGGACATGGCCTGGACGAGCAGGTCATAACCCGGCAGGGCCGCTCCGCCGGCCGAGCCGAACCCGGTGATGGACGCATAGACCACAGCGGGGTTGCGTTCGGCGATGGACGCGTAGTCCAGGCCGAAGCGGTCCAGCCCGCCAGGTTTGAAGTTCTCGATGACGACGTCGGCGCCCGCAGCAATGTTCCGTGCCGTGTCGATGTCATCGGGATCGCCGAAGTCCAATGCGATGGATCTCTTGTTCCTGTTGATTGAGAGGTAGTACGTGGATTGGCCATCGAAGACCGGGGGCTTCCAGGCCCGTGTTTCATCGCCGGCGGGGCTTTCGACTTTGATGACCGTGGCACCCATGTCCGCCAGGAGCATGGTGCAGTACGGTCCGGCGAGGACCCGACTGAAGTCGGCAATGACGATTCCGGCCAAAGGACCGCTGACGTTGCGACCGAAGGCGTCCCGGCGTGCGTGATCGGGTTGGCGGTCGTGAGCAGCAGCCCCTGGAGCCAGGGGAGCGGCGTTGCTCTGCAGTGTCATGGGTCCTCTTCCATAGCGGGTTCTTTTTCACTATCCCACCGGGGATTACAGTGCGTCCAATACTTATTGAAGGCCTGATTATTGATGCTTCTGCAATAATGGCGGGATGGAGATTCAACAAATACGGGTGTTCCTCGCCGTGGCGGAGGAGTTGCATTTCGGCCGCGCTGCGACGCGGCTCCATATGGCCCAACCGCCCGTCAGCCGCATCGTGCGACAGCTTGAGCGGGATCTAGGGATCGACCTCTTTATACGGAGCACACGCAGCGTCCAGCTGACGGCGGCGGGAGTGGCCCTGATGGCATCAGCCCGGGAGATCCTGGCTGCAGCGGAGCGTGCAAGGGCTGGCGCACTTGCCGCTGGCCGCGGAGAGGCGGGAATGGTCAAGCTTGCCTACGCCGGCGCGTCAACCCATGTTCTTGTGGGCGTACTGGCACGGGAAGTCCGAAAGGTCCACCCGGGCATAGAAGTTCGCCTCAACAGCCAGGACTTCGCACTCCCGGCCCTCGCCCGGGTCCTCCGCGGTGAAGTTGATATCAGTCTTGGCCGCTGGGATTTTGTGCCCGCGGGCGTCAAGTCCCGCATCATCGTGGAGGAACACCTCGTGATGGCCGTCCCTGCATCACACCGGCTAGCCTCGCAAGGCGAAGTTCGTTTCGCAGAACTAGCTGGCGAGCCGTTCGTCGCACTGCCCCCGCATGAAGGTTCCGTCCTGACCGACCGCCTGCGCCGGTTGAGCCTGGGAGCCGGGTTCGATCCCGACATCGTGCAAAGTGCACCTGATTCGTGGACCGCAATGGCCTTGGTTGGAGCCGAAGTAGGCTGCTCCCTGACGGTTTCCTCTGTCGCGGAAAACGTGACCGACCCGCATGTACGGTTCTTGCGGGTGCTCGACGAGACACTGCCGGTCTACCTGAGGATGGCTTGGCGCGGGGATTCGGACAACCCGGCCCTGCCACCGGTCCTCACGCTTGCGGACCAGGTTTGGGCCGGTCGTCCCGACAGCCTCGCCGGTGTCGAGCCATAGCCCACCAATGGGGGACGCTGCTACGTCCGCCGGAACTCGTCTCAAAGACATGAAAAGTAAACCATCTTCACTGCAGAAGCAAGGTCACACCATGGAATCCTCCGATATAACCTTCCGCACGCGAAAATGGGTGCGCCCAGAAGACCTAAACGCCAACGGCACCCTGTTCGGTGGAAGCCTCCTGAAATGGATTGATGAGGAAGCAGCAATCTATGCCATCCTCCAACTGGGCAATGGCCGGGCGGTGACGAAGTATATTTCGGAAATCAACTTCGTCAGCTCAGCAGTCCAAGGAGACCTTATAGAAATGGGTCTAACGGCAACTAAATTTGGCCGGACCTCCCTGACCATGCGAGCGGAAGTCCGGAACATGATCACCCGACGAAGCATCCTCACCATCGAGGAGATCGTGTTCGTGAACCTGAACAGCCAGGGCAAGCCCGAGCCGCACGGCTACAAGGAAATCACCTACGACAGGGACAGGATCCCCACACACCACCTCACGGAAACACCACACCGCTAGGGACGGCGAACTCTGCGCGTCCTACTTAACAGTTCCTTGCCACTATAGGTGACCCATTCCAGCCCCAAAAGGTGCACGGCAAGCTCTCCCTTAGGTAACTTCCCCGCCTATTTTCAAACGCTGATAACGGATATTCCGTCAACCTGCCTTGGCCGGGCTGAAGACTGCGGCGGCATGCCTGCCGGGTGGTGGCTGCAGCAGATGGCCGACGGCAACCGGCCGGTGAAGAACTTCCCTGACCGGGACACGCTCAGTGCCATGGCCAAGGGCTTGGCCGTCACCGAAGCGGAAGTTATCCCGGCCAGCGCCGGGTCCCTCGGGTTCCAGATGGACAGAACCGGCGCGGGGGAGCTCCACATCCCCGGGGCCGGGTTCTGCCCGACGACGCCGAATGGCGATCATGAATGTGCCGCGGGCATTGATGAACGCCCACCCCACTAAGTCCAGTTCCGACGCCCATCAGGGGGACTAGCTACCTAATACCGCCCCTACTTGAAGCATCTGGGGGATTTTCATGACCTCGCGGGGAGGTGCGGGTGCACCATAGAATTACCGGCATGAGCGGGTCCCGAAGACAGGGGGCGTCATGGCAGATGAAGCTCAAGACGAGAAGGGTGTGCCCGCACGCCTTGTGCACATAATTCAAAAACACAAGAAGAGCAGCTGGGCGGTCCTCATCGTGTTTCTTCTAGCCGTGATTGCGGCCTTCAACGATGTGCGCCAACTCGGCACCGACGCCTGGGCCGTGATCACCCACAACCAGCGCGAGCAGGATGCCGTGGCTTCCCTGGCGCTGGGGGATGCAATCTCGTCGGTAAGCAGCCGACTGGGCGAACCCCGCCAGTCCATGGACCTGTGCTCGGAGATCGGGTGTAAACCGACGGAGTCGCATGAACCCGTGCTGAACATTTATCGGCATGAGGACTACACCGTCCGGGCAGTCTTCGACGGAAACAAACTGGAGTTCTATGCGGTGACACGGGAGACCGAGAGGTACAAGCCGCACTTCAAGATGCCCTTTGACTGGGGCGAGCTGGGAGAGTTCACCTACAAGGATGGCATCACACCCGACGATGTTGATGCTTTCCACCGCCGGTTTCCGTCCTACGCTGAAGTGAAGCCCCTAGGCCCCCCGGGACATGATCTTGGGACGGTGCTGGGTTTCACACCAGATGGATACAGCGATAAACAAAGCCTGTACTTGGAGGGGCTGTCGGCCCTGGACAGTGCACTGTCGAAAGAGCCAACGGAGCGGGTTGCGGCAGCAGAGCCCTTCCGCGAGGGTTCAAAGCCGAATACGCAGGGCATTTTTCACGACGACGGCTATGTCGGTAACCTGCTGCACAGTGCGCAGAACGCCCGGCAGATCATCTCGGTGGGCGCCGAGCGGTGAGACCTGCAGCAGGACTTGCGGCCGAGGGCCAGATTCCGCCGAAGCGGCCCACAAACCGGGTAGCCACCGAAGCCCATCTCGAAGACCCCCAACTCGACATCCGCGGCCCGGCCAAAGCCCCTAACCGCCACCAAACACGCCGTCCTTGACAGCTGCATTTGCAGATCAGGACTTCCGGTGTGCCCGCTTGGTACTGCCCGTGAGGCTCGGGCTGGGTGAGCCGTCGGGGCCACGAACGCCCGCCGAAGCAAGCGTGGGTAGATTCAGGGAAGCAGCCATCTAGTAGTGCATCCCATCCGCTCGTCCGGAAGCGGCGCAGGCTAGCGAGGCATGATGGCCCGGCACCCTCCCGTTGGCCGGCCAGGGGTTGACCCGGCCCTGTCATGCGGCTCGGGTGGTCGGTACCTTTTTGACCGTCGCGAGCAGGATGACGCCGGCGATGGCTGTGGCGCCGGCGAGGAGGAAGGCGATGAACGCCAGAGGCGGGGCGGAGTCGGCTTCTCCGAGAATGGTGATGCCAATGGTTACCGCGACGAGCGGGTCGATGACTGTGAGTCCGGCGACGACGAGCTCGGATGAGCCGCGCGTGTGTCCTGTCTGGACCAGGAACGTTCCGGACAAAGCCGCAATGACCAGCCCGGCCAGGCAGGTCAGGGACAACCATTCAAAGTCGCCCTGGAAAAGCCGGGCGATGACGGTCTTGGCCAGGGCCGCGACGAAGCCGAACAGGATCCCGGCCGCGGCGGTGTACACGATGGCGCCCCACCGGCGGCGCCAACGCCCGTAGGCCACTGCCAGTGCGGCGAGGACGACGCCGAGCACGACCAGGATCGTGATCAGGTGCCGGTCACTGATTTCAACGTCTTCGGCGGACACTGCGGCGACAGCAACGAAGGCACCCACACCGGCCACGCACAGGGCCACAGATGTGAGGGCGCGGCGGCCAGGAGACCTGCGTGTCGTGAGGGCGGTGGCCACGGTGGTCACGACCAGGGCCACCGCACCGATGGGCTGGACGACGATCAGGGGAGAGAACCGCAGGCTCGTGAGCTGCAAAAGGATCGCCGCCCCGATCATGGCCGTTCCGCCCAGCCATACCGGTTTGCCCAGGAGGGCCTGCAGGCGCCCACCACCCATGCTCCCGGCCGCCCGGCCCCGTGCTGCGGGCTGATCTTCGACGGCCCTGTGCTGGAACAGGGTACCCAGGGCCAGCAGGACCGCCCCGGCCATGGCGATCGGGATGCCCAGCCAGTGATAAGAGGACAGCGCCGGCACGGCAACGGTGGGGATCATGATCTGACATTACCGAACCAGCAGCAACGAGGACCGCAGCATCCATGCTTTGCGCGTGTACGGAGGCCGGGCAGTTCCGCCAGGGCTGATCGGTGGAGTCTTCCTAAACGGGCAGGCAGTACAGGGTTGCTTGACGGGAGAGTGCACAACCGGTGCCACGGACGGCGAGGCTTACACGCCCGGTGCCGTTTCTTCGCCAGCCCCCGGACCGAAGGTGGCCGCCGCAGAACTCTTCAAGGTTTCGCGGGCACCAGTCCAATTCCTGGACCAGCACTCGAAGCTTGTCTGTCGTCACGAAATCTTCTCTGCTCTAAGTTGGGTGCCACAACGCTGTGGCACCCCGGACAACCAAGACCAGATGTGATCCATGCAACACACCGGCCGGAGCTGGATTTATTGCCGCGAACCGGGACGCGGGGGGCCCGTCGGGTGTGGCAAAAAGCCCGGCCGGAAGCCCCTTCTCGGCCGTAGGCTTACATAATCACGCTTATCGGCGTAAACCGCTTGTGATTCTGCATGGGATTCAGACCTTGATCCGGCACGGGTTTTCGTGGGATCATGAAGCATGACAGCAGTGACAGGCGCCCGCGGCGGGCTGAAGGCGCACCAGGATTCCATCCGGCTGGCCGATGACGTGCTGGTCCGTGATCTGAGAGACCTGCTCGGCGCAAAGCTGGTCGCCTACATCGGTTCCGTGAAGGAAACCCGCGCCGTCCGGCAATGGGCCGACGGGGAACGGAAGCCCTCCGCCGACGTGATGCACCGGTTAAGGACCGCCTACCACGTGGCCGCCCTGCTCGCGGAGCGTGATTCCCGGGCCGTAGTGCAGGCCTGGTTCCAGGGCATGAACCCGCAGCTGGAGGACGTCCCGCCGGCGCGCCTGCTCCGCGAAGGCCAGCTGGACGACGCCGGCCCGCAGGTGCTGGCCGCTGCACGCGCATTCGCGGCCGCGGGCTGACCGGGTGGCGTCTGCAGAACTGACGGCGGCCGAGGCCGCCGGCAGGGTCTGGCGTGTCGGCTTCCGCCCGGAACCGTGGGCCTGGAGCGGCTGGGAATGGGCCACAGACGGCCGGTTCCCGGGCCGGTGGGATGACCTCCACGGCAACTTCCGCACCATCTACGCCGGCTCGTCCCTGCTGGCGTGCCTGTTGGAGGTTCTGGCACATTTCCGCAAGGATGCACGGCTGAGTATGGAGCTGGACGAGATCGTTGAGGACGATGAGGATAAGGTCCTGCACCCCACCATCGTCCCGGGGCAGGTCCCCAGGGAGTGGCTTGATGTGCGCGCTGCCGTGTCCGCAGGGCTGTCCGGGCGGTACTGTGCCGTGACCGCCTCAGGCAGCGTCGCGGCCCTGTACCCGCACTTCATTGGCCTGGCTCTCAGTCTGGGTCTGGCTGACTTTGACGCCGCTGCCCTGAAAGACGCCCGCCCGCGTCGCCTTACCCAGGCTGTCGCCTCTTGGCTCTACGAGATGACAGACTTCGATGGCGTCACCTTCGCGTCCCGCCACGGTGATGATCTCCAGCTCTGGGCGATCTTCGAGCGCCCTGGCGATTCTCCCACCACGCCGAGAATCCAGGAATCGCTGGCCGAAGAGCTGCAACACGACAGCCACGAACTCACCACTGCCTTCCACTTCCTCGGACTGGTATGGGAGAACGACTAGAGCCATTCCCAACCTCGCTCAGGTCCTGCCGTCGCCCACGAGGCGGTGGCTATTGGCGAAACAGCCGAAGAGGACTCAGCTGCCTTGTCGACGTGGTTGGCGCATTCGAAGCCGATTCCCCAATCACAATTTCTCCACCGAAGCTGAGGATTCGTCAGCGCGGTTTCGTGGATGCTCGATCCGTCTAGCTGCGGTTCTACTTGGGGGCTTCCCTAAAGCTCGGGCGCTGCTTCACGCTGCGCACCAGCTCCCAGACAATCTGGCGGACAGACGGCGGAGGCGACCGGATCGCAGAGACGATTGAAGAATGTGGTCAACTTCAGAGCCTTGCCCGAGAATGCGGCAACAGCTCACATCTCGCCGTCCCGCAGCGGCGGACCAGAGTTTCGTATCTAAACGCGTGACCTGCCGCGGATGAAGTGGATGATCAAGACGACCACGGCGATGACCAAAAGTATGTGAATTAACCCGCCGCCGATGTTGCCGAGCAGGCCGAGAAGCCAGAGAACTGCGATAATGATCGCTATCCAAAGCAGCATGAGAGTCTCCTTTAGTCCCACACGGAAATCGTGTGGTGCGTATCACCATATGTCAGGACCGGGTAGTTGCAAATGGCACCCTCAGGCCGCGGGAATCAGTGTTTGGCGGATTGCTGGCGCAAGGTGACGTAACGACGCCTATCGGTGGCTGGCCCATAGGGAGACGACAGCGCCCTAATCGAAGCAGCTGGCCGGCGCGCTGTATGCCGCCTCGCTTTGGGCTTGCTCAGGTTGGAGGCTGCCCGCAATCCCGTTTGTCCCCGCAGTCTTTCGGACGAGTGCTGATGTTGATTCGTTCTTGGCGGTTCTCACCGGACCCTTGGAGCCACGGGTTCCGAGTCGGCGGGATCGCGGCGTTGGCCTGGTGGAGTGGTCTGAAAAGCGCCCCAATGCAGAGGCAGTTGGGGAGTCAGGTCGTACTGCTCCTTCAGAACGTCATCGATCGAGGTTTGGCCCACCAAGAGGGGATGAGCTCCCGGCCCGTTCTCCGCTCGTCCTCTCGGCATGTTTTGACCCTACGAGCACTTCGTGGGGCGGGTGGACTAGACACGCAGAACCAGCGCCGTCGTGGTCAATGCCGCCCACATTGAGCCTCCATCGGAAGCATGGCGACCCTGCCGGAGCCGTATCTACGGCAACTTCCCGGGTGATGCCTGCCGCGTTCCTCCACGGGATGCGCGGCAGGCGGCCGGTGGGGCCTGGAGGCATCAGAAGCAGCGGACTGTCTTCTGCCGCCTTAGGCACGGCTCGGGGAGCCGAGTTCTACGGGTTCCTCGTCGCTGAGGTATGCGGCCTCCGAGTGTGCGGCGATGTCTATGCCGCGAAGTTCATCGGCCTCATGCACGCGCAGGCCCATTGTGACGTTGAGGACCTTTGCGATGACCCATGTCACGACGAAGGAATAGGCAAGCACGGCCAGGGTTGCCAGTGCCTGGACGCCGAGCAGTCCAAATCCACCGCCGTAGAAGAGCCCGTTGACCTTGTTGGGCGCGGCCTCCGTGGCGAAAAAGCCGATCAGGAGCGTTCCGAGGATGCCGCCCACCAGGTGGACGCCGACGACGTCGAGTGAATCGTCGAAGCCGAGCCGGAATTTCAGTTCGATTGCCAGGGAGCAGACGGCGCCGGCGATGAGTCCGATGGCGAGGGCGCCGAGTGGGCTGACGGCGCCGCAGGCCGGGGTGATGGCAACGAGGGCAGAGATGAGGCCGGAGGCGGCGCCCATGCTGCTGGCGCTGCCAAGCCTGATGCGTTCCACCAAGGCCCACGATAGAAGGCCGGCGCACGCGGCGACGGCGGTGTTGAGGAACACTACGGAGGCGGCCTGCCCGGCGGTGAGCGCGGAGCCGGCGTTGAAGCCGAACCAGCCGGCCCACAGGAGCCCGGCACCGACCAGTACCAGCGGCCGGCTGTGGGGCTTGGTGTGTTCGCTCTTGGGCCAGCCGGCGCTGCGTCCGAGGACCAGGGCGAGGGCGAGGGCCGCGATGCCGGCGTTCATGTGGACGGCGGTTCCGCCGGCGAAGTCGATGGCTTTGAGGCTGTTGACGATCCAGCCGCCGGTCACCGAGCCGTCCGTCGAGCTGAACGCGAATACCCAGTGGGCGACGGGAAAGTAGACCAGGGTTGCCCAAAGCGCGGCGAACGTCACCCACGCGCCGAACTTCATTCGGCCCGCCGCAGCCCCGGCGATGATGGCCGTGGTGATACCGGCAAAGAACAGCTGGAAGGCCGCGAACAGCGCCGCGGGGATGGGTGCGTTAGGGTCCTCGGCCAGCAGTTTCTCCATCCCGAAGTACTCGGTGACATCACCAAGCAGTCCGGCACCGCCGATGGAATTGCCGAAGACCATGGAGTAGCCGAACACGGCCCACAGGACGGCGACGATGCTCATTCCGCCGAAGCACATCATCATCATGTTCAGGATTCTGCGGGACCCGACCATGCCGCCGTAGAACAGGGCAAGGCCGGGAATCATGATGCACAGCAGTGCGCCTGCGGCCAGGATCCAGGCGACGTCTCCAGAATTCATGGAACTCCAATCAAAAGGGGTGGAAGTCAATATCCGGCGGAAGCGGAGGAACTCAACGCAACCGCGGGATGAAACCATGATTCATGACAGTGAACGATTGCGGGTTTCGCGCACGTAAAATTCCGGTTGCGTTCGCCGCCATACCGCGACACACGGATTTAACACTCGGGGAGTACGGCCGTAACATCGCTTTGACTACTGTGGTTCAACAAGGTTTCACCGCAGGTAACACCAATTTGAACAGGACAGTTCCGATGACCAGTGTCGCAACCCCTGAAGTACTCACCGAGCAATCGGTGCCGGCCGAAGCCGGACAGATTTCCCTCGCGGACATCGCCAAGGCCCACGACGTGCGGTTCCTCCTGGCCACGTTCGTGGACATGACCGGCAAGCCCTGCGCCAAGCTCGTTCCCGTCGAAGCCGCGGATGAGCTCGAAGCCGGCGCCATGGGTTTCGCCGGCTACGCCGCAGGGCTCATCGGGCAGAAGCCCCAGGATTCGGACCTCATCGCAGTTCCCGACCTCACCTCATTTACCCCTGTGCCGTTCATCAAGGAGGGCCTGGCGATCATCCACTGCGACCCGCACGTGGACGGCAAGCCGTGGCCCTTCGCCCCCAGGGTGATCCTGAAGAACACGCTCGGCCGTCTGGCAGGAAAAGGAATGCAGGCCAAGATCGGCGCGGAAGTTGAGTACTTCCTGGTCAACAAGGACCCTGATGGCTCCCTGAGCACGGCCGATTCCCGTGATGACTCGCCCCGCCCCTGCTACGACGCCCGCGGCGTCACCCGCATGTATGAGCACCTGACGTCCATTTCCGAAGCGATGAATGGCCTGGGCTGGGGCAATTACGCCAACGACCACGAGGACGCGGCCGGACAGTTCGAACAGAACTTCAACTACGCCGACGCCCTCACCACGGCGGACCGCGTGGTCACCCTGCGCTACATCCTGAACATCCTCGCGGAACAACGCGGGATGACCGCCACGTTCATGCCTAAACCGTTTACGGACAGGACCGGCACGGGCCTGCATTTCCATCTGTCCCTGTGGTCCGGCGCGGAAGCGCTGTTTCCGGGGGACGACGGCGAACGCGGACTGGGGCTGTCGGAGCTCGCCTACTCCTTTATCGGCGGAGTGCTGGAGCACGCCCCGGCACTCCAGGCCTTCCTGGCACCGACGGTCAATTCGTACAAGCGCTCAGGGGCGACCACCAGCTCCTCCGGTGCCACGTGGTCTCCAAGGAAGGCTTCGTTCGGGGGCAACGACCGCACACACATGATCCGCGTCCCGGACGAAAAACGCATCGAACTCCGCTCCGGGGACGGTTCCGCCAACCCGTACCTCGCCATCGCCACGGCGATCGAAGCCGGCTTGGACGGAGTCGCGAAAGGAACCGACCCGGGTGCGCCATCGGGCCCGGGTGAAGCCCGCCCGGATGCCCACTCCCTTCCCGCGACGCTCCTGCACGCCGTCGAGGCCCTTCGTCGTGACCCGGTCATCCTCGCCAGCCTCAGCGGCGACGCCGAGATCGGAAAGTACTACGCGGACGCCAAGGAAGAAGAGTTCCTGAGCTGGCACAACCAGGTCAGCGACTGGGAAATCAGAACCTACCTGACCTCGATCTGACAACCACTAGAAAAGGACACACAATATGTGCGGAATCGCCGCGCTGCAGCTGCGCAATCCCCGGCTGCACCCCCAGATGGGCAGCCTCCTGTCCTCCATGATGTGCCAGATCGTGGACCGCGGACCGGACTCCGCCGGACTCGCCGTCTACGACACCCCGGGACTGGTGTCCAAGGGCACCGCCACCCTGAGCCTCTTGGGCAAGGACCAGGGCATGCCGGTCGGTGACATCACCGCAGCGTTGGAAACCCTGCTGCCCGTCTCCGCATCCACCGCCGTCAGGGTTGTGGGGGACACCACCCTGGTGAGCGCCGCCGTCGACACCGGTCTGCTGGTGAAGGCCGTCAGCGAAACCCTCCGGGGCTCCACGATCATCGGCCGCGGCGAGCACGTAGCCGTGATGAAGAGCGTGGGCCACCCGATGGACATCGCGGCGGAGCACGGGCTGGAAGCCCTGGCCGGAAGCCAGGGCTTGTCCCACACCCGCATGGCCACCGAGTCCGCCGTCACCGCCGGAGGCTCCCACCCCTTTTCCGTCGCGGACGACCTGTGCCTGGTGCATAACGGCTCCTTCTCCAACCACGCCACCATCCGGCGGGGCCTCGTGCGCGACGGTGTGGTGTTCGACTCCGACAACGACACCGAGGTGGGGGCCCGTTACATCGCCTCCCGCCTGCAGCAGGGCGATGATCTGGAAACCGCGCTGACCAACCTGGGCAAGGTCTTTGACGGCTTCTACACCCTGGTGGTCACCACCGCCGACAGCATGGCCGTGGTCCGGGACCCGATCGCCTGCAAGCCGGCCATCATCGCCGAAACCGCCGACTACGTCGCCATGGCCTCCGAATACCGGGCCCTGGCTGCCCTGCCCGGCATCGAAAACGCCCGCATCTTGGAACCGGAACCCGGAAAGGTCTACACATGGTCACTCTGACAGCCCCCGAAAACTTGGAAACCACCCTTGATTCCTTCAGCGTTGACCTGGCCGGCGGCACGGTCCGGGAACTGAACCATGCCCTTCATGACGCCGCCGACGGGCAGGCCTGGACCGTCACCAACCCGGAAGGCAAGCACAGCCTCGCGGTGGGCATCAACGCCGACGTCAGCGTCACCATCAACGGCCACGCCGGATACTACGCGGCCGGAATGCACCAAAAGGGCGAGGTGACCGTCACCGGCAATGCCGGCGTCGGACTCGCAGAGAACATCATGTCCGGCAAGGTGCACGTGCACGGCGACGCCTCCCAATCGGCTGCGGCCACCGGGCACGGCGGACTCGTGGTCATCGACGGCAATGCCGGGGCCCGGTGCGGGATCTCCATGAAGGGCGTGGACATCGTGGTGGGCGGCAATATCGGGCACATGTCTGCGTTCATGGCCCAGGCCGGCCGGCTCGTGGTCTGCGGCGACGCCGGTGACGCGCTGGGCGACTCCATCTACGAAGCCCGGATCTACGTCAAGGGGACCGTGGCGTCTCTGGGTGCTGACTGCATCGAAAAGCCGATGGAATCCGAACACCTCGAGGAAGTCGCCGGCCTGCTCACTGCCGCCGGACGCGCCGATAATCCGGCGGACTTCACACGCTACGGCTCGGCACGGAGCCTCTACCACTTCAGCGTCCACAACTCGACGTCGTACTAAAGGACAACCCCTCATGACCATCACCTCACTGCCCCAGGATACGGTTCTCCCCGCCCAGGAGCGTCCCCGAAACATTGCTGAGCTGGGCCTGCGCGAGTCCGCTACCTTCGACCGGGCCACCATCGCGGACATCCAGCGCGCTGCCGCGACCGGCGTATATGACATCCGCGGCTGGGGCGCCAAACGGAAGGTCCCGCACTTCGATGACCTGCTGTTCCTGGGCGCCTCGATGTCCCGCTACCCGCTGGAGGGCTACCGCGAAAAGTGCGACACCGACGTCGTCCTCGGTGACCGGCATGCTTCCCGTCCGCTGCACCTGCAGACCCCGGTGACCATCGCTGGGATGAGCTTCGGCGCGCTGTCCGCCAACGCCAAGGAAGCGCTGGGGCGTGGCGCGTCCGAGGTGGGCACCTCCACCACTACGGGCGACGGCGGCATGACGCCTGAGGAGCGCGGCCAGTCCAAGCACCTTGTCTACCAGTACCTGCCCTCCCGCTACGGGATGAATCCGGATGACCTGCGCAAGGCGGACGCCATCGAGATCGTGCTCGGCCAGGGTGCCAAGCCCGGCGGCGGCGGCATGCTGCTGGGACAGAAGATCACCGAGCGCGTCGCCGGCATGCGCACCCTGCCCGTCGGCATCGATCAGCGCTCCGCCAGCCGCCACCCGGACTGGACCGGCCCGGACGACCTGGAAATCAAGATTGGCGAACTGCGTGAGATCACCGACTGGAAGACCCCCATCTACGTCAAGATCGGCGCCGCCCGCCCGTACTACGACACCGCCCTGGCCGTGAAGGCCGGAGCCGACGTCGTCGTCGTCGACGGAATGCAGGGCGGCACCGCCGCGACCCAACAGGTCTTCATCGAGAACGTGGGGATCCCCACTCTGGCTGCGATCCCGCAGGCCGTTCAGGCCCTGCAGGAGCTGGGCCTGCACCGCAAGGTCCAGCTCATCGTCTCCGGCGGCATCCGCACCGGCGCCGACGTCGCCAAAGCCATGGCCCTGGGTGCGGACGCCGTGGCCATCGGTACCGCCGCGCTGATCGCACTGGGCGACAACGATCCCCGCTACGCCGCCGAATACGCCGCCCTCGGCTCTGCCGCAGGCTACTACGACGACTTCCAGGACGGCCGCGACCCCGCCGGCATCACCACCCAGGACCCGGAACTCTCCTCCCGGCTGGACCCTATCGCCGGCGGACGGCGCCTGGCCAACTACGTCCGCGTCCTGACCATGGAGGCCCAGACCATCGCCCGGGCATGCGGAAAATCGCACCTGCACAACCTTGAACCCGAAGACCTCGTGGCCCTGACCATCGAAGCATCCGCCATGGCGCGGGTTCCCCTGGCTGGCACGTCCTGGATCCCCGGAGCCACGTAATGCCGGAATCCGCCGAATATGTTGTGGTCGGCGCCGGACTGGCCGGCGCCGCCACCGCCTGGCAACTCTCCTCCCAAGGCCATGACGTGACCATCCTGGAGCGCTCAGTTCCGGCGGCCCATGACGGCAGCTCCCACGGGTCCGCCCGGATCTTCCGTTATGCCTACCCGGACGAGTTCTACACCCGGGCAGTCATCGAAGCCAAAACCCTTTGGGATGAACTCGGCCGGGCCGGCGCACTGGACCTGATCACCCCTGCCGGGGCCGTGGACTACGGGCCCGAACGGCAGCCGGAACACCTGGCCGGGATCCTGGCAGACACTGGCGTGGAGCATGAACTCCTCAGCGCTGCCGACGCACGATCACGGTGGCCGCAGATTGCCTTCGACACGCCCGTGCTCTGGCACCCGGGAGCAGGGGTGATCGACGCCGAACGTTCCGTGAACGCGATGATCGACCAAGCACTGAAGCACGGCGCCAGGCTGCTGACCGGTTGGAACGTCGCGAGCCTGGAGCGGCGGGGTGCCGGCTACCGCGTCCACTCGGCAGCGGGGGAGGCCATCGACGCCGGAAACGTGATCGTCAGCGCAGGCGGCTGGCTGCCGTCACTGCTGGGACAGCTGGATCTCCCCGCCGGGTTCCTTGCCGGCCTGCCCGAGATCACCGTCCGGCAGGAGCAGGCCTACCACTTCCACTACCGCGATCCCGGCAGCGCTCCGGCATGGCCCACCTTCATCCACAAAAGCGCGGCCATCCAAACCTACGGCCTGCCCGGGGGACGGGATGCCGGCTTCGCCGGGCAGAAAGTCGCTGAGTACAACGGCGGAAAGTTCATCCCGTCGGCCGCCGCCCAAACCGGCCTCGTGGACCCCGACAACCGCCGCCGCGTAGTGGACTACGTGCGAAAATATCTGCCCGGCGTTGACCCCGAGCCGTACGCCGAGACCACGTGCCTGTTCACCAACACCCCGAATGAGGACTTCCTCATCGACAGGGCGGACGGGATCACCATCCTATCCCCGTGCTCGGGGCACGGTGCGAAGTTCGCGCCGCTGATCGGGCGGTGGGCGGCCGGCTTGGCCACCGGCAGCGGCGATGTCCCGGCCCGGTTCCGTCAGGCAACCACCCGCATCAGCACCCGCTGATCGGCCAGTATCAACAACCGGCCAGCACCAGCAGGCCGGGGCACTCCAAAGCACACCTACAGAAACGGAACAGCCCGTGACTTCTTCCGCCACCAAACCGGCGACCGGCACCGTAACGGGCCTTATGCGGGACATCTCCGGCGTCGGGACAGACGCTCGCCGCGGCGGATATTCCCGGCCGGTTTTCTCGAATGCCGAAACCGAGCTGCGGAGCTGGTTCATCGAGCAGGCCGGCCGGCGCGGACTGGACGTCGCCACCGACCACAACGGGATCATCTGGGCGTGGTGGGACACTGCCACCGGTACACGGAAGGATGCCGTCGTTACGGGCAGCCACCTCGACTCCGTTCCCGGCGGCGGTGAATACGACGGCCCACTGGGCGTGGCCTCCGCGCTGGTCGCCGTCGACATTCTCAAGAACAGGGGCTTCCGGCCCCGCAGGCCGCTGGTCATCGCCATCTTTCCGGAAGAGGAGGGCTCCCGATTCGGTGTCGCCTGCCTGGGGTCGCGCCTGCTCACCGGCGCCCTGGATCCGAACAAGGCACGCAATCTCAGGGACGCGGACGGAAACACCTATGCCGACGTGGCCGCGGCCAACGGACAGGACCCCCGGTTCATCGGCGCCGACCACAAAACCCTCCAGCAGCTGGGCCTGTTCGTTGAACTCCACGTAGAACAGGGCAGGGGCCTCATCGACCTGCGCCAGCCGGTGGCCATCGGCTCCTCCATCCTGGGCCACGGCCGGTGGAAGCTGTCAGTGAAGGGCCAGGGCAACCACGCCGGAACGACGCTGATGATGGACCGCAAGGATCCGATGATCGCCGCAGCCAAGATCATGATCGGCATCCGGGATATAGCCAGGAACTACAAGGATGCCCGCGCGACAGTGGGCCGGCTGCAGCCCGTCCCCGGAGGGACCAACGTCATCGCCTCCCGGGTTGAGATGTGGATCGATGTCCGGCACCCCCGGGATGAAGTCACCGCAGCCCTCGTCGAATCCGTCCACCTCAACGCTCAGGTCATCGCCGCCGAGGAAGACTGCACGGTGTCCTTCGGCGTCGAATCCCTCAGCCCCACCGTCCACTTTGACGCCGGCCTGCGTGACCAGCTCCGGACCCTGCTCCCGGCTGCCCCGGTCCTGGCCACCGGGGCCGGCCACGATGCCGGAGTGCTTGCCGGTCACATCCCCACTGCCATGCTGTTCGTCAGGAACCCGACAGGGATCTCGCATTCCCCGGAGGAACTCGTCGACGACGCAGACGCCGAAACTGGGGCCCGGGCCCTGGCCGACGTTCTCGCCGGCCTGCTGGGCGAGGCCCGCATAATCGGATAGAGCCATCGCCCTGCCTATGATGGCTGGGTGACCAACCAGACTGACGGGGAGACGGGCATGTCAGTAGAGGCTGCAGAAGACGGAGTGGCAGGCAAGCTCGAACGTGTCATAGCCGGGCAGCTGCGCCGCTACCGGACCGCCCAGGGGCTGTCGGCGGCCGAACTTGCAGCGCGGACCGGGCTGTCGAAGGCGATGATTTCCAAAATTGAGTCCGCCAGCACCTCGTGTTCGCTCACCACATTGCAGCGGCTCGCTGACGGGCTGAAAATACCGGTCACGGCCCTGTTCCGCGGCGCGGACACCGACCGGGACGCGACGTTCACCAAGAACGGCCAGGGAAGCCTGACCGTACGCAGCGGCACTCAGCACGGGCATGAATACCGTGTGCTCGGTACCCTCAAAGGCCGCACTGACGCCCTCGAGCCAACCCTCGTCACGCTGACTGATGCCTCGGATGTGTTCCCGCTGTTCCAGCATCCCGGAACGGAATTCATCTATATGCTCTCCGGCAGGATGATTTACGGCCACGGGGCCTACGAATACACCATGGAGGCCGGGGACTCCCTGCTTCTCGACGGCGAAGGCCCTCACGGCCCGCTGGAACTCCTGGATCTGCCCATCCGCTTCCTGGCTATTTCGGCAAGATAGAGTCGCCGGAGTACCCTCTTGGAGCATCTCCCGCTCGCATAGTTTTCGGGGCAAGCAGGAGGTCCGCTCTTGCCGGGTCCGAGGCATACGGGCGCTGTCGGCGAGGAGCATATTCCTAGCTCCGGATGATGAAGGGGATGGCGCGGAGGCGCCTCAGCTCGTGGAAATGTGGACTCTTAACTAGCTGCGCACTGCAGGCTGGAGCCGGGTCCAGTCACCTGGAACCGACGCCGGCCTGCAGTGCCGGGGAGCCATCGTCGTGGCTTAGCCATTGGTTGGCATCAGCGTGCCGCGGTAGCCGTCTGCTCCTGGAAGGCCGGTACGACGTGCTTGATGAAGAGTTCGAGCGAGCGTTTCTTCTCCTCATGGGTCAGGCTGTTGTCAGCCCAGATGCTGAACTCGTTTACGCCGAGTGCCTCGTAGTGGCGAAGCCGCTCGATAACCTCCTCAGGCGTTCCGATCATCGCGGTCTGGTGGAGGGACTCGGGCGTGAACTCCGGACGGTCGGCGAACTTCTCTGCCGGGCTGGGCTCGAGGAAACCGTTCTTGGGAGTGGTCTTGTTTCCGAACCAGGCATCAAATGTCCGGTAGAACTTCTGGATACCCTCGGCCGGACGCCGCCATCCCTCGGGCTCGTCAGCGGCGTGGACATGCGTGTGGCGAAGCACCATGAGGTCCGGGCGGGGGACGCCGGGGCTGTTCTCCACAGCGGTGTCGAACTTGCGGGCAAGGTCTTCTACTTCCTCGTCGCCCTTCATAAGCGGTGTCACCATCACGTTGCAGCCGTTGGCGACGGCGAATTCGTGCGAGGAGATGTCGCGGGCGGCGATCCACATGGGCGGGGTCGGCTTCTGCAGAGGCTTGGGGACGCTGGTGGAGGTCGGGAACTGCCAGACCTCGCCGTCGTGGGCGTAGTCACCTTCCCAGAGCGCGCGCACGGCCGGGACGAGCTCGCGCAGGTGCTTGCCGCCATCGACTGCAGACATGCCGCCCATGAGGCGGTCGAACTCGAACTGGTAGGCGCCGCGTGCCAGTCCCACTTCCATTCGGCCGTTGCTGATGACATCCAGGAGCGCGGTCTCGCCGGCGACGCGGAGCGGGTTCCAGAAGGGCGCAATGATCGTTCCGGCGCCGAGTCGGATGCGGGAAGTGCGCGCTGCCAGGTATGCAAGCTGGGGCATGGGGCTGGGAGAGATGGTGTACTCCATCGAGTGGTGTTCACCAATCCAGACGGTGCTGAACCCTCCGGCTTCCGCGATGAGGGTAAGTTCCGTTAAGTTTTCGAAGCATTCACGGTGCGAGACGGTCTCGTCCCAGCGCTCCATGTGGGCGAAGAGGGAAAAGCGCATTAGTTACTCCTTGGATCTGCGGCGATGTTCGCCGGTACTGCCCGGGCGGGTGCCGCTTCCTGGGATGCGGCGTTGCGTTCGGCGATGGTTTGGTTACCGCGGGACCAGTGTTCATGCTCGATTTCGCGGACAATGACGGTGGTGTTTTCCGGTGCCGCGCCCACCGAGCGTTCGGCGGCACGATGCAGCTCGTCGATGAGCGAGCGGAGCTGGTCGGGGGTCCGACCCCGGGCGATCGAGACTTCGATAAGTGGCAAGGTGTTCAGCTCCTCATGATGAAGGGGTCGGCGAGCGGCGATTCGTCGGTGTTGATCCAGACGCTCTTGACCCTGGTGTATTCGCGGATGCTCTCGATGCCGTGTTCGACGCCGACGCCGCTGGTCTTGAAGCCTTCCCGGGGTGATTGGGGCGACATGGCGCGGTAGGTGTTGACCCAGATGGTGCCGGCCTCCAGGCGGCTCGCCATCCGGTGCGCCCTGGAAAGGTTGGTGGTCCAGATTCCGGCGGCCAGCCCGTAGCTGGTGTCGTTCGCCAGAGCCAGGACCTCTTCCTCTGTTTCAAACGACATGATCGCCGCGACGGGGCCGAAAATCTCTTCCCTGACCACACGCATGGAATTGTCCACATCGGTCAGAACCGTGGGTTCGAAGAAGTAGCCATTGAGGCCGGTGTTGGGCCGGCCGCCGCCGGTCAGGACCGTGGCACCTTCGGAGACGCCGAGATCGACATAGCTGGCGACCTTGTCACGCTGGTCCTGGAAGGCCAGCGGCCCGAGTTCGGTGGCGTCCAGGAGCGGGTCGCCGATGACGATGCTCCGGGCGCGGTTGGCGACCCGTTCGAGCAGTTCGTCGTAGACGGACTTGTGCGCGAAGACGCGGCTGCCGGCGATGCACGTCTGGCCGGCCGCGGCGAAGATGCCGGCCACCACTCCCATGGACGCATTGGCTATGTCCGCGTCGGCGAAGACGATGTTGGGGGATTTGCCGCCCAGCTCAAGCGTCGAGCCGATAAAGCGGGACGCGGTTGAGGAAGCGATGCGGGCACCTGTGGCTGTGCTGCCGGTGAACGAGATTTTCGCCAGCCGGCGGTCTTCGACCAGCGCGGCACCGGCTTCCGCGCCGAAGCCGGTGACGACATTGATGACACCGGGCGGGAATCCGGCTTCGTCGGCCAACGCGGCCAGGCGCAGAACGGTGGCGGAGGTGTATTCGGACGGTTTGATCACGATGGTGTTGCCCGTCGCGAGGGCGGGGGCGAGCTTGCTGGTCGTCAGCGTCAGCGGCGAGTTCCATGGCGTGATGGCACCCACGACCCCGAGGGGCTCGCGAAGGGTGTAGTTCAATACCGCTCTGCTGGAGCCAGGGATGGTATCGCCCTGGATCTTGTCAGCCAGGCCGGCGTAATAGTAGTAATACTCGGGCATCGCGGCGAGCTGAGCGCGCATTTCCCTCAGGAGCTTGCCGTTGTCTTCGGATTCCATGCGGGCGAGTTCGTCCGCGTGCTCGCCCACCAAGTCACCCAGGCGGCGGAGAAGATGCCCACGCTTCGTCTGGCTGAGGTCCCTCCATGCGGGATTTTCGAAGGCTGCCGCTGCGGCTGCCACGGCCCGGTCGACGTCGGCGTCGTTACCGCGCGCGGCCTGGTACAGCACATCGAGGGTGGCCGGGTTGGTGCTGTCGAAGTATTCCCCGGATGACGGCGGAACCCAGACGCCGTTGATGAAGTGTTCGTAGCGGCGATCAGTGGACATGTGAATGCTCCTTGAACAAAGCGGTCAGGGTGTTGGCGAGCTCTTGGGGCCGTTCCACTGGCATCATGTGACGAGCCCCGCTGATGACGGAATATGTGCAGCCCGGGATGGCCGCTGCGAGCCGGGCGCTCATCTCCGGCGTCGACCCCGGGTCCAGCTCACCGGTCACGGCGTGGGACGGAACGGTGATCCGGGGGAGTTCGGGTGCGATTTCCGCGTCTGCCGTTGCGAAGACGCGGTAGCAGGCCAGGAAGGACTCGGGGTCATTGCGAAGCAGGACTTCCCTCGTCGCCTCGATGATTTCGGCCGGGACGGGGGACCCTTCCGGGTACCACCGCCGGATTGATGCTTCCACCGTTGCCGGAAAGTCTGATTCCGCTGAGGCCAGCCGCGTCATCACTGCGGCGTGTTCCTCGGCCGTACGGGCGCATACCGATCCGACGGATACCAGGGAGGCAACCAGATCGGGCCGGAACCGGGCCAGATGCTGCGCGACGAGGGCGCCCAGTGAAAACCCCACGACATGGGTGCCCGGTTCGAGGCGCTCCGCGACGTCCGCCGCGAGCTCTGCCAGTGTCACGCCTTCGGGGGCAGCTTTTCCGCGGTGTCCGTGGCCCAGTAGTTCGAGAACCTGAACATCGTATTCCGGTTCGAGGAATTCTCGCAGGGGTCCCCACATCGAACCGTCGAGGCCGACGCCGTGGATCAGGGCTACGCGGACGCGGCTCACGACGGAGGTCACCTACTTCGTTTCTGTGGCGAACGCCGCGAGGCGCTGCTGCGGGCGTCCCTGGGCAGCCGCGGCGAGGGCGATCACGATTTCGTCAGCATGGGGTGCGTCGTTGATCCGGACCTCGATGCTCTGGTGGTGGGAGCGGATGGTCGCATCGGTGATGTGTTTGAGCGGAATGTCGAACACGACGCCGGCAGGTCCGCGCTTTTCCACGGCAGGCAGTAGCGTGGTGGCGTTGGCAGCGTCACGGAAGTGGTTTCCGAAGGCAAGGGTGTGGATGAGGCCTGAACCGTGCTCGATTTCACCGTTGAGGCCCACGATGGCGGCTTTGCCGTAGGCTTCGGCGGGGGCGCCGAGGGCTTCGAGTACGCGGGGTGCGAGCAGGGCGCCGATGTCGGAGGCGTTGGCGTCGATCCCGGCGGAGAGGTCTTCAACGAAGCCCTGCCCGGCCCAGGGGTTCTTGACGATGGCGGCGACGACGGCGACCCGCGCAGTCGGCGCGACCTCCCGGCCACCTTCGATGAGGACGTCTTCGGTCAGGGTGACGATTTTTCGAATGCTCATGAAACTAGTTCTCCTAGGTTTTCTGCTTTAACGATGGGGTCGGTGAGCCGGTCCCCGATACGCGCGTGCGGGCGGGGTCCGGTTGATGCGCCGAGGACGACGACGATCTCTCCGGGCCGGGGTGCGTCGCTGATCCGGGTGGTGATGGTTTGGTAGTGCGTGCGTGTGGCGGCGGCGTTCTTGTGCCAAAGGGGTACGACGAGTGAGGCGCCGGCGTCGGCCCGGTCGTCGGCGAAGCAGATGATCGATTCGCCGTCGAAATATTCCCGAACAAGGTTGCCGAAGAACGGCGTGTGGATGAGGGCGGCGCCGTGTTCAATCTCGCCGTCGGTGCCCACAATCGCTGCCTTGCCGAAGGCTTCGATTGCGTCCACGCCCCCGAGTTCCTTAGTTAGCACGTGGGTGAGTTTGCGTGCCAGCACCGGGGCGAGCCGGATGACTTCCTCGTTCAGGTCATTGGTGGCCTTTCCACCCAACCAGGGGTTGGCTACGACTGCCGCGGCAGTTGCGCGCACTGCCGGGACGGCGGGGGAGAGGCCGTTTTCGAGCAGGATCTCCTCGCTGTAATAGACGATCTTGCGGATGCCCAGGCCCTGGTCGTTCAACATTTGGTCCCGCCTAGGGCGGACTGCTTAGGGGAACCGTAGTCCTCGGCTGCGAGGTCCACGGGGGCGCCGAGGGCCGGGAATGTGGAGAAGCGCATGGCTTCCTTTCGTGGTTGGTTCAGTTCCGGAGCGACTGCACCGGTTCGGTGAGGGCCTCTCGGGACGAGGCATGGACGTGGTTCCTCATGGCGGCTTCTGCGCCGAAGGGGTCTTTGTGTTCGATCATTTCCAGTACTGCGCGGTGTTCCCGGGTGGAGGCTGCGAGCCGGCCCGGGTGTTCAACGGTGCGCAGGACCAGCCGCTGGTATGCGAGCTGGTTCATCAGCCGTCCATAGTGCTCGACAAGCTTGAGGTTGTCCGAGCCCCGGACGATGGTCCAGTGAAACTCGTGTACCAGTCGGGCGTAGGCCTCTGTGTCGTTCGTGAGGACTGCGGCCTCGGAGTCCTCGAGGTTCAAGCGGAGCGCGGACAATTCCGTTGTCCCACCGCGGCGCGCGAGCAGCGACGCTGCGAGTCCTTCGAGGGACTCCTTGATCTGGAACAGCTCGATGATCTCCCTGCGGGTGGGCTCGCGGACGAACGTGCCCACCTTGGGACGTATCTCCACCAGTCCCTCATGCTGAAGCTGCTTGAGGGCTTCCCGGACAGGGGTGCGGCTGACGTCGAACTCCTGGGCAAGGAAAGCCTCCGGAACAACGGCACCCGGCGGGAAGTCACCCCCCAGGACCAGCATCCGGATCTTGTCCAAGAGGTTCTCCCGCTCAGCCGCCTCAACACTCAGCATCGTTTCTTCTTGCATGCATCACAGCTTATGTTGCATGCAAGAAGGGAGTCAAGGGAGAGGTGCGTCCTTTTGCCTAAGTTCACAAATTCCGCGCCATTGCGGGTTTTTGTAGATTTTTGTTGACTCGATCGTGTGATCTGCCTTACCGTCATTGGTATGCAACAGACACTTGAACCGCTGATCACATCAGCCTGGCTCGCTGCTTGGGACAAGGGTGACCTCAATGCCCTCGACGGCCTCGTGGCAGCTGGCTACAAGCGCACCAGTAAGGCGACAGGCGCAACCGTCGACATCACTGGTCTCAAAGAAGAGATCGCCGCAGTACGGGAAGCCTTCCCGGACCTGCGCACGACCATCGATGACATCGTCGAAGGCTCGGAAACAGTGGCCGTCTTCTGGACCTCCACTGGCACCCACACCCAGGAATACCTCGGCGTCCCGGCAACAGGACTTACCGTTCAGACCAGGGGCTCGAACATCCTGATCCTCCAAGACGGGAAGATCACGAAGGAAACGGTCACGTGGGACGGGAGCGAACTGCTCGCTGGTCTTGGGATTCGCCCCTTGCGCGGGATCGCCGCGCCGGAGGTTGGAGACGGCGGCGACTTTCCCGAACTTGACGCAGACCTGATGAAGGCGTTCAACCGCCAATTCATCACGGGCGTCACCGTGGTCACCACCAAGGAAGGCGAAACCCCCAAAGGACTGGCAGCAAACTCCTACTGCTCAGTCTCCATCGAGCCGCCACTAGTGCTCGTCTGCGTCCAGAAGACCTCAAGCACCTACCCTGCGCTCTTCTCCTCGAGCCACCTCGGCATCAACATCCTGGGAACAGGGCAGAAGGACACAGTCCGTGTGTTCGCTTCCAAGGCCCCGGACAAGTTTGCGGAACTCGACTGGCACGAGGGCCCGAACGGAAGCCCGCTCCTGGACGGCTCGGCCGCATCCCTCGAAGCCGAAATTCAGGAACGCTTCCAAGCAAAGACCCACACCGTCTTTATCTGCCGGGTACGGCATGCCGAGATCGACAACACGGCACCCATGGTCTACAAGGCCGGGCATTTCTATGACGGCGCACAGCTCGCCGAACTGTAAGTTCCGGCGCGGCTGACCGCCCTCGGACAGGAAACCAGCCGCGCCGACCCAATCTGCTCGTAAGCAGCGCACCGCAGTGCGCATCCAACTTTAGGACAATCATGAGCCCAGACACCATGCGCGCTGCCGAAAACAGTGTCGCCGAAGACCGCGGGTACCGCGACAGCCTCACCAAAATCGAGCCCTACGGCATCGAACACATCCCTGACGTGGAACGCCACGGCAAGCCCCGATCGCAGTTTTTCCTCTGGTTCGCGGCCGGCATGAACTTCCCCATCGTCGTCCTCGGCTTCAGTGCCGCCTATTTCGGGCTGCCCTTCTGGGCCGCCGTCCTAGCGATCGTCCTCGCCGGCATAACCTCCTCGGCAGGAATGGGATACCTGTCCGCCATGGGCGTCCGGCTCGGCGTCCCACAGCAGATGCAGGGCCGGGGACCTCTCGGATTCATCGGTAACCTGTTCCCGGTGGCATACGTGAATGTCTTCGCCGGCATCGGATGGGCCGCCGTCACCGTCATCCTCGGCGGACAGGCCATCTCACTGCTGACCGGCATTCCGTTCTGGCTCTCGTCCCTTATTCTCATGGGCATCCAGCTCGGAGTGGCCGTCATCGGATACAACCTGATCCACTTCCTCCAGCGCATCCTCTCCTTCGTCCTGGTGATCGGCTTCGCCTTCATCACCATCGTGGCCGCCGCCAACGGACGAGTCATCAACGTCGCCGACACAACCGCCCCCGGCTTCAACGGGATCGGCGGATGGATTGTCTTCTTCGGATGGTTCTTCTCCTTCATCGTCGCCTGGATGCCATTCGCCTCCGACTACTCCCGCTACCTCCCCAACACACCGGGCAACAGGCGCGGTGCCAGCTGGGCGACCATGCTCGGCAACTTCATCACCCTGGTCTGGATGGGAATCCTGGGAACCGTCCTCGGATCCACTACCAGTGCCTCCGACAGCATCGGCGCCCTCAAAGAAGTCCTGGGACCCTGGGCCGCCATCGGACTCGGCGTCGTCGCGTTGTCATCCTTCACCCAAAACTTCCTGAACGTCTACGGCGGCGCCATATCCATCCAGACCATGGGCGTGCCCGTCAAACGCCACACCGCCGTCGTGGTCATCTGCGTCGCCTCATACGTCGTAGCCTTGTTGGGCCAGGAAGGGTTCAACGCAGGTTTCACCGCGTTCCTCAATCTGACGGCGTACTGCATCGCCCCATACGTGGCTGTCCTCGTGTGCGACTACCTCTTCGGAGGTCGCCGCACCGAACGAGGCCTCCGCGAACTCTTCGACAAGAGCAGGAAATTCGAATGGGGCTTCGTGGCCTGGGCTGCAGGCGTCGTCATCTCCTCCCCATTCTGGATGTCCTCGATCTACACCGGCCCCATCGCGGCCGCGTTCCCCCAAATCGGCGACCTCTCCTACTACGTCGGAGCCGCCGTCGCGACCGGCGTCTACTTCGCCACCCACCGGCGCCAGCGCCTCTCGGGACACAAAATGCTCGACCGCAGCATCGCCGGGCAAACCCTCTAAGACCAGGTGGCTCCCCGACCGACAGGCGGGGAGCCACCTGTCCCATCCACAACAGCCATGGACGCCACCGCCACACGGTAGAACCGCATCCGCCCAACAACCGAGCCGGACAAGGATCGACATGAGTATCGCACCGCTCCTACGGGTAGGCGGAGTGGCACATGCACTCGCAGAATGCAGCCCCGCACCGTGGTGGCCGTGATCATTCAGTGGCGAGGACGGATCGCCCTGTTCAAACGAAGCCAGTCCGTCGGACATGACCGCGGACTCTGGCATTGCATCACCGGATATCTCGAACCTGGCACCACGCCTGAAGGGCAAGCCCTCACAGAACTTCGCGAGGAAACAGGGCTTACCGAGAACGACCTGACTGATTTCCGGCAGGGGACGCCGCTTCTGTTGCCAGACAAGCAGGGCAACCCGTGGTTGGTGCACACCTTCACAGCCGTCACCCGGCGCCGCAGGCTGACCATCAATGACGAACACGACACTTTCCGCTGGACGGCGCCTTCGAAGATAAGGCGATTCAGCAACCGTGTGACGTGGCTGGATCAGGTCCTCGAGGCCGCCCCGGTACCACCGGACCAGCACGGAACAGGATCATGACAGTCATTCAAGGCATCGTTGAACACGGGGACGAACGAGGCAGGACACTCGGATTCCCCACCGCCAACATCCAGCTCTTCGATAACCAGGCCGAGGACGGGGTATGGGCTGCGGTGATCCGGACCGACTCCGGAAAGCCCTGGCTCGCGGCAGTTTCCATCGGACGACGGCAGACGTTTTATGCCCAGACCGGGAACAAATTGCTCGAAGCCCACCTCCTTGACTTCAACGACGACCTCTACGGGCGGCAGCTGACCGTCACCCTGACTGCCAAGCTGCGGGATCAACAAACCTTCTCGACCATCAACGCCCTCACCGAGCAACTGCACCACGACGTCACAGCAACCCGGAACTGGGCACAACAGCACTATCGTTGGCTCGTTTCGCCAGGATCGCACGAGAACGGCGCCGCGATTTGGCCGCTGCCCCGGACGTTGGCTGCTGCACAATGACCAACTCACAAGGACTTTGGAAGGAGCCCTAAGTGGCTGAAGGAAACACCACGACCACCGAGACCGTAATCACCGGGCCTGAAGCGAGGCTCCTCGCCTCCGTGCCCACCGGCCTCCTCATTAATGGACAGTGGCGGGACGCGTCCGACGGCGGCACGTTCGACGTGCACGACCCCTCCACCGGCGAGGCCATAGCCACCCTCGCCTCGGCCACCAGCCAGGACGCCGTCGCGGCGCTCGACGCGGCCGACGCCGCCCAGGCCTCCTGGGCGCACACCGCACCACGGGAACGGGCCGAGATCCTGCGCCGCGCCTTCGACCTGGTCACCGATCGCGCCGAGGACTTCGCGCTGCTGATGACCCTGGAAATGGGCAAGCCCCTGGCCGAAGCCCGCGGCGAGGTCATCTACGGCGCCGAGTTCCTTCGCTGGTTCTCCGAAGAGACGGTCCGCGACTACGGCCGCTACCTCACTACCCCCGAGGGCAAAAACAAGATCCTCGTCCAGCACAAACCGGTAGGACCCTGCCTGCTCATCACCCCCTGGAACTTCCCGCTCGCCATGGCCACCCGCAAGGTCGCCCCCGCGATCGCCGCAGGCTGCACCATGGTCCTCAAGCCCGCCAAACTCACGCCGCTGACCTCCCAGCTGTTCGCCCGGACCATGCTCGACGCCGGCCTGCCCCCCGGCGTGCTGAACGTGGTGTCCTCCTCCAGTGCCGCCGGGATCTCCGGTCCGCTGCTCGCGGACCCGCGCCTACGCAAGGTCTCCTTCACCGGCTCCACCCCGGTAGGCAAACGACTCATCGCCGACGCCGCACAGAACGTGCTCCGCACCTCCATGGAACTGGGCGGCAACGCCCCGTTCATCGTGTTCGAAGACGCCGACCTGGACAAAGCCGTCGAAGGCGCCATGGCCGCCAAAATGCGCAACATGGGCGAGGCCTGCACCGCCGCCAACCGCTTCCTCGTCCAGGAATCCGTGGCACAGGAATTCACCGCCAAGTTCGCCGCAGCCATGGGCGCCCTGACCACCGGCCGCGGCACCGAACCGGACACCCAAGTCGGCCCGCTCATCGACGCCAGGGCCCGCGACGACGTCCACGCACTCGTGAGGGCCGCCGTCGCCGCCGGCGCCACCGCCGTCACCGGCGGCACACCCGTGGACAGTCCCGGCTACTTCTACCCGCCCACCGTCCTGGCTAATGTCCCGAACGACGCCGAGATCCTCCGCCAGGAAATCTTCGGCCCCGTCGCCCCGGTGACCACCTTCGCCACCGAAGAGGACGCCATCCGGCTCGCCAACGCCAGCGAATACGGGCTTGCCTCCTACCTCTACAGCCGCGACTTCAACCGGCTTCTACGCGTGGCCGAACAGATCGAGTTCGGCATGGTCGGCTTCAACGCCGGCGTCATCTCCAACGCCGCAGCACCCTTCGGCGGCGTCAAACAATCAGGGCTCGGCCGCGAAGGCGGCACGGAGGGCATCGCCGAATACACCACCACCCAATACATCGGCATTGCCGACCCCTACACCGGCCGGGAAGGCCAGAAATCATGACGGGCAGCCCGAACGTGGTCCCGCCGGGCGGGCAAAGCGTCATCTGGTCGTGATTGACATGCAACGTGCCTTCCGCCAAGAAGGGGAGTGGCACATCCCTCGCTACGACGAAGCGGCCCGAACCATCGCACGTCTGGCGGCATCCGGACTGGAACCCATCAGCACACGCTTTATCCCCGACCCTGCGGAGAATGGCGCGTGGTCGTCGTACTACGACCGCTGGCAAAGCATGCGCCTGGATCCCGCCGATCCCATCTGGCACACCGAGCTTCCAGACATTGAGACCCGAGGCTCCATCGACCTTCCAACGTTCTCCAAATGGGGGCAAGAGCTGGCCGAACTGATTCCGGTCGGGGAAGAGATCATCCTCACCGGTGTGGCAACTGACTGCTGCATCCTTGCCACCGCCCTGGGTGCCGCGGACGCAGGTCGATATGTGACGGTGGTCGAGGACGGGTGTGCTGGTCAGAGCGACGCTGCGCATGTCCAGGCGCTCAACCTTCTAGAACTACTGTCCCCAATGATCAACGTCGTCAAAAGCGATGCCCTCCTTACCTGACTGTTGCAATGCGAATCGGGGCAATGTGCAGAGGCCGGGGAGAATCGCCAGCTCATTACAAGGGTGCCAATATCAAGTGGTGCTCGGACGGCACTGGCCGGAGCCACAGCGAAGGTACGCATCCGGCACCCCGCGGACCGAACCGGTCATTTACTAATGAAACCGTCCGGACCCACGCACCGTTCAGACAGTCCCGTTGGGAGAAAACGCCACCAAATGCGGGCAGGAAACAGCCTCTCTTGAAGCCGCTCCCCCACGTATTTTGGAGCGCCGATAAGCGTCGTTACGTAAGGCTAGGGGCTAAAAGGGCTCCCCTAACGAAAAGCACTTTGCGTGCGGACTATTGCGGCACGGTTAAGCAAGCTTTGTATATCCGAATTTGTCGTTTTCATCTTCGTGCCGAAATTCCCGCTTCAACTTGCTTAACGAAACCCATTGTCGCCAAGAACTGCATGGCCTCAGTGTAAGTTGCACCTATCCGCATCTCTCTCCGCCCGGAGTCTTCGGGCCCGGCGGGGTCCATTAGTGAATGTGTAGTCCACATAACGGAAGTAGGCTGGCCTCGTTACTCGTAGGAGCCCTTTGTCAAAGTACGCCTGCTGTACCAGTCCGCTGTCATACCTCAAGGTGAGCTTGGTATCTCCGGCTGATATGTCCCTTACATCCAAGCCGGCTGCCCCTGGGTTTGGGGAAAGCGGCACGACTGCTTCGTAGCCAAACGCAGAGGTCCCGAATTGGGTTATCACGAGCGCGAAACCGGCGAGGCCAACGCTACCCCCGATAGCCACCCTTGTGACAGATCCTGGATCCATGCGATGGACCTTGACGGCGAGCAGAACCCCCATAGCTGCCAGTGATATCCAGAAGGAAAACATCAGCGGAGGCATGCCGACCACAGCGGGGATTTCCAGAGTAATGCAAAGAACCCAAGGAACGACAAGCGTGTTCACTATCCCTATAAGCACGGCCATAGTGGTCCACCACGCATTTGGACCCTTGCTCGCTTGAATAACTAGCGCCACTACGGCTGCCGTAGCCAATGTCACTAACCAAAATCCCAGGTCCGCTCCCGCCGTGTTCTCTGACTGAAAGCGGGAGCTCGGTGTTACCACCATAAAGGTCAAAATGGAAGCACCAAAAGCAAGCAGGGGGATGTGAAGGCCGCCTCCGAGGCGGCCTCGATGGGCCCCCCGCCCCAAAGGTGTTTGGCGAACGGTCTGGGAAAGTAGACGCCGCCGGTTGTGCCAGCCCGGGGCCCTCCTTCCCTTTCGAGATGAAGGGGAAGGAAAGGAGGAAAAACTGCTTCTCATATGTCCATCCTCAGAGCCGGGCGCCAATCCAGTCGTACAAGCTTAGGACCTCTCTGGTCTTCCGGGAGAACTAATTGCCCATCCCGATCGTGCCGAACCCTGGAAGAGCGGGAAGCCTCAGAAATCGTCTGGATGCGGGCTGTCAGGACCGGCATGTCTCCAGGATCTACCTGATCAACGCGGGCACTGGCATCGAACCCTAGGGGTTTGCCGCCTGAGACGAAAATGATGGACCATAATTCCCTGGATATGCCTCTGTACCTACAGCTGCCACGCGATCTGGCGCAGGCAGGTCTTTGGGGCATTCTTAGCTGCACCCAAAACTGTTGATGTCCACACCTGGTCTTGACTTTCTTCTGGAAGGAGCCTAGAACTCAACCTGACAGGACGATGGTTGGAGGTGCCGATGGCTGGCCAGCGGATCGGGTACGTGCGCGTAAGCACGCTGGACCAGAACGAGAAACGCCAGCTTGACGGCCACGTTCTGGACCGGGTCTTCACGGACAAGGCCTCCGGCAGGGATACCGCGAGGCCAGAGCTTACGGAGTTGCTGCGGTTCGCCCGTGACGGGGACACCGTGGTGGTGCACAGCATGGACCGGCTCGCCCGCAACCTCGATGACCTGCGTGCCCTTGTCCAAGGCCTAACCCGAAAAGGAGTTCGAGTGGAGTTCATCAAAGAGAGCCTGGTCTTCACCGGCGAGGACTCCCCTATGGCCAATCTCATGCTCTCCGTCATGGGCGCCTTCGCCGAATTCGAACGCTCCCTCATCAGGGAACGCCAGCGGGAAGGCATCGCCCTTGCCAAGCAACGTGGCGCATACAAAGGACGGAAAAAGACCCTCACGCCAGAACGGGCCGCCGAACTCGTTCAGCGCGCCGTCACCGGTGTTCCAAAAGCCCTCCTTGCCCGTGACTACGGGATCAGCCGGGAGACCGTCTACCAGTACCTCCGGCTCGCAAAGCTGGAATGAGTTTCGCCGCCGGGCCGGCATTGCGTATATCCGGAGTCGCCGTAGCCTGACGGAATATCCGTTATCGACGTTCTAAAATGGTCGGGGAGGGACCTGCATATGGATCCGCTTCACCTGCTGATGAGAGTCCTGTCGGCCACGACCCGGCGGCATGTGGTTGACGCCGATGCTATAGATGGTCTCCTTCTCGCCGTCAGGCGGTTTTACTGATTGTTGTGGCTGACCTCGGTGATGGCGACCTGGCGACGGTAACCGCAACGCCGTTCTCGAGGGAGTCCACTTCGAATACTTCAGTTTGACCCTAGTGCGCTCGGTGCAGGAAGCCACGTTTGAAGCCTTTCGGTATCAGAAGTATCTGCCCGCTGTACATATGCGCAGGGCTTAGCTCCGGCGGCGCTTCCCTTCCAGCCCACGAGGCCCTTGAAACCCAACAGCTTGGGTGCCACACTGCACTATTACGAGGGGTCTGGGGGGTCCTGCGCGACGAGAGGACCTCTGATGAGAAAACAACCAGGAGCAAGGTTCACTGTGCTCACGGCCGTGGCGGTCGTCGCCTTGGGCCTGACAGCCTGCACCGGAGGAGAACGGGAAGCTGCCGTTCAGCTCGCGAAAAGCGCAACGTCCAAGGTTTCCAGCGCAGTGGGCCACGACGCCGGAGAAATCAAAGTCGCCGCCTCTGATGCGTCCAAACTTGCCAGCCGGTATCACACCTCTGCTGAGGAGGTCACCGCCGTGGCAGGGCAAGCCGACAACTACAGCGGCTGGTCGATCCCTCAAGCGAGTGCAGACCGGATGGCGGAAATAGCCAAGGCCGCAAAGAAGAACAAGGCCGTCTCCGCGGGGGTCGACATCGCCTGCGCCTGGGCAGCAGGAGAGATTAAGAACTCGGAGCAGTTCCAGAGCTCCCTGGTCGATGCCACGGTCGGAATGGCCTATAACGACGCGTATGCGTTCCGACAGGCCACCGAACAGCTCGCGGATAGACTGACGAAAATGCAGGCCGAGGGCACAACCAAAGACAAAGCTGCCGCAGCCCTGTTCTGCTACGGCTACTCGGTTGTTCAAGTGGAGTAACCCGGCGAGAGCCTCTCGACTATTTGGCCTGATTGGGGTCCCATTCGTCCGGCGGGTCGCGCTTCTCCAAGGTCTGGATGAGCGGGTCATACCCCTCGTCCGGTGCGCTGTGGTTGGTGGCATTCGTATCAGTCGGGCGGTCCTTTGCAGGAACATACGCGCCCTGGTGCCGGCCCAGTGTGCTTGGGGCGGCTGGTCCGGCGAAACGAGCTGGCATTAGCTTTACGGAATCACGGCTATCGGCGGTGGGTTGTAGCACCTCCGCGCCGCGAGCGGAGAGCCTCGTCCCTGCGCCGTGGCTTCGGACTCGTTTCGCCGCCAATGACGGCATCCCATTGATCTAACCGTCAGCATCGGGCACTAATAGACCGCCGCGAGCTCCGGACCATGCAGGCCCGTGGTTCTTTCACGGGGCCGAAAAACCTGGCTGAGCTCGTCGCGGCGCGCCCCTTCGCATGTCCCGCCAGGGCGGCGCCGCCGATCCCGACGGGCTGGCCAGAAAGCTGGCACTTCTCCTGGAAGGGGCGCAGGCGCTCGGCATGCCCCCTTTGCATACCGGCTACCCGCGCCTGGCACACGCTGCCGCCCGCCAACTCATCCAAGAAGCCCTTCCCTTGGCTCCCAACAAAGCTCCTGCACCCACGAAACTCAGATGACGTTCGGCACGCTGGCCAGGATGTAATCGGTCGCGGCAGGACCGGTCATGGCCAGGGCATTGCTCGTGGGACTGATGCCATGCACGTCCTTCAGCGCCTTAAATTCCACCAAGGGAGGGGCCCTTGGGGAGTGGGTGATCAGGCACCAGATGGTGTACAGGCCGTACAGTGCATCGGGCCCGAGTCCTGGTCCTGCCTCCCGGTCGGCAGCGATGGCTTCGGCAAGAAACCGGTCAAAGTGGGCGGAAACGTCGAACTCACGACCTGTGGCTAGCCCAGTTCTCCCGTACCGGCAGCGGCCAGGGGAAGGAGCTGGGACCAGAGTTCAGCCGGAATGTCCCATTCGGCCAGACGTGCTGTTTGGTCGACGCGGCCGGGTTCGGACATGCCGACGATGGTGGATGCTACGCGGTGATCGCGGGTGGAGAACTGAAGGGCGGCGGCGGCCAGCGGCACCGAGTACATCTCACATAGTTTCTGCATCTTTCGCACGCGCTCGATGATGGCCTGGCTGGCCGGTCCGTAGCAGTAGTTGGGAACGGTGTCGGGGCCTTTGACGAGCATTCCGCCACCAAACGGTGCGGCGTTGACGAACGCCACGCCCCGGGAGGCTGCGTCCTGAATGAGCGGTTCGGCTGTTTGATCCACAAGGGTGTATCTGTTGTGGCTGATGACGACGTCGAAGGCGTCTGTTGCCAGATACTTCAGCTCAAGGTCGATGGGGCCGCCGGCGACGCCGAGGTGTTCGATCACGCCCTGGTCTCTCAGTTCAATGAGGGCCTCGAGGGGACCGCCGGCCGCGGTGCCTTCTTCGAAGGTGATCTTTTCGGGATCGTGGAAGTAGACGAGCTGAAGACGGTCCAGGCCGAGCCGTTGAAGGCTTTCCTCCACGGACCGGCGGACACGGTCTCCCGAGAAGTCCCTGGTCCCGACGATCGGGTCTACCTTGGTGGCCACGACGAAGCCCTCCGGCACGCCGCCCGCTTCCGCGAGGGCCTGGCCGATCCGGCGTTCGCTGTCGCCCCCGTGGCCGTATTCGTTGGACGTGTCGACGAAATTGAATGGACCTTCCATGACTTTGCGGATGGTCGCAACGGCGGTGTCAGTGCTGACTTCGTAACCGTACTGAGTGGGATGGCTGCCCAGGGCGCTCGTTCCCACGCAAACGGGTGAGACTGACAGCCCGGTACGGCCAAGAGCTCGGTTTTCCATGCTTTTTCCTTTGCTTATCTGTTGTGTACGACCATGGGTTGTATCAAGAGTCGTAGTTTTACGGTCAGGACAGAGCCTGCGCGCAGTGCTGGGCGTTTGACCAAGGTTGAAGCCTGGAGTTGGTGCCCCCTTCGGATCCAGCAGCTTCATGTATCAGAAGGGAGAGATAGTGGTCCTGGCAGCCGTCAGCAAGGGAGTATCCCTCGGAACGATTTTCTGGAAGCGTGTTCAGCAGGCAAACTGCAATGGCGATCTCTTCGTCCGAGAGCCGCGCGCCCGGGAACGGGTTGCGGTATATGACCCGGCCTCCGACGCTCAGGGTGTCCAGCTCGGCCCCTTCCAGGTTGCCGTCGATGCCGAGTTGACGGCGCACGATCGGGGCGCTGACAGGTGCGCCGTCGTCCGCCAGCCACGTGAGCTGGTCGCCCACCAGTTCGGCGTGGCTGCCGCGAACCTGGATCTGCCGCCTACGCAGTGGATTGAACCACTGTGTATCGGTGAAATCGTAGAAGCCCGTCTTGCTGCCGAAACGGAGAATGGCGAGGGTCTGGCGTTCGGTCCCAAGATTCTGGTTTTCGGGCCATCCGGTTCGGTCCGGCCCGGCCATGATGGGAACATCCTGGGCGGTTGCAAGGACACGTACGGGATCGCTGCCCGTGTCCATGAGTGCCCGGAGGATGGCAACGGCATGATAGTCATGGGTCCAGGAGACGGACGCGGAGCTAACCTCGCCGAAGGCTCCGTCTTCGATGAGGCATCGGACACCGGCAAATGTAGGCAGGTACGGGTGCTGTTCAGCTACCTGAACGAGTCCTGTGTGGCCGACGTCGTTCCACAACTCAGTCATCGAGAAAACGTCAACCGCGGGCGGGGTCTCGGTCAGGACGGGGATGCCCAGCGCGACCAGGGTCCGCAGCACGTCCAGATTGGCTTCCCGCGGAACACAGGTCACTGCAACGTCCGGCCGCAAAAGCTCGACAGCCTCATCGATGGTGCGGAAAGTCGGCAACCGCCACTGCAGCTCGATCTCCGCTCCGCCCTCGGCGGTCCGCGTGACCGCGCCCACGCAGGTGAACAGCTCCGGCAGTTGCCGGGCGATGCGGAAGTAGAAGTCGGCGCGCCAGCCGCGTCCGACGACGAGAAACCGGTGCGGTTGCACTTTGGCGTCGGTGTTCATGCGCCCGGAATCAGAACGGCCCGCGCCAGAAGGTCTCCGGACTTCAACCGCGACAGCGCGAGGTTGGCTTCACTGAGAGGAAAGTCCTCGTGCACGGAGCGTAGTTTTCCGTCGGAGGCCAGGCCCAGCACCTCGGACATCTCCCAGCGGCTGCCTAGGACGGAGCCGACCACTGTCTTTTCGTCCCCAATGTCCAGGGGCCCCACCGACTGTGCCACCCCGAGAACCACGCGTCCGCCTGGCCTGACCACGCGGATGGCATCGGCAACGGCATGATCCGATGGAGCGAAGACAATGGCAGCGTCCAGCGAGGCGTCCGGCAGCACCGGGCCGCCTTCATGCCCGGCCGGGACATACGACACTGTCGCACCCAGCTCTTCAGCCAGGCCACGGTGTGCGGCGCTCCTGGAGACGGCGTAAACGTCGGCCCCGGTGAGGGCCGCCATTTGTAGGACCATGTGACCGACGCCGCCGACGCCGAAGATGCCCACTTTCTGGCCCGGGGACAGTTGCGCTTTTTTTACTGAACCGTGTGCGGTTATGCCAGGGCACAGCAACGGGGCCGCTTCGGCGTCGGAGAGCCCGTCGGGGATCTTGTAAGCGTAGGCCGCGTTCGCCAGCATGACTTCGGCATAGCCGCCGTCCCGCGTTTCACCGGTGATCTGGCGTGCACGGCAGCGCTGCTCGTTCCCTGTCAGGCAATGAATGCACAGACCGCACGTGGACCAAATGGGCTGCACACCGATCCGGTCGCCCACGGCCAGGTTGGTGACGCCGGGGCCGAGCTCCTTGACCCTGCCCACCACCTCATGACCCGGGATGACGGGCACGCTGGCGGGCGTGCCCGGCAGCCAGTCACCTTCGATCATATGGAGATTGGAACGGCATACCCCGCAAGCCAGTATGTCGATCGATACTTCGCCGGGGCCAGGTGTCGGTTCGGGGACTTCGACGTAGTCCAGCGGGTTGCTTTCGATGGGACCGGGGGTGCGGAGGATGGCGGCGTACATGCGGCTCGCTTTCAGGTGCTCCGGATAATTCGGAGGACGACGATGGTTAAAGGGTGTGCGGGCGCCCGGGCCCGGCGGCCCGGGCGCCCGCATTACCTGGTCACTCGATCAGGTGGATGCTCTCTTAGCGGGAGGTGCCCGACGGCGGAACCAGCAGGCCGCGTTCGATGAGCTTGTCGATGTTGCCTGCGCGGCGCTTCTCCTCGCGGGCCAGCCAGCCTTCAGTGGGTGGTGACGTCAGGTACTGGTTTTTTTCGTAGATCGGCTGCTCGTAGATGCCGGCGTACATTTCGGTGCGCAGGTCCTTGAACCAGTTGGTGACGCCGTTGGCGCTGCGTGAGCGGCGCAGGGCCTCGAGGTCGATGACAGAGCTCACGAACGAGTCGCCGCCGCTGACGCCAGCCTGCTTTACCAGCACGTTGCCCTTGTGGTCCACGATCATTGACTGGCCGCCGAACAGGTCGAACAGGCTGCCGTCGTCGTTGCGCTGCGGGCCGAGGTTCGGAGCGACGACGACGACCTGGTTGAACATGGCGTGCGCGCGGTTCTGCAGGTCCCACATGCCGGCGCCCACCTGCGGTTCGATCAGCGTGCCCCGAATGATGATCTCGGCACCGTTCATGGCCAGGCCACGAGAGGTCTCGGGGTAGGCGCCTTCGTGGCAGATGATGTAGCCGATATTGCCGATCTCGGTCCTGGCCACCGGGAAGAACGCGTCCAGCACGCTGCCGTTGCCGCGCTTTTCGACGAACTCGTCCCAGATGTCGTGCGGGTTGGTGGTGCCCAGCGCGCCCCCTTCGTAGGCGTCGGATGTGGACTTGTAGCGCTTGTAAATGACTTCACCGTTGGGATCGATGATGAACGCCACGTTGAACAGGTGGCCCGGGAAGTCCTCGTCCTTGACCAAGTACAGCTCACCGGCGATGTAGGTGTTCAGCTGGCGGGCTTTCTGGCCCAGGATGTCAGTTTCGGGTCCGGGGATCGTCATGGCGAATGCTTCGTGGGCTTCCTTGTTGCCGGCTTTGAAGTCCGGCAACATGCCCTGGATCGCCATCTCGGGCAGGACTACCAGCTTTACGGGTGCGCCGTCGGTGGCGGCGACCATGACGGCCGGGTCCATGAAATCGCAGATGCGCTTCGTGTTTTCGATCGCGTCTTCGCGCTTCTTGATCGTGTGGACGACGTTGGACAGGGCCACGATGGAATACGGGTCAACCATTGGTTTCTTCTCTTTCTTTTTCTTCACTACCGTCGGCCCGGATTCAGGCCGACTGTTCGGTTTACAGATGCTCTTGCTGCTCTGGAGAAGCATCACCCGGAGGTGCTAGACCTTCTCCAGAATTCGGTCGGCACTCAGGTACGCGAGGGCCTGCAGGGTCTGGGTGGGGTTGTAGCCGGACAGCGTGGGAAACTGTCCGCCTCCGACCACGTAAAGACCCTTGCATTCATGGGACTCGCCGTAGATGTCCACGACGGAATCCGCGGGATTTTCGCCCATGCGGTGGGTGCCCACTTCATGGGTGGAAAGGTGGTAAGCTGGCGGGTTGGCTTCGGACCAGAACTGGGTGGCGCCCATTTCGTCGGCGATGTTGCGCTTTATTTTTTCGAAGTAGTTCAGCGCCGCAACGTCGTGCTGGGACCAGTCGTGGGTGATTCGAAGCGCGGGCTGGCCGAACTTGTCTTTTACCACCGGGTCAAGGTCGCAGTAGTACCGTTTCGTCGGGAAACTCGGGATTTGGTTGTGGATGCCCATGAGTTTGCGGTAATTCTCGGAAAACCAGTCCTTGAATTCCCCGCCCCAGCGGCGCATGCCCGGTGGCAGGTTGTGTGCGGCCTCGATGGGCTGCAGGTCGCCGGGGATGCTCGTGAGGACGGATCCCCAGAGAACACCTTCGTCGTTGTCCGGCACGCCGTCGCAGTTGAGATCATCCACCACACTGGCGGCCACCAGGGGCGCCATGAACGGGTTGCTGAACTCCGGCAACACCAGCGTGCACCAGCCGAAGCTGTGGGTCATAAAGTTCTGTCCCACCTGTCCGTTGGCGTTGATGCCGGAAGCGAGCAGTAGCCGGCTGTTTTCGAGGGCGTAGCAGGCGACAACCACCAGGTCCGATTCAACGTCGTGCACCACGCCATCAGCGTCGAAGTAGGAGACGCCGGTGATGCTGCGTCCTGTCGCGTCGCGGTTCAACCGGAAGACGCGGGAGGAGGAGCGGATTTCGAGGTTGCCCGTCTGGAGCGCCATCTCCACCGAGGTGATGCGGCTGGACTGCTTGGCGTTGACGTGACACAGGAACCCATGGCAGAAGCCGCAGTATTCGCAGCCCTTCAGTGATTTGTAGTCCGTGGAGGCCACGGCCGCGGGCTGCTGGAATGGGCGATAGCCGAGTCTTTCACAGGCGGCCTTGAAACGGTCGTCGGCCGGTGCCCGGCGCAAGGGCGGCATTGGGTACTCGCGCTGGCGGTCGGATTCGAATGGGCTGCCTGCCGGATTGTGTATACCCTTGACGTTCCCGGCCTGGCCGGAGACGCCGAGTTCCCATTCGACCTTGTCGTAGTAGGGCTCCAGATCGCCGTAGCTCACCGGCCAGTCCACCATGGTGGAGTCGCCGTCCAGCGCCTCGGGCCCGAAGCGTTCCTCGATGAGTGACTTCATATGGAAGTCGGAGTCGCGGTGGCGCCAGGAGGCACCGCCCCAATGAAGCGTTCCGCCGCCGGGGCCGATCGACGGCGGCAGGTGCAGCGGTTCGCTGTTGCCGCGGACGCCGGCTGCCCACGGCAGAAGTTGGGCCTCGGTCGCTTCATTCGGCCGCCACGTCACCGGATCGGTGGACAGCTGGGGAACGAGGGAGCCCCGGGAGTAGTACTTGACCTCGTCATGCTTGAAGGTGAACTCCTCGTTGCTGTGCATCGGGCCCTTGTCCAGGGCAAGGACACGCATGCCGGCCTTGGTCAGCTGTTCGGCGATGATGCCGCCCGATGCGCCCAGGCCGACGACGATGGCCTCTGCTTTTTCAGGCATTCGCGCCCCTCAATTCGTTGCGTAGATCTTCCAGGGATTTGATGGGGATGATGGTTGAGTCGAACCCGGGCTTCATCTGTTCGGCGTTGTAGCCCCATTGCGCTCCGGGGAAGCCGACCAGCTGCCAGCCGAGTGTGTCGTGGTTTCCGCCGTACTTCGGGTCACAGAACATGCCTTGGATGGTGTGTTCCCAGACAAGCGCGAAGAAGGTTGCCAGCGGGTGGGGCACATCCGGGTGGGTAGAGGACTCAGCATTCTCAATCCGCTCCAGGAGGCTGTCCGCGGCGTCGCCGGACAATTTGGCGAACGGGGACCCGTACACGTCGTTACTGAAGGCATTGAGTGCTTGGACGCCTTCTCGGTAGCACAGGCGCAAGGCTTCGTCCTCGTCCGCAGCGGCCCGATCGATGAAGACAATCACGCGCGCATCGCGGGCACCCGCCCTGCCGTCGTCGTTCGGGAAGATACGTTCGCAGACGGCCTCGATTGTCTCGGCCTCTGCCTGCGTGAGGAACTGCCACTGGGTCACGGTTGTATCGCTACTTGGCGGCATCGATCTTCTCCTTTTCCTTTCCTTCGGACGGGAGGTCGGAACCCTTCCCGGTGTAGCGCTTCTGGAACACGAGCTTTCGTATCGCACCAGGGAGCTTGTTTCCCACCCCGCTGGTGAACAGCACTGCGAGGAGGATGACTGCACCTTTGACGATCAGCTGCGGCTGGGCCTGGATTCCAAGCAGATCCATGATGTTGAGGATCACGGCGATGATCAGGCCGCCGAGCACCGCGCTGATGGGGTCTCCCGTACCACCGAACAGTGACGCGCCGCCTACCACTACGGCCGCGATAGCGTTGAGCTCGTATCCTTCGCCGATAATTGCGCTGCCTTCCGTCAACTGGGCGGCGATCATGACGCCGCCGAGCCCTGCCAGCAGAGACGAACAGAAGTAGGCACCCACGATGTCCCGCTTGATCGGAAGACCCGAAAGCCGTGCAGCGTCGGGGTTCCCGCCGATCGCGAAAAGGCGACGTCCGTAGCGCGTCTGTGACATGGTCACGGCCAAGACGATCATGACGATCATGGCGATGACGACAGGGGCAGGCAGCGGCCCTAAATCTGCGGTAAAGGCGGACAGGAAACCCTGATCATCGATGGCCACCTGGCGCCCGGTCTGCAGGATGTACGCCACTCCACGGGCAATGCTCATCATCGCGAGTGTCACGATGAACGGGGTAATTCCTCCATAAATGATCATCAGACCGTTGAAGACGCCCACGAAGCCAGCGACCAGCAGCGCCAGCAGCAGCGCCAATGGCCAAGAGACGCCTGCCTGCAGGGCAAGCCCCACAGTGACGGAGGATAGTGCGGCTACGGCCCCGACGGAAAGATCAATGCCGCCGGTGACGATGACCAGATACTGGCCGACGGCAAGCACGGAGACAACCGATGCCGTAATGAGCACGGCTATCAGGTTCCGGGACGTCATGAAATAGGGAGAGAGAACGCTCCCCACCGCCAGCACAAGGGCTCCGACCACGAAGAGATATCCCTTGGAGCCAAGCGAGTTGGTGAATGTCCGGAGGGCATTGACGGCGGCGGACAGACCGGAGGTCTGGGGCTGAGGCGGGGTGACTGGACTGGTATTGAGGGCCACGAGTTACAACTCCATTGTTAGAACTGGTTCTTGGGTGATCAGTTGAATCGATTGAGGACGGCGGCTTCGCCGTGTTCGTCGATCTCGGCACGGTCCACGGACCCGGAGATCCGGCCACGGCTGAGGATCAGCACGCGGTCGCACATGAGCGCTTCATCGATTTCTGAGGTGATCACGATGACGCTGCCGCCGTCTTCCACGAACTGACGGATAAGCTCATAGATTTCGAGCTTTGCACCCACGTCCACGCCTCTTGTGGGTTCCACGATGATCAGCGTCTTGACGCCGCTGACCAGCCACTTGGCGAGGGCAACCTTTTGCTGATTGCCGCCGCTGAGGTTGCCGACGGGTTGCCCTACGGACGCCACTTTTATGGCCAGCGCGTCCCGCATGCGGAGGGCGGCCCTGTGTTCGCTGCCCCGGTTTAGGAAGAACCCGGGCGAAAACTTCGCAAGTGAGGCCATGGTGATGTTCTCGGTCACGGACATCGTCAGCGCCAGGCCTTGGGTCTTGCGTTCCTCCGGCAACAGCCCGAGGCCGAGCCTGATCGATTCTGCGGGATCCGCTGTGTGCCGCTTCCGGCCGTTGATCTCGAAACTCTGCTGGGTCGATTTCTCGGCCCCGAACAGGGCCGCCGCCAGCTGGCTTTGACCGTTCCCGGACAGGCCGGCGACGCCCAGCACCTCCCCGCGATGGAGCGTCAAGTCGATGCCATGGAGGTCATGGCCATCCCGGAGCCCCCGGACGGCCAGGGCTACCTCTCCGGTGGTTCGGCCCACCCCCAGCCGGGGCGTCTCGCTGGAACCCAGTTGCAGTTTCGCCGACTGCTCCGTGCTTACTCCGCCCAGCATTGCTTGCAGGATCAGGTCATGGCGGCTCGCGTCGGCCTCATGGACCGCCACCCGCCTGCCATCACGAAACACGGAGATTTTGTCGCAGATCTCATACATTTCGTCGAAATGATGCGAGATGTAGATGATGGCGATGCCAAGTTTCTTCAGCTGGTTGAGGAGGTCAAACAGCTGGCGGACGTCGTGCCGGGGCAATGTAGCGGTCGGTTCGTCCAGAATCAGCACCCGGGCGTCGCCGCTGACAGCCTTGGCGATTTCCACTGCCTGCCGGTGCGCGATCGGCAGGGAACCGACGGGGGCCCGGACGTCGAGATCGAACCCGAGGCGGAGCAACTGTTCGCGTGCCTGCGACCGGACCGCCCGCCAGTCGACAGTTCCAAGCACTGTCCGGGGCAGCTCGCCGACGTAGATGTTCTCGGCTACGGACAGGTGTGGCATCAGGCTCAACTCCTGATGCACCGTCATGATCCGCGCCCGCTGGGCCGCATGTGGATTGTCGAAACTGACCGGGAGCCCGTCAAGGAGGACTGTTCCGGAGTCAGGCTTTTCCACTCCGGATAGAATCCTTACCAGCGTGGACTTCCCGGCACCGTTCTGCCCGGCAATTCCGTGGATTTCTCCAGGCATGATGTGCAGATCGATATTACTCAGGGCCTGGGTGCCGGGGTAGGCCTTGGAAACCCCGGCCACTGCGATCAGTGACCGTGAGGCAATCTCAGCGGGCGCAGTCATGATTTCTCCTGCTTATTCTTCGCCGGCGAAGGCGAGGCTGTCGGTGACGTACTTGGACGCGTCCTGTGGTGTGACAGCGAGAGCGGGGAGCACACGCGTGGCAGGTGAGCCGCTGCACTTGCCGGTCGGTTTGCCGGCCACGGCGGCGATCGCCTCATCCACGGCGTAACCCGCCTGCAGAGCCGGCTGGTTCAAGCCGTCGGCCACGACAGGTGAAGACGGGTTAGTGGACATGCTCTTGATCACGTCCATTCCGCCGTCAAATCCGGCGATGACGACCTTGGTGTTGCCTTGCTGGTCCATCAGCCCGGAGCCCTTGAGCGCTTCGGTAACGGCGGGCATGACGACGTCCGTCTGGTTGAACACGACGTCGATATCCGGGTTGCCGGCGAGGACGTTCCGCATGGCGGCCAGCGTCTTGTCCGGCAGCGCTTCGCCGTAGTTGTTAGGGATCCGCTTGGTCTTCACACCCGGGTGCTGGGCCATGTACTTCTCCCAGCCGGCCATGAAGCCCTTCTCCCGGCTCTCCGTTACGAGTTCCTGAGGGAACAACGCCTGGATGTACAGGTTGATGGTGGAGTTTTCGCCCTTCTTCGCCACGGCTGCGGCGGCTGCCTTCTCGCCCACGAGCGCTGCGGTAGCCTCGCCGTCGTCGTGAACGTTGCAGGCGACCTGCTTGGCGAGCTCTTCTGAGACCCTGTCGTTGACGACAACGACGGGGATGCCGGCAGTCTTTGCAGCTTCAATGCCGCTGGCTACGTTTCGGTCACCAACGGGTTCGATGATGATCGCCTTGGCTCCCTTGTTGATGAAGGTGCGCATCTGCTGGATCTGGGTCTGCGCGCTTCCTTGCGCATCGACCGCCTCCATGGTGTAGCCCTTGGCTTTGCCTGACTTCACGGCGCCGTCGGACATGGTACTTAGCCAGGAGTTTCCGGCGATGAAGCGCATCGAGATGCCGATCAGGCCTTTTTCGTTGGAGGACGGGGTGGCGGCTGGGGCCGACCCGCTGCATCCCGTCGCGACAATCATTGTTGCGGCGGCCAGGGAGGAGATGAGAGCGAAGCGCGTAGCGCGTTTTGTAAGCATGATGCTCCTAAAATGGGTAGGGTGTAGCCACAAATTGGTGGGGTGCAAGCCCGATGACCGACGTAAGACCACCGCCGTGGCGTAGAGATTGTTGGCCGGCAGGGACTAGCGGGGGCATTCTTCCGGCTGATACCAGTCAGTGCAAGGTTCCTTGAGGGCTCGGGTACGGTCGGGATCGTCGCTGATTTCCACATTTATCGAGACGCCCTGGCCCTGATAAAGAGTGCCCTCGTGCTGAACGGCGGCAGCCGCCCACGCCATGCCCTGCCGCAGGGCTTGGCTTCCGCTTCCGCCGCCGGCCAGGAAGCCGGCAAGCAACGCGTCGCCGGCGCCGACGGCGCTGACGACGCTATCAACCCGAGCACGACCGTAGTAGCAGCCGGAATCGTCGAGGAGGATTGCTCCGTCGGATCCCAAGCTGGCCAGGACTGCCCGTGCACCTCGTTGCCGGAGTTCTGCAGCGGCGTCGACGACGTCACCGAGATTCTCCAGCGCCCTGCCGGTGAGCTCAGCGAGCTCGCTGGCGTTGGGTTTGATGAGGTCCGGCCCGTACTGCAGCACTTTCCGCAGGGCCTCGCCCGAGGTATCGACAGCGACGCGTGCGTTCCGCACCTGTGTGCCGACTACCAGGTCTGTGTATATGGACTCGACTTCGCCGACGGGCAGTGTCCCGCAGGCGACCATCCAGTCGCCTTCGCCGACGCCGTTCAGTGCCGCGCTGACCAGAGATGCCGCTTCCGCCCGGTCGAGCGTGGGGCCGAGCTCATTGATCTTCGTCACGGTCGCGTCGGGCTCCACGAGGCTGACGTTGCTGCGGATCTCGTCCGCGATCGGTACGGCAAGGAAGGGTACACCCATGGCGGCCAGCATCGAAGTGATCTGCGTCCCGGCGAAGCCGCCTGCGGGTAGAACCGCCAGGACGTCGATCTCGTGGGCGTGCAATGCAACCGCCACATTCACGCCTTTGCCGCTCGGCTCGCTGTAGGCCCGCAGGCTGCGTACAACCTCTCCACGGGGCAGCGCTTCAACGCGCATGGTCCGGTCCAAACTGGGGTTCGGTGAAACGGTCACAATCATGCCAGCTGCACCTCGACTCCCGCCGCTCTCAGGGCCTTCAGTTCACGGCTGTCCGCGCCTTTGTCGGTAATCATGAGGTCGATATCGGCCAGATCAGCGTGCTTGCAGTTACTTACGCAGCCAAACTTGCTGTGGTCAGTCAGCAGGATTCGCTTGCGCGCGCTGGAAAGCATGATCCTCTTGACGGCTGCCTCTGCAGGGTCCGGAGTGGTCAACCCGCGATCCACGGACACTGCGTTTGCTCCTAGGAAAGCCACGTCAACGTTGATCTCATCGAGTGATCTGGCGGCCCAGTGGTCCACTTGGGCCGCCGTCAGTGGTCTTATCCGGCCACCAAAGGTGTAGACGGTCAGCAGAGGCCGGTCAAGTAGGGAGGCCGCGATGGTGAGCGTATTCGTATAAACCGTCATCTCCCGGTCGCGGGGGAATAGATCCGCCAGACGCGCAGTGGTCGAACCTGCGTCGATCAGCACTGACCCGCCCGGGGGAAGGTGTTCCAGGGCCGCCTTGGCGATCCGGGTCTTTTCTTCGGCAAAGCCAGTGCGTCTGGCAACCGCGGGTTCATAGGTCAGGCGACCGACGGGCACCGCACCCCCATGTACGCGCCGCAACAGGCCAGACTGTTCCAGGAACACCAGATCTTTTCGGACCGTTTCATTGGTTACAGCGAGGTCCTCGGCGATTCCTGTTGCGTCGACCCGTCCCTCTGTACGGAGCATGGTTAGGATGAATTCGCGGCGTTGTTCCGGATAGAGCAGCCGCTGGTCTTGACGGGAAATGTCTTCGATTTCGGTCATGAGGGCACCCTGTCTCTTGAGGCGTTGTCCGGCTCGGCGGGGGAGCCCTGCTGCGGGAAAGCCGCAACGGGAGCTTGGGCCGGCACCGGAAAGTCATGAATGTCTCCAAAGAGGCCCGCAGCCATTCCGCCAAACAGGGCCGCTCCGCGCGCTCCGGTCTCCTGGACCGAGGAGAGCCGCACCTTACCGAAGGCGCGCTCCTTGGCCTCGAGGAGTGCCGTACTGCGGGACCATCCACCAGTCACCACCATGGAGGCATGCTGACCGACCACGGCGTTCATCGCGGAGTGGACTTCGTCCGCCTGGGCTGTGACCGCGTCCACGGCGGCCATCCATACCCGGGCCGGGGTCACGTGGCCCGATATCCCTTCGAGAGTTAGCGCCGCGGGATCTTTGCCTCTGAGTCGAAGGGCGCCAGTGTGGGCGCCTGCTGCTTCCCCGTCCAGACGGCGGATGTCACGGGTGGACTGCCCGAGCATGGACAGGGTGGTCTGCAGGATCACGCCGGCTTGCGTGCCGCCCAACATCGTCCACTTGTTCGCAATAGCCGACCAGCCAACGGTGATGCCCGCCCGGGTCAGTTTCAGGACAGCGCCCGGCTCCAGACCGGGATCAATCGTTCGAACGAGGGCTTCTGCGGTGCCGCAGGAGTCCAGTACGTCTCTTGTTCCGCCGGCACCTGCGCCGACGACCGCGGCCTGATGGTCATGACCTGCGACCGTGAGCGCGGCTCCTGTTAGACGGCTCAAGCCCGCCTCGGCCGCAACGGTGCCAATATTGGTGCCGGCCGTGACCAGCTCCGGCAGGAGGGATACGTTGAGGCCCGACCACTCCAGGGCGTCGCTCCACCAGTCTCGGGTCGCCAAGTCAAGCCAGCCCGTGCGGGATGCCAAAGATTGTTCTGTGACCGCTTCGCCGCCAAGCGAAAAAGCTATCCATTCGGCGATATTCAACCGGCGCACGGCGCGGCCGGCGGCGGGGACATGGTCCAGCAACCACCGGTGTTTCGTCAGGGACCATTGGGCCCGCAAGGGCAGACCCGTCCGCCTTGCGAAATCGTCCTCCGTGACATGGTTCCTCAGGTCCGCCAGCTCCTGGCCGTCCCGGGTGTCATGCCACGCGATTATGGGAGTGAGTGGTCGGCTTTGGGCATCAACGAGGACACCCGACTCGCCCATGCTGGTAATGCCGAGCGCGACAATCCGGCCGGAGGGCGCATCCTTCAGGGCTAGTGACAGAGCCGCCTTTGCTGATTCCAACAAATCGCAAGCGGCGACCTGCACGCCGGACGGCGAGGTGTCCCACGGCGTTCGGGCACGGCCCTGAGCCAGGACCTTCCCGTTTTCACAGACAACTACTGCCTTGCTTGATGTAGTTCCGACATCCAGACCGACTGTTAGCACCATCGCTTTGTCACCTCCTTGGCTCCCATTGCTTATTGCGTTCTATTGGATATTATTGTGTTTGCTTGGAGTGTTGTCAAGGTCACATCTGAAAGTCCTGTGATCGCAGCCGCCTACAAAGCTTTCGTCCCGGGTTTCGGGGAATTAACTGAGGAGAATTGCATGCCTGTGGTCCACACCGGAGAGTTGTTGCGGGAGGCGATGGCCGGCGGGGTCGGGCTGGCTGCCTTCAACGTCATCAATCTTGAACATGGCGAGGCGATCGTTGAAGCCGCCGAAGAACTCGGGCTTCCTGCCGTGCTGCAGGTGAGCGAAAACTGCGTCAAGTTCCACCGGGGCCAGGTCAGGCCGCTGCTGGCCGGTCTAGCCGCCATGGCGGAAGCGTCGGATGCCCGCGTTTCCTTGCACCTGGACCATATCGAAGAGTTTCAGTTTCTGGAGCAAGCAATGGGGACGGGGGTCTCCTCCGCCATGTTTGATGCATCGAAGCTCGCCATCGCGGAAAACATTGCCGCTACCCGGAGAGCGGTTTCCTTTGCCCGAACCCAGGGCTGGCATCTTGAAGCCGAGCTTGGCGAGGTGGGGGGGAAAGACGGTGCGCACGCCCCTGGCGTCCGAACCGATCCGGCGGAAGCGGCGGCCTTCATCGAGTCCACCGGCGTCGACTCTCTTGCTGTTGCCGTGGGGAGCTCACATGCGATGACCGCCCAGACAGCGCTTCTTGACCATGACCTGATCAGACGGATCCGCGCCGTCGTCGACGTGCCCCTCGTATTGCACGGATCTTCGGGCGTTCCGAGCACAGAACTAGCGTTTGCCATTGAGGCCGGCATGACCAAGATCAACATCGGGACCATGCTGAACATCGCCTTTACGGAGGCCGTCCGGGAGGCTCTCCGCGCCCAGGACCTGGTGGATCCCCGCAAGTACCTGGCACCAGCGCGGACCCGGACCGCCCGGGTCGTACGTGAAGCGTTGAAAGCTATTTCTTCACCTAGGACAGGACAATCATGAACGAGACAGTCAACCGGCCGCTGTTGGGCAAAACCGCTTTCATTACGGGAGGCAGCGGCGGCATCGGTGCCGCCGTCGCGGACGCCCTGTCCCAATCAGGAGCGGCCGTATGTATCGTGTCCAGATCCGGCTCGGGTTCCCGGCTTCCCAACAGTTTGACGGTTGCGGCCGATGTCAGGGATAGGGAGGCGATGAAGGGCGCCGCCGCGCGTGCGGCCGAGCATTTTGGAGGTATCGACATCGTCGTCGCCAACGCCGGGGTTGGCTCCTGGGGACCTTTCATCGACACCCCCGACAGTGACATTCAGGAGATGACCGAGGTGAATGTGACGGGCCTCTTCCACACCGTGGAAGCCACTCTTCCCTATCTGAAGGAAAGAGGCGCAGGGGACATCATCACTGTGGCGTCCGAAGCTGGCCGCCGGGGGCTGCCCGATGAAGCCGCGTACGTTGCCACCAAGTTCGCCCAAGTCGGATTCACGCGATCGCTGGATCATGAGCTTAGGGGCAGCAGCATCCGCTGCACGAATATCTGTCCCGGAGGTGTCGCTAGCAATTTCGGGATGGGACGCGGCCTGCGCCGGCCGGGCATGCCGGAACTGGAAGACATGATGACTCCTGCCGATGTCGCCGAGGTTGTGCTCTTTGCTCTCTCCCGCCCGCGGCACATGCGGATACTTGAGGTTGCCTTCCGGCATATGTCCGAACAATCGTGGGGCTAGAAAGCCAATATACCGACAAGGCTTAGGAATTGCAGTGGAGAAGACCAGCCAGGAAGATCCCGTGAAGACAGCCCAAAATGTGAGCATCGGCGCCACCGGGGCGCAGTACGAAATATCGGCGGCCAACTACACCGCCGTCGTAACCGAACAAGGAGCTACCGTCAGACAGCTCCGCTTCCGTGCCCGCGACCTCATTGTGGGGTTCATGGCAGACGAGCCGGTTCCCGACTTCCGTGGCGCGTTGGTGGCCCCCTGGCCAAACCGCATCGCGGATGGACGCTATATATATAAAGGCCGGGAGCTTCGGGTGCCCGTAAACGAACCAGAACGTGACGCCGCCCTACATGGCCTGGTCTGTGAACGGCCGTGGACTCTGGTTTCATCGGAGCCATCCGGCGTCCGGTTGCGGCACCAAATCAGGCCAAGCGCAGGCTACCCGTTTTCGGTGTTGCTGGACGTCACCTATCGGCTGGATAATGGCGGCTTCCACACAAAAGTGTCAGCTACCAATACGGGCGATCACACCGCACCTTACGGGGTCTGTCCGCACCCCTACCTGGTGGCCGGGAAATCAGCATTCAATTCCTGGAGCCTTGAGCTCCCGGCCGATACATTCCTGGAGGTCACCCCCGACCGGCTTCTGCCCCTGGGCAGGCGCCCGGCTGCTGACGGGCCTTTTGACTTCCGCGAGGCACGGACATTGGGTGACATCGAAATCGATCATCCATTCACCGACCTCGTCCGGGATCCGCAGGGGAATGCAACGGTTCGTCTCACGGATCCCGGCGGATCCGGTGTCGGAATCCGCTGGGACCGGTCTTGCGACTGGGTCCAGGTTCACACCGCCGACCACATGGTCGCTGAGCGCCACCGGCTCGGACTTGCCGTCGAACCGATGAGCTGCCCGCCCGATGCATTCAACTCCGGCAAAGACGTCGTTCACCTCCTGCCCGGGGCGACGCACATCGCAAACTGGACCATTTTCGCCATCTAACGGCGGGTGACGACTGAACGGGGGCCAACTGGATACCCAAGGGAAGGCCGCGCGGGCGGGGATCATGGCGCGGCGTTCCTGCCGAAACATGGCCCCGGCACCCTTTGCGGTCGCTAAAGTGTCACGTCCATCAGAGGCCCGACGGTGAACCAGTTAAGGTTGTCTTAACCTGGCTTCTCATTAGGGCACTCTTCGTGACACGGTTGGGTACATCACTGATGCCACACTTGAAGGAGGCCGCATGACACCAGCCGCAGACCCGGCCACCACACGTCTCGAGACCCGTGTCCCTTTTCCCGACCAAAGGCGGGAACTCATCCTGACGACGCTTCGGACGGAAGGGCGTGCCGATGCCACAGCTATTGCCCTGGAGCTGGGAGTCACGAACGAAACCGTCCGCAAGGATCTGGTGGCCCTTGAGCAGCTAGGGCTCATTAAGCGGGTCCACGGCGGAGCGATACCCGTCGGACGGCTCACCTACGAGCCCCCCGTTGCCTCCAGGACTGCCTTCACAGAGGAAAAGACCCGAATAGCCGCCGCAGCACTCCGTCACCTCCCTGCCGACGGGTCGGTGCTCATCGATGCAGGGTCAACTACCGCACGGTTCGCTGACTTGTTTCCCCGGGACAGGTCGATGAGGGTTTACACCAACACGCTCTCGATCGCCATGACGCTGATGGACTCGCCTCTCCTCACGGTATACACGCTCGGGGGCCGGGTCCGCCCGGTTACTTCAGCGGAAGTGGATGACTGGGCCGCCCGCGCCCTGTCCGACATCAACGTGGACGTCGCCTTCCTGGGAGCCAGCGCCGTTTCACTCGACCGAGGACTCACCACGCCCGACGCCGCCGAAGCCGCAGTGAAGCGGCTGATGTGTGCCAGCGCCCGCCGCCGGATCCTCTTGGCAGACCACAGTAAATTTGGACGGGTCAGCAATTGGAAACACGCCGGGTTGGCCGACATCGACCTTGTCTTAACGGATGATGGCATAGAGCCACAGATGCTCGAGTCCCTACGCTCAGCTGGCGTGGAAGTGGAAACGGTCTGAAATTACCCACCGAAGGCCGCCGCGCACCTAATTTCCCAAGGCCAAACCAAGCTCGCTCGTGGCGAGGAATCCGCCCGGACAGCTGCCACAGAACTGCTGGGCATAGAGCCTGAGATACTCGAAGCTCTGCCGTCAGCTGGGCTCGAAGTGGAAACGGTCTGACAGAATATCAGTGGTCGCCCGGCGACTCGACTGGGTAGCAGGTGGGTGGAGGTCACTCACTGCTTCCGGCCCTGCCCGGCCCCGAGACTGCTCGACTTCGATGCCGCGGGCGGTGGTCACTCCGTTTTGGATGCAAAACGCCGAAAAAGACCATTCGGCACCCGGAGTGCCGACCGCCCAGGCCGGAAACCGTCCTTCGAGAACGGATCCGTTCGAGTTCACGGTGGCAACGTCATGGGCAAACTGAAGGTTCTCTGTAAGGTCGAAAGTGAAGATTCCGGCCGGCGAAGCGTCTGAATACTCGATGCAGCAGTGTCGGATCCCCCCGCCATCGCCTTTCACCTCAAGCCCCACGATGAAGGACCCGGAACACGGGATGTCTCCCTGACAATGAACTAGAAGCTGACATTCGTCATCGAACCAAGTCAGCACCGCTAGCACAGGGATCGGAAGTGGCATGCGGACATGCGGCGCCATACGTTCTCCTTAATTTGAATTTACTTCACGTCAATAACGGCGAGAAAAGTCTGCGCGAAGGACTCTGATCCTAGGGGCGGCTCCTGCATCGTCCCCTTCGCCCACATCTCGCCCCGAAGAGGAAAAACGCATGAAACAAAGAACCACCCCTCCGCCACGACCAACCCATCAGCGAAGGACACTATGCACCAGGTACAGGTCCTGGTCGTCCGGCAGCGAGCTCATGGAGGTCGTTTGGGGGAGTTCAAGCTCCGGCCGGTCCCTTGACGTTCAAGAATCCGGACGGGCGTATGTGGTTGGTAACCACGGCCGGTGTGGCCGCCGCGCTGTAAGTGGCCATCTCCACCGCTACGTCTACTGACGGCGGCGCGGCGGCCGTTCCCCGGGAGTCGTCAAATAGTTTTTGTCACCTTCTTGAGTCCCGGGGGGCGGTCTGGGTCCAGTCCCCGGCGCAGGGCCAGGCACAGCGCCAGTTGCTGCAGGGGGATGATTTCCATCAGGGGCAGGAGCGCGGGATCGAGGCCGGAGGCACCGGCAGCCGGAATTTGAAGGTCGTCCTCATCATCACTTCCGTGTGGCCCGATGATGATGGTTCGGCCGCCAAGGGCGCGGGCCGCCTGGGCAAAGGCGTGAACGGATTCGCGCCCTCCGGGGCTGGCTGTGAGAGCAATGACGGGCGTGCCCGGCTCCACTTGTCCGAGAGGCCCGTGGGTCGCGTCGGCGGCGCTCCAGCCCGAGGCTGCCATGGAGTTGGTCTCCATCAGCTTGAGCGCTCCTTCCTTTGCCGTCGACATTGAGTAGCCACGGCCGACCACCAGGACCCTGTCAGCGTCCTGGAGGGTCTCTGCAAGCCGTTTCCCCCACGACGCGGCCCGGTCGATTACCCGGTTCGCGGCTTCGATGGCTGCGTTCGCCCGTGTTTTGATCTCGCTCCAGGAACCGCCTGCGGCGAGTGTCAGTACGACATACAGGGCGAGCAGTTCGGCCGTGTAGGTTTTGGTGGCTGCCACTGAAAGTTCAGGTCCTGCCGTGAGGTTGACATGCACATCACCCAAAGCTGCAAGCGTGCTCGATTCGTTGTTGGTCAGGGCAATAACGGGGACTCCGGCCCGCTTTGCGGCGCCAACCGTGTCGAGGAGGTCCGGTGACTCGCCGGACTGCGACACGGCCAGCATGATCGACCTCGGATACCGCAGTTCCGTGCCGAACGCCGTGACCGTGCTCGGCGTCGATAGCGAGGCGGGTATGCCGAGGAGGTTGTGGGCCAGATACTGGCCGTACATGGCGGCATGATCGCTGGACCCGCGGGCGGCGAAGACCAGCAGCTCCGGGTTGATGGTGCGGAACAGTTCCGCAGCTTCCAGGAGGCGGGGCTGTTGTTGCGTGATGAGATCCTGCCAGCGTGCCGGCTGTTCGGCGATCTCGGCCCGCATGTGGTCCCCCGGCAAGGGGTGCCCTTCGGCGGTCATGAGCTCAGTCCAGTAATCATGGCCACGACCTCGTTGTGGGATGTTTCGGCCAGCCTCTTGGTGCCGACCTGGGTCCCGCGGCGGAGTACCGAGACGCGGTCGGCGATGCGGAACACCTGGTCCATGTTGTGGCTGACGATGAGCACGGCGGCTCCCCTGGAGCGGAGCTTGAGGATGACTTCCTCGACCTTCGCCGTCTCGGCAACGCCAAGCGCCGCGGTGGGCTCGTCCATGAGCACGAGGCTGCTGGCCCAGTGCGTGGCGCGGCAGATCGCGACGCCCTGGCGCTGCCCGCCGGACAGATCGCTCAGGGTGGCCTTGGCGGAGGGGATCCGCACGTCCAGGGTGTCCACGAGTTCCTGGGTCTGCGTGGCCATGGCCTTCCTGTCCAGGATGCCCAACGGCCCCTTGGTCAATTCCCGGCCGAGGAACATGTTCATGTAGACGGGCTGGTCCTCTACGAGCGCGAGGTCCTGGTAGACGACCTCGACGCCTTTGGTCCGCGCGTCGGAGGCGTCGCGGAAGCTGACCTGCTCGCCGTTCAGCCAGATTTCACCGTCGCTGGGCTGGTACAGGCCGGAAATGATCTTGACCAGGGTGGATTTGCCCGCGCCATTGTCGCCCACCAGGGCCACGATCTCGCCGGCCCTTACTTCCAGGTCAAAGTGCTTGATGGCTACCACGCCCCCGAAGTTTTTGTGGATGCCCTTCAGCCGGAGGGGTGGAGCGGAAGCGGATTCAGGGGTGGCAGCCTCGGCTGCCGAAGGTGAGAGTGTCATGATGTGTCCTATCTGTCTTCGGTGTCAGGATTGGGCCAGGGCGAGCGGTGCGGAGCCGTCCGCTGCCCAGATGCCCTCGACCCGGGGGGTGCCTGTGGAGATGCCGGAGATGGCCGCGGTCAGTGCCCGGGTGACAAACACCTGCGGACGGAACCCGAAGATCACCGTGTCGCCTTCTGCGACGGGACTTGCGTGGTCCAAGGGGATGGTGGCGTAGTAGTCGATCGCATGTGGCGCAGGCATTTCGACCGGAAGCGCCGGCGCGGCGGAGACGTCCGAGGCGCCGGGAACGACGATCGCGCGCGTGGTGCCTTCACCAAGGACCGGGTCGACGTAGAACCCTCCGCCGAAGACGTGGGCCTTGTCATTCCACAGGTGGGAGACTTCGGTGACGTACGCGATGGCAGGCTCTTCGGCCAGATCGGCCACGGCATGCAGGGGGGTGGTTCCCGTTAGCCCGTGGCCTGGCTCCACTTGGGTGGCTCCGTCGCGGGCAAGCCCCTCCAGCACCGAAATTGACGTGGTTCCGGGCGCGTTCACGGCGAATCCGGTCCGTCCGCTGGCTTCGAGGAGCGCCGCTGCACGGGCGAGGGTGCGTCGGTTCGGGGTTGCCTCTGCCGTCCCTGTTGCCGGATTGAAGAGGGTGGCGGGGAACGTGGTGATGCCGGCGAAGCGCACGCCGGGGAGAGCGTCGACGGTGTCGGCCGCCTGCACGATTCCGTCCAAGGCAAAGCCGCCCTCGTGCCCGGTGTAGAAGCGGTCATCGGGGGCGAAAACGCGGAGGAGGACATCCTGGACGCGTCCGCGCCTTAGTGCGGCGGCACCTGCCTCCCGGGCCTTGGTCTCGCTGAAGACCGTCCAGTACAGAGGTTCCAGCGACGCGGCCAGGTTGGCCTCGTGCCTGGGTATCTGGACGAGATGGCCAAGGTGCCCCACGCGGAGGCCTCCCGAAGCCGCTGCCACGGCGCACTGCAGGTCGACGCCGACGGCGTGGGTGATGCCTGAGCGCACGAGTGTCTTGGAGACGTCGGGGTTGCGGCCTATCTGCTTGGTCATGGCGAACGGCGTCAGTCCGAGACGCGCCGCTTCCGCGGCGAATGCGACAGCATTGCGTTCGACGGCGTCGAGGTCAATTGCGTAGCAGTTGACGGGCAGGTCGCCGGTTGTGTGCAGCTGGGAAATTGCCGAGAGGAAACGGGGGTTTCGTCGTCGAAGCAGGTCGAGGAACATGGGGATCCTTTCTCTAGCTTTTCTTGCCGCGGAGGGAGAAGGAGACCGCAACGAGGATGATCAGGCCGCGGACGATCATCTGCTGGGAGACGTTGAGGCCGGCGAGAATGAGTCCGTTGTTGATCATGCTCATGAGGAGGCTGCCGATCAGGGCACCGATGACCGTCCCCTTGCCGCCAAACAGGCTGGTGCCGCCGACGATGGCAGCCGCGATGACTGTCATCAGGTCGGTTTCACCCAGGGTGTAGCGGGCGCCGTGCAGGCGGCCGGCGTACAGGAGACCGGCGAGGGCCGCGGCCATGGCGCTACCGACGAAGACCATCAGCCGGATGCGGTTGACCTTGATGCCGCTCACCCGGGCTGCCGACGCGCTGTTGCCCACGGCCAGAACGTGGGCGCCATACCGGCGCTGCCGTAGCAGGTGCCAGCCGACGAGGACCGCCAAGACCGTCCACCACAGCATGATCGGCAACCCGAGAAGATCACCGCCGCCGAAGAGCCAGACGAAGGCGCGGTCTGTCACAGGTACCGATTGGAGGTCTGTTAGCTGTCGGGCGAGGCCGGCGATCAGGCCCATCGTGGCCAGAGTCACCAGGAATGAGGGAAGACGGACCATCGTGATGAAGAAGCCGTTGACGAGCCCGACAATGATGCCGACCCCCAGCCCGGCCAGAGCGCCGATCCAAAACTGCCCGGTTCCTTGAAGGACGACGCCGGTTGTCAACGCAGACAGTGCTACGGTCGAGCCGATGGAGAGGTCGATTTCGCCTGTACTCAGCACGAAGACCATGCCGATCGCCATGATCGTGATCGGTGCTGCCTGGATCACGATGTTGAGCAGGTTAGTCGCGTTGAGGAAGTACGCCGTCTGTGTCACTGCAAAGAACAGGAACACGAGCGCGAATCCGATGTAGACGACGTAGTTGCTCCAGTTCATCTCCTTGACGTGGGTGAGGAAATTTGGTTTCGCTAGAGTTGTGGTGCTCACGGTGTGTGTCCTTTCTGAGCAGGGCCGTGCAGTGCGGAGACGGTCTCGGTAGGGCTGGGCAGTCCGGTTTTGGCGGCCGCGAGTGCGAGCCGGACCGCGCCGGCTACTGGTGCGCGGTGGCCGAGTTCGCTGATGCGGATATCGAGTGAAGACACTCCGTGGCGGGTCAGCCAGGTGTGGAGGTGGGGCAACAGCTCCTTCCTGCTGCCGATGCCGCCGCCGATCACGAAAACTTCCGGGTTGAGGACCGCGTTGACTGCGACGAGGGCCGCGGCGAGCCATCGTGCCTCATCGTCGATGGCGGCCAGCGCGTGTGTGTCACCGTCCTGGGCCTTCGCAAAGATCTCCCGGGTGGAGATTCTGTACCCTGTAGCCATCTCGTACCGGCGTGCCAGTGCGTCGCCTGCTACCGCTTCCTCCAACGGGCCACGCACCTGGTTTTCCGCGGTCAATGGGTCCGTTCCGAAGGGAAGGTAACCGATTTCCCCTGCCGCCCCGCTGGCACCGCGTATGAGCCGGCCGTCCGCCACGATGCCCATGCCGATCCCGGTACCGACGGACACGAAGACGAAGTCAGAGTGGCCGAGTCCGAGGCCGTAGTGCAATTCTCCGAGAGCGGCGACATTGACGTCATTCTCGATGATCACGGGATGCCCGAGCCTCTGCATGAGGTCCTGCGCAAAAGGCACGTCCCGCAGTCCCGCAAGGTTGGGGGCCTGGTCGAAGTTCTCCCCGGAGCTGTCTGGAACTCCGGCACCGCCGATGCCGGTCGCCGCGACCTGATCGGTGCCGGCGCCGACGACTGCGCACAACTCACGGACGAGGCCGACAATCTGTTCAATAACATTGACGCCTCCGGCGTTGGTGGGCACCTTCCGGTCAGCCAGGATGGTCCCGGTTTCGCTGGCAATGCCGGCCCTGATCTTTGTCCCACCGAGATCAACGCCCACCACGTAGGCCGCATCTTTGACGGCACGATTTGAGCCGGTGCTCATGGCGCCTCCTGCGTCAGGAGCCGGAGCGGATTATCCCGCAGCATCAGATCGGCATGGGCCTGTGACAGTCCCAGTTCGGCTGCCATCGGGATGAAGGCCGCGCCAAGGTAGTTGTAACCCCACTCTCCGTGGGTTCTGGGGTTGAGGTAGACCTCGGCGCCGGTGAGATCCTGGGAGAGCAGAATTTGCCCTGCGTAGCCCCTGTCGGACAGGTCGGCCAGGTGTGCTGCCCTGCTCGCGTCGGAGCGGTAGTAGGCCCTTTTGGAGTATTCGCCTTCGGTCGGCTGGGCGGGGCCGGGCTCCAGTACGAAGTCCCAGAATTCCTTGCCGATGGTGTCGAAGGCGATGTTGACTCCGGTGTCCAGCACCTTGAGCAGGTACTCGAACTCGGGCTGGATGTCCATATGCCCGATGACCACACGGCTGAGATCGGCCCCCTCCTCATTCAGTATCTGGATCTGCTCAAGGGCCATCGTCCCGTGTGTAGTGTGCGTCACCAGCGACACGCCTGTGGCTTGGTGCGCACGCGCGGCAGCACGAAGACACTTCTCTTCGTGGGCTGTGATTTCGTTCAGTCCCGTGGCCTGTTCACCCAGGACGCCGGCTTTGATCGACGTGGAACCGATCCCCGTGGAGACGTCCAGGGTGAACCGCTCCGTCATCTGCTCGAGGGACGCCTCGGCGGTCCAGACCGGGCTGTAAGGCTCCAGGTAGACGGAGCTTCCCGCCACGATGTGCACCTTGGACTGCTCCGATACGCGCTGCAGGATGTTCAGGTTTTCGCCCAGCGCCGAGCGGCCGACGACGCTGTAGGGGCTTAGGTCCACAACCGTGTCGAAGCCTAAGTCCTTGAGCCCGCTAAGGGCACCGACGGCTTGGCACACCTGGTCGTCTGCATAGGCGGGGTCGGTCGGCGAAACCACCAGCCGGTGCGGATCAGCGAGCGTCTCCGGACGTCCACCTGACAGCCATGGTCCAGGGACCAGGGATGTGAGGTGTTCGTGGTGGAGGATTTTTCCAAGTCTGGCCGGGTCGACCGGACCGAGTACGGTCTGCACAAATTGTGCCATGGGAGTTTCCTTTATAGAGGTGCCCGTAGGTTGGGCCTTAGTGATGTGGGCATGTGGCGCGTCATTGGCCAACGGGGTTCACCCTTTTCTGATTCCGGGCCCAGCGCTTTTCCGCCGGGCCCGGAATCAGTGCCGGGTCACTTCCCCGTGACGCTCGACGGCGGTTCGGTGCCGTAATCGTCCTTCCAGCCCTGGGCCAGGTTGTCCTTGGTGATCCCCGTCGGAGTCGCAGCCACGAGCGCAGGCGCCTGCTTATTCAGCACGCCGTAGGCGGAGGCGATGGCCAGTCCCTTGCCAATAGAGATGGAGCTGTTGCCCACGAGGCCGGCCGCATTGCCGTCCCGCGCCATGTCGGCTGCAAGGGTGGCGTCGAGGTCGTTGGTCACTACCTTGACATCGGATCGGCCGGCGTCGCGAAGGGCGGCGAGCACACCTTGGGCGGCAGTTGCCCACGGGACGTAGATGCCCTTCAGGTCCGGGTGGCGCGCTATCATCGCCGCGGCGATCTCCTGGGTCTTTGATTCGTCAGTGAAGCCCTCCTCGGCGACGATCTTCTCGTTGGGGTAGAGGTAGGACGTCCAAGCCTTGAAAGCCTTGTCGCGCTGGTTGGTGAACCAGAAGTCGGCATCGTGGTACATGTAGCCGATGTCGCCTTGGCCGCCGAGTGCGTCTCCGAGGATTGTGGCGTTCAGCTTGCCGGCTTCAGTAAGCGATTCCGTCACGATGGACACGAACTGCTGCCCCGCCTTGTAGTGCGCGGGGGGCGTGGTCATGATGACGAGCTTGATCCCCTTCTCGACTGCCGGCTTGAATGTCGCTTCCGCCGAAACCGGGTCCACTGCGATCGTGACGATGATGTCGGGGTTCAATGCCAGCACTGTCTGAAGGTTGTTGGCCTGCGTGGCAGCGTCGAAGCCGGCCTGCGTGCTCGCTACGACTTTGATCCCCAGGTCCTTGAACTGCTCACGGGCGCCCTTTTCAACTGCGGAAACAAACTCCGAGGACGTGTGCCAAACGAACGCGGCCGTGTAGTTGCCGCTCTTGACTTTGGCCTTTTCGTCAGCGGTCAGCACGAGGTCAGCGAGCTTGCCTGGCTTTTCGCCGTTGGGGCCAACGAATGCGAGGCTGGGCTCAGTTGCCTGTGTGGCCGGAGCTCCCGCCCCGGGTGCTGCCCCGGGGCCGGAGCAGCCGGTTAGTGAGAGTGCCAGCGCCATTGCGCCGGCGACGAGCCACCGCATCTGGCGCCGTCTTGTGAGTGTGAGTGTTTCCATCGGGTCCTTGACCTTCCTTGAGCTGCTTGTCAGGGGACGATGCCATGGCACCCAGTCGCTGGAGTCCGGACCTCTGGACGGAGTCGCCCTTGACGTGTTCATCCATTTTGATTTCAGAGTGCAATCAAAGTCAAGGGCTGCGATGGGAAAATATTTGGAAAATGTGCTTGGGGTGGTGGAAAAGTAGTGATCTCGGGTATCTTTTACTTCATGCTGATTCCAAAACTACGAGGATCTCGATGGTTCAAAGCACGAGGATGATGAATCGTGGCACCGTGCTGGCCGAGGTCTTCCGGCTGGCCCCAGCGAGCAGAAAACAGATCGCTGAAGCCACCGGCATTTCCACGGCAACTGTCACGCGGGCCGTTGACTCGCTGATTGACGAAGGACTTCTGCTCGAAGGCTCGGAAATCGTGTCCGAAAACAGGGGCCGCCGAGCCGTGCTTCTGGACGTCGTCGCGGGCCGGTCGTACGTCGTCGGCATAGACCTAGGTGCCTCGAACACCCGCATTATTGTTGCCGATCTTCTGGCCAACCCGATCCTGGCGCTTGACGTGGCCACCCCCTCGGCCCTGAACGCCCCGGATCTCGCTGAATGGTTGGCGGCGGAGGTGCGCTCGGCCGCTGGTAGTAACTGGCGGCTCGTAGGCGCCGTCTGCCTAGGTCTCCCAGGAGCGGTCGGCCGCATCGACAGATCTATCTCCAACGCCCACCACCTGACGCAGGTGGAAGACCCCCGCTTTCTGCAAAGGTTTGAGGCAGCGGTCCAGAAGGTCGTCATGATAGACAATGACGCAAACCTGGCCCTCCTCGGCGAGCAAAGATTCGGGGCCGCACGGACATCGCCGACCGCTGCGATGCTGACCCTCGGAACAGGGCTCGGTGCAGGGATCGCCATCGATGGGAAGGTCCTCCAGGGAGATAGGGGCCTTGTAGGAGAATTTGGCCAACTCCCAGTGGGTCCGCTTGGTACAAAACTCGAACACATGCTTACGGGTCCGGGAATACTGCGGAGGGCTGCTGAAGCAGGTGTTGCGCTGCTGAGTCCCGCGGAACTTTTCGTTGAGAAGGACAAGGGCGGGATTGAAACCCTGCGTGCACACTTCGATCATGCTCTTCTGATTGCACTGACGGCCATCACGGTCTCTTGCGAGCCGAACATCATTGTGCTCGGGGGAGGCATCGCCAAATCACTGACGTCGAGCCTTGGCCGATATGAGAGCGCCCTTGAACACAACCTGCGGATGTCCCCGAGGCTGCTGCCCGCAGCCCTTGGTGACTTTTCCGGCGCTGTGGGGGCCGTGGTAGCGGGCCTTCATGCTGTCTACGCGGACCTCGGAATGCAGCAGGAGTCACTGGCAGACCTGCCTGTCTCGCAAACGCTGACGCCGGAAACTATTAGGCGGGTCCAAGGCGGCCATTCCGCCTCCAACCCGTTCCAAATTCTGAATCAATGATTCATTAGATTTACGTTTTGCCCAAAGCCGGCATCACGCAGGGGGAGCGGGGATTACATGACGGAAGATCTTGTGGGCAACGGCTTTAGCAGTGCTCAATGACGCCGATATCGGGCCTTCCGTCAGGCTACGGCCGCGTCGGCGATGGCCCGGGGAGTGGTTCACTCCAGCTTGGCGCGGCGCAGGTACTGGTACACCGTCTCCCGGCTGATCCCGTAATCACGGGCAAGGACGGCTTTCGGAACACCGTTGCCGGAGCGTTGAACGAGCTCGGCCGTCCGTTCCGGCGTGAGAGTCTTCTTCCGTCCTTTGTAGACGCCCCGCTGCTGTGCCAGGGCGATGCCCTCCCTTTGGCGTTCCCTGATCAGGGTGCGTTCGAATTCAGCGAACGCACTCATGACAGAGAGCATGAGGTTCGCCATGGGGGAGTCCTCGCCGGTGAAGACCAGTCTCTCTTTGACGAACTCCACGCGCACGCCCTTACGGGTGAGGCCCTGGACGAGGGCACGCAGGTCATCGAGGTTGCGGGCGAGCCGGTCCATGCTGTGCACAACCACGGTGTCCCCGTCGCGGGCGAATCGCAGCAACTCCGTGAGCTCTGGCCGGGCGGTGTCCCTGCCGGAGGCCTTGTCCGTGAAGACCCGGTCCAGAACCTGGCCTTCGAGCTGGCGTTTCTCGTTCTGGTCCAGCGTGCTCACGCGGACGTATCCGATCCGCTGTCCAGTCACCGGCGCCTCCACCCTCATACTGTCAGGTTGAGTTCTAGGCCCGTGTCAGAAGAAAGTCAAGATGTAACGGCCCGTTTAGTCGGGTTGGGGTGTGCTTCAGCCTGAACCGGGGCAGTGCCGTCGCGCAAGCCGGCGGGCGATATGTCTTTCCCGTATTTGCGCTGGCTGGATCGAACACCGGTGGTGGTAGCTCAGCTAAGGGAACTGGGTGAGGGGAAGGGACTTAGAATTCGGTAACTGATGTGTGCATCGTTTGTGCAGCCGCAACGCTCGTCCTTGTTTCGCTCCTCTGTTGCACGCATGGTTTCGACTGGGATTCCATTGAGTGCGGCGAGCCAATTGAGGTTTTCCGCCGTTCCCCCAGAGTCGTGTCCGCAGTCAGAACACTCCTTCTTGCCCGGCCTCTCCATGTCGGCCAGTTCAATCCGCCAGGATGCGAGCCACAGGAAGAAGCGTTTCATTGGCTTAGGGGTGGGTTGGGGCAAGGTCATCGGCCGCGGCCCTCCTGGCCAGTTGTTCTCAGGTATAAGCACTGACTATATGTTTAGTGTCATTTGACCCAGAGGCAGATATTGCCGGGGAGCCTCCCTACCGGAAGTTGACTTGCCCCTACCAAATCACAGTCTTTGGGGAACTTGCATCATCCTTTTGGTCGGGAAAAGACCATCCCATCGGAAACCCAACCGGTCGATGTGCGCCACATCACCTGACGAAAGAATTGATGTTGTAAGGGCCTGAAGGGCGGGTCACAGAACACCTGATTCCTGTCCACGTTATTGGTAGCTCGCTTCAAGGAGGAAGCCGTCATGTCAATCACGCTCCAACTGCCCATGACTTTCCGTTCAAAGCGGAGGGCCATCCCCGCTTCAACAGCCGACCAGTCTTTCCAGACTGCAGAGGCCCGCCAAGCCCTTGTGGCACCCGGACAGATCAGCGCCTTTCCCTGGGAGGGCGTCTACATCGAGCCAAGCGACGAATCTGCGGAGTCAATGGCCCGCAGTACGCAGCCCAACCCTGAACTTGAACCATTTCTCGCCGGCCTCATGTACGGCGAATGAACGACTATCCACACCACACAAAGGAGTTGAGGAATATGACAATCACTCTGGACCAGAAGACGGCCCTTGAACCGGCGTTTGATCCGCGGGTTTTCCGTGACACGCTCGGGCACTACGCTTCCGGCATCACCATCATTAGCGGCATCGACGAGGACGGCCCGATCGGCTTCACCTGCCAGTCCTTCTACTCCGTCTCGACCGATCCGCCCCTGGTCTCCTTCAGCGTCATGACCAACTCAACGACCTACCCGCGGCTACGCGAGACCGGCAAGTTCGTCGTCAATGTCCTCGCCCACGACCAGGACACCGTCTCAAACCAGTTCGCTCGCAAAGGCACCGACAAATGGGCCGGAATCGACTGGTCCCAAACTAACGCAGGCAACCCCGTCATCGCCGACACCCTGATGTGGCTCGACTGCGACGTCTGGGCAGAACACGAAGCCGGCGACCACTACATCGTCATCGGACGCGTCAACGAAATGAGCCCAGCCACCTGGCACAAAGAAGAACCACTGCTCTACTTCAAAGGTCAGTACCGCCACCTCCGCGGTATCGACGACAAGGTATAGACCCCACCGCCGTTATCCCTCCCGAACTGAACTGCATTGGGTTCGGGGCGACGGCTATGGCCAAGAAAGTTACGACCAACCAACTCTGGATTGGCAATTTGCCAGAGGTATCTAACATGTCGCTTTGGCGCGAGAAACGCAAAACGAAACCGGCAAGAGCCCTTGCCGACATCCTCCGGGAACGCAACGAAAGAAGGACAGCGGCTCTCATTGCCTGCATCACGGAGATAAGTGGTACAGGAGGCCCCGAAACCGTTACACATTCTCTTGTGGCTGAGCGGGTTGGTCTTCCGCTGCAATGGGTCGAATGGCAATACCCGTCCCGGGAAAAGCTTCTTGCCGTGGTGGGTAGGTAGCTAGGGCCCGCCACGTCTTGTCGGCCTGGTCCTGAAAGGACCCGGCCGACTTCCATTCCCACAAATGAATTGGAGGTCCAGTGTTGAGTACAACGGAGGCGCTTACGCCTGATCCGCTGATCCATGAATTATTCAACGCAGCACCTGCCGACTGGACCGAGCACCGTGAAAGACTATTGCCGTGAGCCCCGATGAGGCCCTTCGCCTGCTGAAACAAAGCGCTTTCGACGCGGCCCCCCTGGCCACTGCCATCTTTCGAAAGGAATCCCCTAAAGGGCTGGTGTTCCTGGGAGGCAACAGCAAGCTCGATGCACTGCTGCACGGCTCAACCGAGCCCGCCGTTGATCCGGATGAAGCCCCAACACCGGCCCTGATAAAACTTGTTGCGACATCGCTTTCTGAACTGGCGGACGATCAAACCATGACGGTTCATCTGGGCGATCAGCTGGCTGCCTTCCGCCCGCAGGTCAAGACGTTCAACATTCCCGGCGATCCTGCGGAGTATATGGTCGTTCAGTTGGCTGCGCTTGCGGAGCCGGACTCCATCGAACACGACTTACACTCGACAATCAGGCAGTTGAAGGATCTATTAGATAATTCAGCGGCCCTCATGTACGTCAAAGACCTGGACGGCCGTTACCTAATTGCCAACCACTACTATGCCCGACGCCTGGGGGTCACAGCAGAATCAATCATCGGCCTGACTGATTATGACCTGTTTCCCAAGGCCGTGGCCGACAACTACTCCAACAACGATGACATGGTCATCAGGACCTCCAGCTCAATCGAAGTCGAGGAACTCTTGGCGACAGACCGGGACCAGTCCGAATTGGATGAAGACAGCCGTTGGCTGTCCATAAAATTCCCGCTTCTGGATGACGCCGGCAAGCCATACGCTCTAGGCGCGATCTCCACGGACATCACTGACCGGAAACGGGCAGAAAGGGCCGCGCGGGAAGCGATGCATGACGCGGAGCGTGCTAACCGATCGAAAAGCGAATTCCTATCCAGGATGAGCCACGAGCTGCGGACGCCGCTGAACGCCATATTAGGGTTCGCGCAACTGCTTCAGGATTTGCCCCTGAGCCCCCGCGCAGCCGAGAGTGCAAGTCATATCCTCGATGCCGGCAAGCACCTCTTGGCACTCGTTAATGATGTTCTGGACATCACCTGGATCGAGGCCGGCGCCCCTGGCATTGCCTCCGTTCCTGTACCGGCAATCGACTCGATCCACCAGGCCCTCAAATTGGTCCGCCCCCTGGCCGCTGCACAGGACATCGAGATCGCTAGCGATTTGCATGGTGCCTTGCACCGTTACGTCCTAGCTGACACTCAGCGGCTAAGGCAAGTCTTCATCAACTTGCTGAGCAATGCTGTGAAGTTCAACAACCCCCAGGGTGCTGTCAGGGTCTGGTGCGAGGTAGTGGACGGGGCGCTGCGCTTCTTGGTCATGGACACAGGCCCTGGGATGTCCGAGGACGACGTGGAGCGGCTGTTCAAACCATTTGTGCGCCTTGATCAATCGGCTTCCATTGAGGGGTCCGGCTTGGGCCTTGCCCTTTCCCGGCGACTTGTGGAGGAAATGGGCGGCTCCTTGGGCATTGAACACACCGCCCCGGGCGAGGGATCAACTTTTTACGTGGACATGCCGCTCGCGCCTGCGCCGGAGGAGGATCTCGACACGTCGGCCCCCAAAAAAGATGCTGTCGACACCAGCGACGCTGCTCATGCTACGATCCTGCAGATTGAAGACACTTACGCGAATATCCGCTTGGTGGAGAACATCATTTCCGGGATGGGCGGGCTGAACCTTATTTCCGCTACAAGTGGTGAGTCCGGGGTAGCTTTGGCCCAGGACAACGCGCCTCAGCTTATCCTGCTGGACGTGAATCTCTCCGACATGTCAGGGGTTGAAGTCGTAAAACTCTTGCAGCAGGACCAGCGTACGAAGGACATCCCGGTGATTATTCTTTCCGCAGATGCAACTCCGGCGCGCATAGCCGAACTCCGGAGTATGAAAATCCTTGACTACCTAACGAAACCGTTCGATATCGAGCATTTTGCGCGGACAGTTCGCCAGGCGCTAGCTCTGGCATGAAGATCTTCACCGTCTTCATCGCCGATGACCACCCGGTCTACAGGGAGGGCCTCGCCCAGAACTGGAAGAACGTGCCTCAAATCGAGGTTGTGGGCTCCGCCGGAGACGGCAAGAGTGCACTAGCAGCGATCCGGGAACTGAAGCCAGACGTGGCAGTCATGGATTTACAACTGCCTGAACTCGGCGGCATGGAAGTTCTTGAGACGCTGTTCGCTGAAGCGGCACCGACGAGCATTCTTGTCTTGACCGCATACATGGACAGCAAGACGGTCTTCAGAGCCTTCACGCATGGAGCCCGCGGGTTCCTGGAGAAGGCGGCGTCCTTTGATGAGATCACGGATGCAGTCCTGCGCATTGGTGCCGGTGGAACCATCATCGCCCCGTTCGCGCAGGACGTTCTCGCCCGTGAACTACGGACTCGCCGGGACACCCCTAAGAGGCCGACGCTCACCGCCCGCGAGGTCGATATTCTTCGTCTTGCAGCAGATGGCCATTCGGGTCAGAAGATTGCCAACGAGCTGCACATCTCGTTGACGACCGTTAAGACGCATCTGCAACACATCTACGAAAAGCTCGAAGTCTCTGACCGGGCCTCCGCGGTCGCCCAAGCCATCCGACGCGGAATCCTCCACTAACTCACACAGTGAGCCCCTACCCCGGAGTTAAACGGTCAGGGCCACCCAAGTTGCGAGATGGGTGGCCCTCTTGCTTGAGGGGCGTCGTCACCGTTAGACAATCTCGGGGTTATAGGACAAAACGTGTGTATGGGAGGGGCTCGCTTCCCAGTGTTGGCGGGCGAATTCCGGGATGGCTAAGCTTTCGACGCTTAGGGTGGCTGGGGTGCTTGCATATCTCTGGAATGTCTTGTCTGCGGTCAATCGCTGGTACGGAACGGGAAAACGGCGGCCGGTAAGCAGCGCTACCGGTGTCTGGCATGCGGTGCGAGCCGCTCGAGTGAACGCCCGGATGTCAGCCGGCGCTCCGAATTGGAGGCGTTCCTTGGCTGGCTGATGGGCACCTCGAGTCAGTCATCGTTCACCTCGTTCGGCACGGCCCGGTCATTGCGTCGGCGCACGGCGTGGTGCTGGAACATTGCCCCGCGGATCCCGGTGACCGGCGAGGTCCATGACCAGATCCAGGTCGATGGGATCTACGTGGGTTCATGGTGCTGCCTGATCGCTGTTGCCGGTGACTACGTGCTGGGTTGGCAGTGGTGTGACACCGAGAAGAAGGCCGCGTGGGCGGCGTTGCTGGAACGCTTTCCGGCCCCGAGGGTTGTGATCACTGACGGTGGTTCCGGGATCGCTGCGGCCCTGTCCGAGTGCTGGTCCGAAACCTCGGTGCAGCGCTGCCTGGTCCATGTCCAGCGCAACGTGCGCACCTACCTGACCGGCCGGCCCAGGACCGATGCGGGCAAGGCGTTGCTGCGGCTGGGACGGGCGCTGACGAGGATCAAGGCCCCGGCGGACGCGGCAGCCTGGCTGGCCGGGTTCCATGACTGGCATCAGCAGCACGGGCACCTGGTCAAAGCGCGCACCTACCGCAGCACTACCGCCATGGTCCGGGCTGGGTGCGGTCCAACCAGTCCTGGTGGTACACGCATGACAGGCTCCGCAAGGCCTACCGGCTCCTGGAGCGCCTCAGCCAAGCCGGAACGCTGTTCACGTATTTGGAAGCCGAATACGCCGGGCTGGACATCGCCTCGACGACCAACAGGATCGAAGGCGGCACGAACGCCCAGCTCCGGCTCCTGCTGCGGGCGCACCGGGGCACGAGCGAGGAACACCAGAAGCGTGCCATCGAGTGGTACCTCTACCTGCACAGCGAGCAACCCCGACCGCCAACAAAGCTCATCCAAGACCGCCACTACGGACCAGCCAAGACCAAAGCCAGCGCCCCGACAGAACGGGACCCCGGCCCCGAGCTCTACAGCACCGGACTCAGCCCTGAAGAAGGCCTCTGGCACCGCACCGGATGGGCAGGACGCACATGACACACCCGGGAATTACACACGTTTTGTCCTATAACCCCAATCTCGATAGCGTCGTCGGGGATATCAATCCACACTCTGTGAGTCGTGCAGACGGATCAATACCATCCTGCGGTCTTCAAGTAATCTTCGATGGCCTCCGCTGCCGTTCCCGCGCACCACTGTCAGAGTCACCACGTCGCCCCGCCGCATCTTGTCCCGGCTGCGCTCTTCACGCACGTGTGGCACGTCCTGACATGGAGGCAGAAAAGCTCCGTAGCGGGCACCGTCCCTTTTCTCCAAGCTTGCAGGGTTTCCAGGGAGCCACACTCACATGACACTGCCGGACCGAAAACAGTGTCTTATTCGGGGTTTCTTGCATGATTGGGCCGTTCTCTTACGGCCTAAGGGATAGAGGCCCGGATGCGCACGAAGATCAGGCAACAGCGTTGACCAAGGTCCCGATCCCATCAATCGTTATGGCCACTGTATCTCCGGGCTGGACTCCGACAATAGTGCCAGGGGCTCCAGTCATGACGACATCACCGGGTTCCAGTGCCATCCACTTCGTCACGTGGACCAAGCACTCCACCACGCCGAAGATAAGGTTGAAGGTGCCTGAGCGGGCTTCGGCGTGGCCGTTGACCGTGACGTCGATGCCAAGGTTCCCCGGATCTGCGATATCCGTTTCAATCCACGGCCCCAACGGCGTGTAATGGGTTCCTGATTTGGCTTGAAAGAGTTTTTCGTCAATCACCGCCTGGGTGGCGTTGGTGACATCGTTGGCGATGGTATAGCCCAAGACATGATCCAGAGCATTCTCCGCCGTAAGGTCAACAGCACTCTTACCAATGACGACGGCAAGTTCACCTTCCACATTCACAGCGCCCACCCGCCACGGCGGCTCGATGACATCATTCGGGCTGGCAACAGTGTGGACCGACTTGAGCCAAGGCTGTATAGGCACCGGGTGATTACCGTCATTGTGCCCGATTCCGACAATAACCGCCGGGCACGTTGGGGCCAGCAGTGTGGCCTTCCCGGCCGAGGTTACTGGACCCAAGAACGTTGGAACCGGAGCAAACGGATCATCTATGTGATGCCATTCCTCATTCAGGTAGACGGCATGCCGAATGCCTTCACTGGTCAATAGTCGTGCCATTCGCATTGCATTCTCATTCTCTCGACCGTGCTCCGGAGCCCCCGCGCTAGTCACGGCAGGCCCAACCTAGTGGAAGCAGCACCGTAATGGTGGGGTCAATTGGCATGGGGGTCACTAATACCTATGTATCGGGTGTAGAGGCCTCGTCGGCGCCGTGGGGAGTTGGTCTTGACCTGAAGGAGTCCGGGAGCGGTTCGGTCGAGACGGGGTAGAAGGACTGGCAGGCGAAGCCGATCGGGTCGTCCTCGTCGATGCCGCTGATGATGGTGATGCCGGAAGCGTAGTGCCCGAGCGTGTCACGGAAAACCCGGGGATCAAACGCCGGGGTCTGGACCATGGCAAGGTTTGGGCGAGAGACGTGGTGTTTCTTCCCTCAGGCAACCGGCGCGGACAATGACGCGGCGATGTTAGCGGCACGGCTGAGATTAGCCGCGTACTCCGCCGCCGCCTGGGCAGTAATTTCGTCCAGGTTCTCCATCTGGCTGGACACGAAGTAGAAGCCGCGGCCAGGAACAACCGCACCAAGTTCAGCCAGCAGCGGTGCGAGGTTCACCGTGGGACCCATGGCGTGGGTGAGATCGCCTCCTGTGTGCACGGGAATGGCTGTGACACCGACTAGACCATTGGTTGGATACCGATCCAGGAATGCTTTAAGGAGGCCCGTGTAGGTGGCCTTGTAGGTCGGGGAGGCGAAAACCACAAGATCACTCTCCGCGACACGGGCGTTCAATGCAGCCATCTCATCCGATGGCCAGGCGAAGATTTCCGCGACGTGATCGGCGAGATCGATGATTTCCAGCATGTAGGTGCCCGGGACGAGGAGCTTGTCGGTGAGACTCTTGGCCACCTCCAGTGTGCGAGACTGCGGCTTGGGGTTGCCTACGACGATCGTTGCTTTCAGCGTCATGGTGTGTCTCTCACTTCTTCGTGGTCAGTAGATATGGATGGTCCGTGCCTTGACCTTAGAACTGGTGGGCGTTGGCCAGAACCGGCAGTTTTTGGCGGGCCTCGGCAACCTGTGACGGTTCGATGTCAACGACCACAAGTTCGGGCTTGCCGCCAAGTTTGGCCAGCACGGATCCAAGCGGCGAGATAACAGCACTGCGACCGATTCCGGTGGGAGCTGCGCCAGCAGGCCCGGCACCGATGGTTTCCGGGTCGCCCTGACCGCAAGCGACGACGAACGTCGTGCTGTCCAATGCCCTTGCCCGGACCAGCAGGTCCCATTGCTCGGCTTTACCTTCTCCAAATCCCCACGAAGCACAGACGATGTTCACTTGGGCTCCGGCGTTGGCATTGGCGGAGAACAGCGCAGGGAAACGGACGTCATAGCAGGTGGCCAGCCCGAAAACCGTACCGTTCGCCTCGAAAGTCACCGATTTCTCCCCAGCATCGACGCTTTCGGACTCGGCAAATCCGAATGCATCAAAGAGGTGCACCTTGTCGTATGAAGTTTCAATGCCGGGTCCCGTGACGAGCAGTGTGTTCCGGACACGGCCGTCGCGGCCGGGTGTAAACATTCCAGCAATGATGACAAGATCCAAGCTTTTTGCGATGCTGCGGACCTCGTTGGCCCAAGGACCATCGAGGGGCTCAGCGATGTCGTTGAGGGAGTGACCGAATGCGCGCATGACCGCCTCAGGGAACACGACCAACTCGGCTCCAGTTTTCTTGGCCTCAACAGCGTATTGCCTGATGAGGCCAAGATTCGCTGTCGGGTCGGCACCGCTGATGATCTGGGCAACTGCGAGACGCATGGAAGAACTCCCATCGGTTAAGCGTGGTTGAGGTGTGGGCCGGAATTTTCCGGTCAGTTGCGGAACAGGTTGTCCTTCGTTGAGGCCAGATGCTCATCGACTGCCTTTTGGGCCTGGACAACGTCTCCCGCGATGAGGGCGTCGAGTATTCCCTGATGTTCGGAGCAGACGACATGGCGCCGCCATGAGGTCCTGCACGCAGCGGTAGCGCCTGCCAACGTTTGCCTGACATGGAGATTGCTGTAGGTGCGGGAGATCAGATCGCTTCCAGCGGCGTCAATGAGCTGTTGGTGAAACAGGGTTCCCAGGCGCATGAAATGGCGTGCGGACTCTGGATCATCGTCATCTGGGACGGCGGCCTGAAGGTCGAGTGTCGTTTGCATCCTTTCAGCCGGCACACGCTGTTTCGTGATGACCAGCCGGGACGCGTAGCGTTCAAGAACGCTGCGAAGTTCCATGAGTTCCGAGATTTCCCTGCCAGAGATGGCTGGGACGTATGCGCCGCGCTGCGGAATCAGCTCGACGAGACCTTCTGAGACGAGGAGCATCAACGCTTCCCGGACAGGGGTGCGGGAAATGCCGAGGTCGGCTGCAAGGTCTGTCTCGTTGATGAACTGGCCTTGCAGCTGCGGATCCGTGAGGACACTTTCACGCAGGTGCGCGTATGCCTTTTCACGGCCTGAAGTGGTCGTGCCCGAAAACTTTCCCATACCGAGCCTTTAAGTACGTGACGCTGATAAATACAAGCCCTACCGTAGGTCAGCC